>NZ_JBHYJB010000007.1:0-242858 GCF_042740175.1 Streptomyces sp. NPDC059009 | reverse complement strand
CCCCCCCTCGGGGGGGGGGGGGGGGTCCGCCCCCGTGCAAGACCAGGCAGGATGTCAGGATGTACGGCATGCCACAGGACCGGATACCCGTCGCCGCTCCCTTCAACGAGGACCGGATCGCCCCCGCCCTCGCCGGGCTCATCGGCGGCGAGGGGTACTGGCGGGCCGGCACCCTCGCCGGGATCGCCCGCACCGGCGACTACCTGACGGGGCGGACCGATCAACTCCCCGATCAGTACCGGGGCTGGTTCTGGTCGCGGTTCATCGGCCGGATCGGCGCCGTCGCGCTGCGGTCCTGCGCGTATCCCGTCCACGCCGAGCTGCGCGAGGTCCTGCTGGCGACGCTCGACGCCTGGGCCGCGACGCCCTTCGCCGACCCGGCGGCCGTCGCCCGCATGCGGACCGGCACCATCGAGCTCACCGACACACAGGTGTACGGGGCCCGCGACGACCGAGGCGCGCTCGTGGCCGTGCACGGGCTCGGCAGCGGCGAGAGCGGACGGCACTTCGTCGAGCTGCGCACCGGCGCCGCCGCCCCGCCCGCACCCGGCGAGATCACCGAAGCCGCCCACGTCCCCACCGACGGCTGGGGCACCCCGGACCAACTGCGCCGCCTCACCGCCCTCGTACGGGAGAACGGCCCCGTGCCCTGGGACCGGGACGCGGCCGCCGCGCTGGCCGAGGCCACCGGAGTGAGCCGCGCCGCCGCCTCCTTGCTGCTCGCCGGAATCCCGGACGCCTCCTACGTCACGTGGCGGCTCGACGCGGAGACCCGCAAGGTCATGGGGCTGGGGCAGGCCGAGGCCGCCGCGGGGCAGCGGGAGCTGTACGACGTGCACGTACCCGAACGCCTGGAGCTGTTCGCCGCGGTGCTGCCCGAGGACCCGGCCCAGCTGTGGCAGCCCGGTGGCCAGGCCGCGCTCGCCGGCCGGATCGCCGAGGCATGGCGCGCGCAGCGCGGCGTGCGCCCCGCCGTCTCGGAGGCGACGCTGGCCGTGGCCACCGAACACGCGTCGATCCGCATGGCCCCGGCAGCCGTCTGCGCGCTGTTCGCCGACCCCGCGAGCAACCCGGTGCTGACCCGGGACCCCGACACCCGGCTGCGGGCGAGCGACGTCATCGGCCACGGCTGGGAGGGCGAGGAGGGCTTCCGCTTCAAGGAGTTGCTCGCCGCGGCCTGCGAGGTGATCCCGTGGATCTACGCCGAACTGCCCGCCGGTGACCCGGTCCGCGAGGGCCTCCCCGAAGTGACCGCCCTGCTGCGCGAGCGACTGGCCCACCCGGGGCTGCTGCTCGCCACCGACGGCTGGGCCCTGCGCGGCCGCACCGTGGCGGAGCTGCTGCCGTCCTTCCCCGGAGCCGAGGAGTACCGCGAGGCCCTCGACGCGCTCGGCCACCCCACGCTCGACGACGGCCTGACCGTGATCGCCGAGGGCGGCATCGACCGGTGGGGCGAACGCGAGTCGCCGGGCATCTACTTCCGGCCCGGGCGGTACGGCAAGGACGCGCGCTCGCGGCGGCTGGACGCCGTCGTCGACCGCGAAGGATCCCACCTCGCGCGGGTCCGCTGGCTGCGCGGCCCCGAGTGCCGGCGCCTGGAGGAGCGCATCACTTCCGGGTCGCTGCCGCCCGGGCGGTACGAGACCGACCCGCGCGCCTCGGCCCCGGACACGCACGCCAAGGCCGCCGCCGAACTCGGCCTCGGCGCCGACGCCGCGGCCCTCTACCTCCAACTGCTCGCCCTGCCCGCGCCCACCGACCGCAACGTCCGCCGCTGGAACGGCTGGAGGCCCACCGCGCACAAGGCGGCCACCGCCGAACTCCTCGACGCGGCCCTGGTCCTCGCCGACCGGCGCCCCCGCTCCGGCCGCGGCGTCTTCCTGCCCGGCGACTGGGCCGCCGCCGCGAAGCCGTACCACCCCATGGAGACCCGGAAGGCCGACCTGCTCGGCGCGCGGCTCTCCCCGGACCGCACCAAGGTCCTCAGCGCCCCGGCCACCGGCCCGCTGCCCGAACTCTTCGCCCGCGCCTGGGAGTCGCGCCCCCGCTGACCCGCCCGCGGCTGACCCGCCCGCGCAGACGGACGGTCAGGCCGGGCACGGCAGGGTGGCCCGGACCTGGAAACCGCCGTCCGGGGTGGGGCCCGCGGTCAGATGGCCGCCCAGCTGGGCGGTCCGCTCGTAGAGTCCGGCCAGTCCGTTCCGTCCGGTCGGCGGACCGGCCTGCGGCGCGGGCCGGGCGTCGCCGCTGGGCGGAGCCGTGTTGGTGACGGCCGCGATCAGCGCCGCACGGTCTGGCGCGGCGACCAGGTCCACCGTCACGGCCGAACCGGGCGCGTACTTGCGGACGTTCGTCAGGGACTCCTGGACGATCCGGTACGTGGCGGCCTGGACGGCGGGCGGCCAGCCGGGCTCGGACAGGGCGGTGAGGCGGGCCCGTTCCTCGGCGGCGGCCGTGCGGGTCAGCAGGTCGCGCTCGCGCTGGCGCACCGGCACCGAGGACTCCCGACCCGGCTGCCTCGACGTCTACCACGCCTTCGGCATGCTCTCACCGTGGATGGTGGGCAGGATCGGCACCATCGCGGACACGGACCGCTTCCACGCGAACGTCAACACCCCGGACCAGGCCGACTGCGACGCCCACGGCGTCGACTGCCAGCCGTGTGTGCTGCCCGGCCACGTCCAGTCGCGCCAGCGCGCCCACGGCGACTTCATGTGGCGGCAGTTCTACAACATGGTCCGGCTCGGCGCCCAGGGCATCTACATCTCCATGTTCGACGAGTACAACGAGGGCAACCAGATCGCCAGGACGGCCGAGAGCGCGGCCCACGTCCCTATGGACTCGGGCTTCCTCGGCCTCGACGAGGACGGCACCGCCTGCTCCGCGGACTACTACCTGCGGCTCACCGGCGACGGCGGCCGGATGCTGAAGGGCCAACTCCCGCTCACCGACGTGCGTCCGACGGTCCCGATGCCCGGCGGGGCCCACGCCGGAGGTCCACCGCAGAGTCGCGCATAGGATGCGCTGGCGACGTTGACGCCATGAAACGGGGATTCTGTGATGAGCGAGAAGGCTCGCAAACTGTTTGACGCACTTGACCTCAACGGCGACGGACAGCTGACCCGGGACGAGGTGATCACGGCCCTCCGGACGAAGGGACCCACGCTCGCCGCCCGGGGGGATCTGCCGTTCTGGGGTGTCCAGGACGCGGAGGCTTCGTCGGCACTGTTCGACGCCGCGGACAAGAATGGTGACGCGGTGCTGACCTTCGAGGAGTTCGCCGGCGAGGTGGACCGGAAATTCGGGTGGTAGCACCCGGCGCCGGCGAGGTGCCTCCGTCGGCCGGCGCACGGCCGTCCACACATGGACCGAGCGCCTCTTGCGTCGGTTGCCTGGAGCGCGACGGCGTGGTCGGCGCTGTGTCTTGGCGTCTACGTGGTCTAGATGGCTGGGCAGCAGCGCGCGCGGTTTCGCCCGATGTCGTCGACGGTAGACGTCCAAGAGGTCATCGAACGTCCTATTGATCGGTGAGGGTGAGCGCCATGAGCGCCGATTCCGTGGTGACCCGGGGCGTACGCGACCCCGCGGCCCGACTGCTCCAGCTCCTGTCCCTGCTCCAGGCCCCGCGGGACTGGACGGGCGCTGAGCTGGCCGAACGCCTCGGCGTCACGACCCGCACCATCCGCCGCGACATCGACCACCTGCGCGAGCTGGGCTATCCCGTCCAGGCCAGTCAGGGGAACATCGGCGGCTACCGCCTCGTCGCCGGGGCCGCCATGCCGCCGCTCCTGCTGGACGACGACGAGGCGGTGGCCATCGCGATCGGTCTGCGCACCGCCGCCACCGCCGCCGTCAGCGGCATCGAGGACACCTCGCTGCGGGCCCTGGCGAAGCTGGAGCAGGTGCTGCCCTCGCGCCTGCGGCACCGGGTGTCCAACCTCGCCGAGGCGGCCACCTGCGTCACCCGGCCCGTCCCCGGCCCCGACGCCGATCTCCTGGCCGCTCTCGCCGCCGCCTGCGTGGCCCACGAGAAGATCCGCTTCGGCTACGCCCCGGGCCGCGGGGGACCGTCGCGGCGCCTTGCCGAACCGGTCCGCCTGGTGGCCGCGGGACGGCGCTGGTATCTGGTCGCCTACGACCTCGACCGCGCCGACTGGCGCACCTTCCGTGTCGACCGGATCGAGGCGCTGCACCGCACCGGCGCCCGCGTCCCCGAACGCGAACTGCCCGACGGCCAGGACGCCGCCGCGTATGTGGCGGGCGTTCTGGGCGCCGGTCCGGGCAGCTGCCACGCCGAGGTGATCGTGCACGCTCCGATCGAGCGCGCGGCCGAGGGCGTTCCGGCCTCGCTCGGCGTCCTGGAACAGCTCGACGAGCACCGCTGCCGACTGCGCACGGCTCCGGACTCCCCCGAATTCCTCGCCTTCCGCATCGCCGCTCTGCGCCTGGACTACACCCTGATCGGCCCGCCCGAGATCGTCCCGCACCTGCGAAGGATCGCGGAGCGGGCCCTGGGCGCCATCGAGGCGGCCCAGGGCCAGGAGCGGTGAGTGGGTTCAGGACGGTTCGCCGAGATCGGTCCGCGTCACCTGGCGGTCGCGGCGGGCTGCCGGGCCTCGGCGGTGCCGCCGGGTACGGGGCCGTCGGCGGGCTCGGCACCGTCGCCCGCGCCTGTGCGCCCGGCCCTGCGCGGTATCGCGTACAGCACTGCGAAGGCGGCGAGGAAGGCGGCGGCGACGTACGGCAGGGTGTGCGCGAAGGCGTCCGGAATCTTCGCGGCCTGGGTGACGGGGTTGCCGTCGCCGCCCAGGCGGTTGAAGAAGACCAGCGAGGAAAGGGCGGTGCCGACGGCCTGGCCCAGCTGGACGGTGGTGTTGTTCAGGCCGGAGGCCGAACCGGCGTCCTGGTGCGGCACCTCGGAGAGGATGATGTCCGCGAGCGGCGCGACGATCAAGCCCATGCCGACGCCCATCGGTACCAGCGGCAGCATCGTCTGCCACAGCGCGATGTCCGCGCCGTAGTGCCCGGCCAGCCACGCGAAGAGGGCCATCCCGGCCGCGGCGACGAGCGCACCCACCTGGAGTACCCGACGGCCGAAGCGCGGTACGAGCACCTGCATCGAGACCCCGGCGCCCGCCATCAGCAGCAGCGACAGCGGCAGCCCCGACAGGCCCGCCTTCAACGGTGAGAAGCCCAGCCCCAGTTGGAGGTAGAGCGTCCAGGCCAGGAAGAACACGCCCGATGCCAGACCGAACAGCAACTGCACGCCCAGGCCGCCCGAGAAGCTCGTGCGGGAGAACAGCGAAAGCACCACGAGCGGGGAGCCGCCACGGGCGATGACCCGGCGTTCGTACGCGACGAACAGCGCGAGCACCGGCAGCGAGGCCGCCAGCATCACGTACGTCCACAGCGGCCAGTCCAGCTCGCGGCCCTGGATCAGCGGCAGCACGAGGCAGAGGAGGCCGACGACGGACAGCAGCATGCCGCCCACGTCGAGCCGGGCCGCGTGCTCGGCCTTCGACTCGCGGATCAGAACCGAGCCGACGATCAGACCGAGCACGCCGAGCGGCAGGTTGACCAGGAAGATCGACCGCCAGCCCCACCCGAACAGGTCGCCCTCGACAAGGAGCGCACCCACCAGCGGCCCGGTCAGGACGCCCAGAGCGGTGACCGCCCCGTAGACGCCGAAGACCTTGCCGCGCTCCTCCTTGGAGAAGGAGACATGGATGATCGACAGGACCTGGGGCACCATCAGCGCGGCCGCCGCGCCCTGCGCGATCCGCCCGGCCAGGAGTACCTCCGCAGTGGTGGCGATGCCGCACACCAGCGAGGTGAGGGTGAACCCGGCGACCCCGGCGAGGAAGACCTTCTTGCGGCCGTACAGGTCGCCGAGCCGCCCGCCGGTGATCAGGCCGAGGGCGAAGGCGAGGGCGTAGCCGCCGACCACCCACTGGATCTGGGCGGTCGAGGCCCCCGTGTCCTCCTGGATGTGCGGGATGGCGATGTTGACGACGGTTACGTCCACCGCGTCCATGAAGGTCGCGACGAGGAGGACGATCAGCGCCGCCCACCGGCGGGGATCAACCGCTGCCGGTGAGGGAGCGACCAGCGCATCGGCAACCGCCGTGTTCATGGCGGTTGGTTGTGATTTGTTCTCGGACATGAGATCGACGGTAGAAGCCCAATAGGACGTCCAGCGTCCTCACAGCACCTTCGGGGAGCCTCATGATGAAGGGGCGAGATCGCGGCGCAGCGCGGCGGCGGTGTGAGAGCCGTTGGCCTTCGCCAGCTGGGCCGGGGTGCCCGTGAACTGCACGTGGCCGCCGTGGCGGCCGCCTTCGGGGCCGAGGTCGATGATCCAGTCGGCGTGCTCGATGACGTCGAGGTCGTGCTCGATGACCAGGACGGTGTTGCCCGCGTCGACCATGCGGTCCAGGAGGGCGAGCAGGCTCTGGATGTCGGACATGTGCAGGCCGGTGGTGGGCTCGTCCAGGACGTAGACGCCACCGGTCTTGTGGAGTTCGCCGGCGAGTTTGAGGCGTTGGCGTTCACCGCCGGAGAGCGTGGACAGGGGCTGGCCGAGGGTGAGGTAGCCGAGCCCGACGTCGTTCAGCAGGCCGATCTTGCGTCTGATGGTGCGGTCGGTGAAGAAGCCGGAGGCTTCCTCGGCGGTGAGGCGCAGGACGTCGACGATGTTCTTGCCGTGCAGGGTGTGGGCGAGCACGTCGGGGGCGTAGCGGGTCCCCGCGCAGTGCTCGCACACCGTGGTGACCGGGTCCATGAACGCCATGTCGGCGGTGATCTCGCCCTTGCCGTGGCAAGTGGGGCAGGCGCCGCGCGAGTTGAAGCTGAAGTACCCGGCATCCACCCCGCCCGCCTGGGCGAACGCCTTGCGGATCGGGTCCATGACGCCCAGATGGCTGAGCGGAGTGGAGCGCGAGGAGACGCCGATGCCGCCCTGGCCGACCATGACGGCCTCCGAGTGCTGAGCGGTGAACTCCTCGGTGACCAGAGTGGACTTGCCCGACCCCGCGACCCCGGTGAACACGGTCAGGACTCCGGTGGGGATGTTCACGGTGACGTTCTTGAGGTTGTGCAGGACTGCGTCCTTGACCGTCAACTGCCCGGTCGGTACGCGGACTTGCTTTCTCAGCGTGGGAGTGCGGCGCAGACAGCGGCCGGTGGGGGTGTCGGCGTCCCGCAGGCCGGTGGGGCCGCCCTGGTGGACGACGCGGCCGCCGTGGGTGCCCGCGCCGGGCCCCATGTCGATGACGTGGTCGGCGGCGGCGATGACGTCGCGGTCGTGTTCGACGACGAGCACGGTGTTGCCGCGGTCGCGCAGTTCGCGAAGGAGCGTGTTCATGCGGCCCACGTCGCGGGGGTGCAGGCCGGTGGACGGCTCGTCGAAGATGTATGTCATCCCGGTCAGCGACGAGCCGAGGAAGCGCACCGTCTTCAGGCGCTGTGCCTCGCCGCCGGACAGGGTGGAGGTCTCGCGGCCCAGGTTGAGATAGCCGAGCCCGATGTCGTCCAGGCGGCGCAGCCCGGCGGTGGCCTGTGCGGCGAGCGGGGTACCCAGCGGGTGGTCGATCTTCCCGAGTACGTCGATGAGTTCGGTGACCTCCATCGCCATGTAGTCAGTGATGCCGTGTCCGTTGATGCGGGTCTTGAGCGCGGCCCCGTTCAGACGTGCCCCTTCGCAGGTGGGGCAGGTGCCCTGGACGGTGAACTCCTCGACTGCCCCGCGGGTGCGAGCGGAGAGGGTGGAGATGTCCCGGCCCAGGTAGAGCCGGTGGAAGCGGGGGATCAGGCCCTCGTCGGTGGCCGTGGTGGAGCCGGGCTCACCGTGCAGCAGGCGCTGCCACTCGGACTCCGTGTAGTCCTTGAGCGGCTTGTCGAGGTCGAAGCGGCCGGTGCGGGTGAACAGGTTCCACTGCACGCCGCCGACGTTGAACAGGGGGAACAGCAGCGCGCCCTGGTTCAGCGACTTGGCGGTGTCGAAGAACGTGTCCAGGTCGGGCTGCACGGTCCGGCCGAGCCCGGCGCAGGCCGGACAGGCGCCCTCGGGCGTGTTGAAGGAGTACACGGTGGCCATGCCCGCCGACGGCTCGCCCGCCCGGGAGAACAGCAGCCGGATGATGGACGCGATGTCGGTGGAAGTCCCCACGGTGGAGCGGGCGTTGGCGCCGATCGGCTTCTGGTCCACGACCACTGCGGTGGACAGGTGGTCGATCCGGTCGGCGTCGGGCTTCTCGTGGCGGGGCAGCCGGTTGCGGACGAAGGTGGTGAAGGTCTCGTTGAGCTGGCGCTGGGCCTCTACCGCGAGGGTGGAGAACACCAGCGACGACTTGCCCGATCCGGATACGCCGGTGAAGACCGTGATCTTGTTCTTGGGGATGCGCAGTGAGACGTCGCGCAGATTGTGCTCGCGGGCGCCCTCGATGACGATGTGCTTGCTCATGAACTCTCTCAGGGGGTGCGTCGGTTACGGGGCGCGGTCGTCCCCAGAGCGTCGATGCGGGCGACATCCGCGGCGTCGAGATCCAGGCCGGCGCCGAGGACGTTCTCGAAGATGCGTTCCGCGTGGCCCGACTTGGCGATGACCGGGATCCGGTGTGCCACGTGCCAGGCGATGACGATCTGCGCCACGGTCGCCTCGTACGTGGCGGCGATCTCGACGAGCGCGGGATGCCCCAGGCCGGGCTTGCGCAGCCGCAGCGGACTGTGCCCGGCCGGCACCACCCCGCGCTCCTTGTGCCCCACCACCACGGCCGGGTCGTACAGCGGGGGATTGAACCGGACCTGGTTCACGGCCGGGGCGCGCCCGGTCGCCGCGGTCAGCGCGTCGAGCTGGGCCAGGCTGTGGTTGCTCACCCCGGCCTGAGCGGTCAGCCCCTCGTCGGCCGCGGCCAGGAACGCGTCCCACACGGCGACGTTCTCGGACCGGTCCTTGAGCGGAAAGTGGAGCAGCCACAGATCGACGCGCTCCAGGCCGAGGCGTTCGAGCGAGCGCTTCAGGGCGTCCTGCTCCCCACCGGGACGGCGCTGGGCGAATTTGGTGGTCACGAACACGTCGGTGCGCGCCAGGCCGGAGGCGGCCAGCGCCTTGCCGACCGCCTCCTCGTTGCCGTACAGCGTGGCGGTGTCCAGGTGCCGGTATCCCACCTCCAGGGCGACCGAGACGGCCCGGTAGGCGTCGTCGCCCTTCAGCTGCCAGGTCCCGAATCCGATGGGCGGGATCATCATCGGCCGACGTCGCCGTTGACCAACCGGTCGACGTCCAGGGTCAGTTCGAGGGCGTCCAGGACGGTCGCCGGGCCGATCTCGTTGTCCGCCTCGCCGCGCAGGCATGCCAGGACGTGGTCGATCATCGCCGTGTACTGGTCGGCGGGTTCCAGCTCCACCACCCGTACGCCCTCAGGGGTGTAGGCGGTGAGGGTGCCGGCCGGCTTGCCGTCGAAGCCCGTCGTCGACAGTGACTCGAGGACCCCCTGGGTGAAGGTGGCGGTGTAGCCGCCGCGGGCGCCCCACGGCATGGGCATCAGCGACGAGACCGAGTCGCGGGCCATGGCCCCGTCGAAGCGCAGGACCGCCTCGATGGCGGCGCTGTCGTCGTCACGGGCGACGGTGGTGACAGCCAGCTGCCGTGGCGTGCCGAGGGTGCGGGTGACGATGTCCATGTCGCCGTGCATGGCCTCCTGCGGAAGCACCTTCAGTCCCAGGGAGAACCCCGGCCACAGGTGAGCCGTCCGGTTCCACAGCTCCAGATGCTCCAGGCGCCCGTAGGTGCCGTCGCGCACGGCGTCGAACAGGACCCGGTTGGCCGGGATGAACCGCTCGTACATGTCCACGAACACCTGCCGGTCGCTGCGCTCGGCCGCCTCGGCCACGCGCCGCGCGTCCTCCAGGTTGTCGGCCAGCGGCAGTTCGACCAGGGCGTGCTGGCCCGCCTCCAGCGCGCGCAGCACGTACGAGGCGTGCAGTGGAACCGGCAGGCAGATGTCGACGAGATCGAAGTCGCCGTCGAACGCCTGGTCAAGGTCGGTGGCGGCGGCGAACCCGAACCGCCCGGCCACCGTGGCGGTCTTCTCCGGGTCGCGGCCGAACATCACCACCTCCACGTCACCGCGCGCGGCGTACACGGCGGCGTGTGCCTGCCCGAAGTTGGTGCCGAGCAGCGCGATCCTCATGCCGTCACCGGCCCGTCGGCCGAAGCGGGGGCGGGCACGTCGAGGACGAGGAAGGCGGGCATCAGGTAGTCGACGCCGTCCGCCCCGTGGTCGTACATGCCGCCGGAGGGCCACTGCTTGCCGGTGAAGATGTCGGAGTGGGGCTTGCCGCCGGCGCTCTCGTCGGACTCGACGCGCCAGCCGAACGCGCGACGGTAGAAGTCCTCGGTGCTCCGGGCGTCGGTGGTACTGATCTCGAACCAGACCACGTTTCCCGGGTCCATGAAACTCATGGCGAGTCCCTCCTTCTCTAGGGGAGAGGGGTATTCGTCCGGGGTGACCCCGCCGGACGCTTTCCGTCCGTTTTCGACGCTAGACGGCTTTTAGGACACGGCACGGCCTAAAAGGCTGGGAGCCTGACGGGCATGACCCAGGACCTGCCCGCCCGCATGCTCCGGCTGCTCTCCCTGCTGCAGACGCGCCGCGAATGGTCCGGCGCCGAACTGGCCGAGCGCCTCGGCGTCACCGGCCGCACCGTCCGCCGCGACATCGACCGCCTGCGCGGGCTCGGTTACCCGGTCGAGGGCACCACCGGCCACGCGGGCGGCTACCGCCTGGCGGCCGGCACGGATCTACCGCCACTCCTCCTCGACGACGAGGAGGCCACCGCCATCGCGGTCGCCCTGCGCACCGCCACCTCCGGCGTCACCGGCATCGAGGACACCGCCGTACGCGCCCTCGCCAAACTGGAACAGGTTCTGCCCGCCCGGCTCCGCCACCAGGTGTCCGCCCTGCACACCGCCACCGTTCCGCTGCCCTGGGGCGGCGGCCCCCAGGCCGACCCGGTCGCCCTCGCAGCCCTGGCCGCCACCTGCCGCGACCACGAGATCGTCACCTTCGACCACCGCTCCCGGCAGGCCACGCAGGCCACCGCCCGCCGCGTCGAGCCCCACGCCCTTGTGGCGGCCGGGAGCCGCTGGTACCTCGTCGCCCACGACCTGGACAAGGACAGCTGGCGCACCTTCCGGGTGGACCGCCTGACCGGCGTCTCACCCACCGGCCGCCGCTTCACCCCACGCGAACTGCCCGCCGACGACCCGGCCGCGTACGTCGCCGCCACCATCGCCCGCACTCCCACCCGCTACCCCGCCCGGGCCACCGTCCCCCTCGACGCCGCCACCGTCCGCGCCCGCACCGGAGCCCTGCCCGAGCGCGTGCAGCCACGAGACGAGCACACCTGCACCGTCGACATCAGCGCCGACAACCCCCTCCACATCGCCGTCCACCTCCTCACGCTCGGCCCCGGCACCACACTCCACGGCCCCGATGAACTCGCCCCGCACCTGGAGGAGCTGGGCCGACAACTCCTCGGCGCAGCCCGCACGCTCCGCGAAACACCGAGCCACGAGGAGGCCGACCGGTGAACGCCCCCGACCCGCACCCCGCCCTCTTCCCGGCCTCCACCGTGGCCCCGACCCCGCCCCCGTCCCCGGACTTCCGCGGCGTCACCTTCCACGAGATCCGGGCCCGCACCCTCCTCAACCGCCTGCCCCGCACCGAGCCCGGCGGAATGGGCTGGACGCTCAACCCCTACCGGGGCTGCACCCACGCCTGCACCTACTGCTTCGCCAGAGACGGCCACCACCACCTCGGCCACAACAGCGGCGCCGACTTCCAGACCCACCTCTACGTCAAGACCAACGCCGCCACCGTCCTGCGACGCGAACTGCGCACCGGCAAGACCGGCGACCAGTGGGTCATGGTCGGCACCTCCACCGACTGCTACCAACGCGCCGAAGGGCGCTATGAGTTGATGCCCGGCATCATCCGCGCCCTGACCGACTACCGCGTCCCCTTCACCACGACCACCAAGTCCGCGCTCCTTCGCCGCGACATACCCCGCTATGCCGAAGCCGCCCGCGTCACCGATGTCCTGGTCATGACGTCCCTCGGCTCCCTCGACGACCGTGTCTGGCGCGCCTTCGAACCCGACGCGGCCCCGCCCCGCGCCCGCCTGGAGACGATCGCCGCTCTGCGCGCGGCGGGCGTCCCGGCAGGCGTCCTCATCGCCCCGGTCGTCCCGCACGTCGGGGATCACCCCGACGCGCTCAACGCCCTCGTCGACGCATGCGCCGAGGCGGGAGCCGCCACCGTCTTCCCCGACATCCTGCGCATCAGCCCCGGCGCCCGCGACTGGTTCCTCGCCCAGTCCGGCCGCACGCTCCCACCCCACCTCCACCGACGCCTGGCCGCCGACTACGCCACACACCGGGCCATGCCCCCGCGCTACGTACAGCAGGTCACCGCCCACATCCACGCCTGCGCCGACCACCACGGACTGCCCCGCTGGGAGGAGTATGTGAAACGCCTCGGACGCGGACAACGATGGTGATGACTGGGTGCCTGAGGCACAACGGTCGCTTCGGGCAGCCGACTTGAAGCCCTATGGCACAGTTGGTGACACGCGTGTGCGAAGCCGGAGGAAGAATGGTAGGCAATCTCCGACGGCGGCCTCGGCCGCGAGGGTGCGGTGGGGGCGTGGTGTGATGGAGTTCGAGTCCTTGGAGGCAGCAGACCCGCGCCAGGTCGGGCCGTATCGGATCGTCGCGAAGCTGGGCGCGGGTGGCATGGGCCAGGTGTACCTGGGGCGCTCGCGAGGCGGTCGGGCAGTGGCTGTGAAAGTCATACGCTCCGAGTTGGCCGCCGACGCCAACTTCCGGGTCCGGTTCGTTCGAGAGGTCAATGCGGCCCGCCGGGTGAACGGGGCATTCACAGCGGGAGTGATCGACGCCGATCTGGACGGCTCCCCGGCTTGGCTGGCAACGGTCTATGTCCCGAGCATCTCCCTCGGGGAGGCGGTCGCTGCCCATGGGCCGTGGCCGCAGGAGAAGACACGGGCTCTGGGGGCGGGGCTGGCAGAGGCACTTGAGGCGATCCACTCCGCCGGAGTGGTCCACCGGGACCTCAAGCCCTCCAACGTGCTGCTCGCAACTGACGGCCCTCGAGTGATCGACTTCGGGATCTCGGTCACGGACGAGGCATCTGCTTTCACGCGGACTGGCATGGTGGTGGGCACACCAGGGTTCATGTCTCCCGAGCAGATCACAGGTGGCTCGGTGGGTCCGGCGAGTGACGTCTTCTCATTGGGCGCTGTGCTGGCCTTCACTGCGACCGGATCCGGGCCGTTCGGCACCGGAATGGCTCATGCGGTGAATTTCCGTGCCGTGTATGAAGAAGCCGGCCTGCGGAAACTCCCGCCCGCACTTCGGACAGTAGTGGCTGAGTGTCTGGTCAAGGACCCCGCCCAACGGATCTCTGTGTCCGCATTACTGGAGCAACTTGCTGACGCGGTCGGGGACCGTCGAAGTCTCGCCCGAACTCTTGCTGAGAATGAGTGGCTACCGGGATCGGTTGCCTCTGCAGTCCGCATACGACCTACCGCACTTCAACTCCCTGACCAATCAAGCGCCTCACTCATGGGTCAGGCTCACGCGAAAGTGCGGCCGATCTACGAAAGTACGCAGCTTCGCAAGAGTGGCACGGTCTCGCTCACTGAGAAGGCACCCGGCCTGAGGGCCGTCATCATCAGCCTGGATTGGGGCCTACGGGAGCCAGTCGGCACGGACTTCGACATCGATGCCTTCGCCTTGGTGGCTGGTGCCCATGGCAGGGTCCTGTCCGACGGGCACTTTGTGTTCTTCAACAACCGCCGGAGCCCTGAGGGGGCGGTCGAACACCTCACTGTGGGAAACGAGCGTGGCAGCGAGAGGATCAAGATTGATCTGGCCACCGTCCCGGCGGAGACCGCGAAGATCGTATTCCCGGTCGCGATCTACGATGCACAAAGTCGGCAGCAGAGCTTCGGCAGCGTCGGCCACTTGTGCATCCGAGTCACTGATTGGTTGGACGGCCAGGAGATGGCCCGGTACGAGTTCGCCGCGGATGTCTCGACCGAGTGCGCCGCAGTCTCCGGTGAGCTCTATCGGAGCAGCACAGAATGGAAGTTCCGGGCCGTTGGCCGAGGCTACGCCTCTGGCTTGAAAGGCATCGCACTCGACCACGGAGTCCACGTCTAGTTCTCTCGCTGCGCGAGACAGGCGGCACGGGTCGGGACTCGCCAGCTGGTCCCCACGCATCCTCTCCTGCGGCCTCCTGCAGTTCTGGGAGGGATGACTGAGAGGCGCCTGACGGGTGAAAGCCCAGGGCAGGCGCCTCTTCACGTGCTCCTAGAAGAAGCCGAGCTTCTTCGGCGAGTACGAGACGAGCAGGTTCTTCGTCTGCTGGTAGTGCTCCAGCATCATCTTGTGCGTCTCGCGTCCGATCCCCGACTGCTTGTATCCGCCGAAGGCGGCATGCGCCGGATACGCGTGGTAGCAGTTCGTCCAGACGCGGCCCGCCTGGATCGAGCGGCCCGCCCGGTAGGCGGTGTTGATGTCCCGCGTCCACACGCCCGCGCCGAGCCCGTACAGCGTGTCGTTGGCGATCTTGATGGCGTCGTCGAAGTCGCTGAACGACGCGACCGAGACGACCGGGCCGAAGATCTCCTCCTGGAAGATCCGCATGCGGTTGTCGCCCTCGAAGATCGTCGGCTGGACGTAGTAGCCGCCCGCCAGCTCGCCGTCGTACTCGATGCGCTGTCCGCCCGTGAGGACCTTCGCGCCCTCCTGCTGGCCAATGTCCAGGTAGGAGAGGATCTTCTCCAACTGGTCGTTGGACGCCTGCGCGCCGATCATGGCGTCGGTGTCGAGCGGGTGGCCGGGCTTGATCTGCTCGGTGCGGGCCACCGCCGCTTCCAGGAACTCGCTGTAGTGCCCGCGCTGGATGAGGGCGCGCGACGGACAGGTGCACACCTCGCCCTGGTTGAGGGCGAACATGGTGAAGCCCTCGAGGGCCTTGTCGCGGAAGTCGTCGTTCGCGGCCCACACGTCGTCGAAGAAGATGTTCGGCGACTTGCCGCCCAGCTCCAGGGTCACCGGCTTGATGTTCTCGGAGGCGTACTGCATGATCAGCCGCCCCGTCGTGGTCTCCCCGGTGAACGCGACCTTGGCGACGCGCGGGCTGGAGGCCAGCGGCTTGCCCGCCTCGACTCCGAAGCCGTTGACGACGTTGACGACACCCGGCGGCAGCAGATCCGACACCAGGTCCAGCCAGACGTGGATGGAGGCGGGGGTCTGCTCGGCGGGCTTGAGGACGACTGCGTTCCCGGCCGCCAGCGCGGGCGCCAGCTTCCATGTCGCCATCAGGATGGGGAAGTTCCACGGGATGATCTGCGCGACCACGCCGAGCGGCTCGTGGAAGTGGTACGCGACCGTGTCGTCGTCGACCTCGCTGAGCGAGCCCTCCTGCGCGCGGATGACGCCCGCGAAGTAGTGGAAGTGGTCGATGGCCAGGGGGATGTCGGCGGCCAGCGTCTCGCGCACCGGCTTGCCGTTCTCCCAGCTCTCGGCGACCGCGAGCAGTTCGAGGTTCGCCTCCATCCGGTCGGCGATCTTCCGCAGCACGTCCGCCCGTTCACCCACGGAGGCGCGGCCCCAGGCCGGTGCCGCGGCGTGCGCCGCGTCCAGGGCGCGCTCCACGTCCTCGGCGGTGCCGCGGGCGATCTCGGTGAACGGCTGCCCATTGACCGGGCTCGGATTCTCGAAGTACTGGCCGCGCGCGGGCGGGACGTACTCGCCGCCGATGAAGTGGTCGTAGCGGTCCTGGTAGGAGACGACTGCGCCCTCGGTGCCGGGTGCCGCGTAACGGGTCATCTTCACTTGCCTCCCGGAGACGGCCGCCCGCCGTCGGGCGGCACTCGCCCGGAGGTTAGACACGCGAACGTTGCACGGACGTTGCGCTCGAGAGATGGGGCGGGAGTCGGGGGAGGCCGGGAGTTGGGGGAGGACGGAAGGTGCGGGAAGTCGGGAGTCACGGGCGGGTGTTACGGGAGGTCGGGAGTCACGGGAAGTCGGGCGCCGCCGACGTCAGCGCGCCGTCCAGCTCGGCGAGGCGGGCCAGCACAGGAGGCGTCGGGCGTACGGCGGCCAGGGCGCGCCACACCGCGAAGTCGTCCTCGCCCCACGGGGAGTGCGCCCAGTCGGACAGGAGGTCGGGGTCGCGGCGCGTGACGAGGGCCGCCCGGAGCTCATCCGCGAGGCGGCGCCGCAGCCGCGCCACCGCGGGCGCCTGAGAGGCGGGCAGCAGTGGTCCCGAGTACGCCGCCACGGCCGCCGTGACGGAGCCCGCCGCGAGCCGCCGCTCGACGAGCGCGACGTCCGACTCCACCCGCGCGGCGAGCCGATAGGGCCGCGACCGGAGCAGCTCCGGACCCAACACGCGGCGCAACCTGGCCAGTTCGGCGCGCAGCGTCACCGGGGTGACCGACTCGTCCTCGTACAGCGCGCACAACAACTCGTCCCCGCTCAGGCCCTCCGGGTGGCGGGCGAGCAGCACCACGATCTCGCTGTGCCGACGGCTGAGGCGCACCTTGCGGCCGTGCGCGAGCAGCAGCGCCTCGTCGCGGCCGAGCGCGGTGAGCTCGACCGTGTCGCCGGTCGCGGGGCGCGGTGCGGACGCGGCGAGTTGGAGCTCCGCCGCCCGCGCCACCGCCTGCACGAAGGCGAGGCTGTGAGGATGGGCGAGCCCGTCCCCGCCGGTGATGTCGATGGCCCCGAGCAGCCGCCCGGTGCGCGGGTCGTGCACCGGGGCGGCCGCGCACGTCCACGGCTGCACCCGCCGCATGAAGTGCTCGGCGGCGAACACCTGCACCGGCCGGTCCACGGCGACCGCCGTCCCCGGCGCGTTCGTCCCCATGGCCGACTCCGCCCAGCGCGCGCCCGGCACGAAGTTCATCCGCCCCGCCCGCTGCCGCGTCGCGGCGTGCCCCTCGACCCAGAGCAGCCTGCCGTGCGCGTCGCACACCGCGAGCAGATGTTCGCCGTCCGAGGCGTACGTGCCCATCAACTCCCGGCAGAGCGGCATCACACGAGCGAGGGGATGCTCGGCCCGGTACGAACCGAGCTCGCCGTCGGTGAGCTCCACCGACGCCTCGAACCCTTCGGGGCTGACCCGCGCGCGGGCCGAGCGCCGCCAGGAGTCGGCCACCACGGAGCGGACCGGCCGGGCCACCGTGCCCGCCGCGGTGAAGCTCTCATGCGCGCGACGCAGTACCCGCAACCGCTCGGCGGGGTCTGCACCGGGCTCGAGGGCCACCCATGGATCGGTCAACTCGGCCTCCCGGGACGGCGATGCGGTGCTGCCATCGTCGCCCCGGAAACGGCGCGCGACAACCGTGCCGACCGGGTTCGCGTCAGCCCCGGACGCACGACCGGTCCGCGACGTCAGCCCCGGACACGCGCCCGAACCTCGCCCGGACCTCGCCCGGTTCCCAGCCCGGTCCTCGCCCGCTCCGCGTCCGGTCCGCGCCCGCTCCGCGTCCGGTTCGCGCCCGCCTCAGGCCGAGTTGACGAGCCGTATGTAGCGCGACCAGTCCCAGTAAGGTCCGGGGTCGGTGTGGTCACTGCCCGGTACCTCGTAGTGCCCGATGATGTGCTTGCGGTCCTTCGGCATGCCGTACTTGTCGCACACGGCCGCGGTGAGGGCCGCCGACGCCTCGTACAACGCGTCGGTGAAGTACTCCGGCTTGTCCACCCACCCTTCGTGTTCGATGCCGATGCTGCGGGTGTTGTAGTTCCAGTTGCCCGCGTGCCAGGCGATGTTGCGCTCACGGACGCACTGGGCGATGTGGCCGTCCTTGGAGCGGACGACGTAGTGGGCGGAGACCTTCTTCGCCGAGTTCTGGAAGATCGCGAGGGTGTCCGCGTAGGTCTCCTGGGTGACGTGGACGATGACGAAGTCGAGCGGATAGCTGCTCGGGCGGTTCGACGCCGAGTAGTTGGACGTACTGGCAGGGACCCACTCGGCGAGCGGATAGTCGACGGCCTCGGCCCGGGCGGCGGCGCGTGTGGCGGGGAGCAGTGCGGCCGGGACAGCGGCGACGGCCGCGCCTTGCAGGAGGCGGCGCCTGCTCAACGAAGGGAGTCGTCTGGCTCGATCCATGGCTGATCTGCCTCTCGGTGGGGGGAACGCTGGCCTTTCCGTAGCGCCTTTCAGAGGGGAGGCCGCACCGTGTGTGTGGGGGCGACGCGGCGGTTTCCCGCCGGCGGGCGTGGGATGCCGCGGGTGATCGTCGTGGAGGCCGTCCGACGGGCTGGGGCGTCTCGCGTGAAATACGGTACGGGGCCCGGAGGTTGGCGTGGAAGAGGGTACGGCGCAGCTGTGGATAACTCGCCGGTTGTGAACAACGCACGTCAGAGGTCCAACCAGTGGCGGTTCGGGCCTCGCGCGAGCTCAGGGCTTGATGGCGGGACACGCCGCGCTCGACGCCCCGCGGGCGGTGCGTGACGGTTTCACGCCGGGTTCTCCGGCACTCGGTTCAAGAGCGCTCGGCCGGTCCGCTCTCCCGCTCTCGACGGGGCCCGTCCTCAGCGCCGCGCTGTCCGTCCCGCCGTGTCCGGCTCCTTGGTCCGGCGCCCTGGTTCAGCCCTTGACCGCCGCCGGATCGTCGAGCACCGCCCGCACCACCGAGTGCGCCGCCCCCAGCAGCGGCCCCTCGCGGCCGAGCCGGGAGACCGTGACCGCGCACGCCCGGTGGGCCGTCCGCCCGTTCAACTCCCGCTCCAGCGTGGGCAGCAGCCACGGTGCGAGCTCCGACAGGGCGCCGCCGAGCACGACGGCACGCGGGTCGAGCAGGTTCACCGCACCGGTCAGGGCGATACCGAGAGCGGTCCCGGCGCCGCGCAGCGCCCGCAGCACGTCCCGGTCGCCCTGCCCGGCCCGCTCGGCGAGCAGGCCCACCCGGTCCGCGCCCGGCTCCAGGGCCGCCGCGCGCAGGACCGCCTCCTCGCCCGCGTACTGCTCCAGGCAGCCCCGTCCGCCACAGGGGCACGGCGGCCCCCCGGGCCGCACCGGCACATGACCCAACTCGCCCGCGAAGCCACGGGTTCCACGCAGCAGCCGGCCGTCGACCACCAGGGCCGCGCCGATTCCGATCTCCGCCGAGACGTGGAGGAAGTCCTGTGGTGTGCCCTCGGCGAGCCAGAGTTCCGCGAGGGCGCCGAAGTTGGCCTCGTTGTCGACGGTGAGAGGGAGGTCCTCGGGTGCGCGGAGGCGTGGCGGGGCGGGGAGCTCCGCGGTGAGGAGGCCGCCGACGTCGGTGTCGTGCCAGTCCAGGTTGGGCGCGCGCACCACCGTCCGGGTGTCGCGCCCCACGAGGCCGGGCACGGCCAGGGCCAGACCCGCGGGCCGCAGCCCGGCGCCCTCCGCCTCCGCGCTCACCCGCCGTACCAGCGCGGCGAGTTCACGTACGACGGTCCGTGGGTCCCGCCCCCGGTTCGAGCCCTGGCGCTCGGCACGCGCGCGTACCTCGCCCCTCAGGTCGACCGCGCACACCGCGAGGTGATCGACACCGATCTCCGCGCCGAGCCCCACCGGCCCACGCCCGCTGACCACGAGCGCGGAGCCGGGGCGGCCGACCTTCCCGGGGCGCCGGACACCGTCGAGGCGCTCGGGCCCCGGCTCCTCCAGGAGACCGGAGCGGATCAACTCGTCGACAAGGGTGGACACCGCGGCCCTGGTCAGGCCGATGCGGGACGCGACGGAGGCGCGGGACACCGGACCGTGTGCCGCGACGGCGTGCAGCACCCGCGCGAGGTTGCGGCGGCGCATGCCCTGCTGGGTGTCGGGCAGGGGGGTGCCGGAGTCGCCGGGCCGCGCATCGTGCGCGGGCATGTTGCCGGGGCGCGCCTGGTGCGCCGGTGCGCTCATGCTGTTCCCACCCTCAGTTCCGCGGCGCCCTGCCGAGGAGCGGCGCCGCGTCGGAGAGTACCCCGGTCATGCGTGCGAGAGCCGCCTCGTCCCGGGGTGCGGCGTCGAGGACGGGGCCCTCGGCGGTACCCCAACGCCGCGCCACCGCCGCCGGATCCTCACCGGTCAGCAGCCCCGCGGCCTGCGCGGCGGCGCCGAGGGCGACCAACTCCCGGGCCCGGGGCACCTGGACGGGGCGCCCGGTCAGGCGCCGTACGGTCTCCTGCCAGGCCCGGCCGCGCGCCCCGCCCCCGATGAGCAGCAGCGGTTCCGCCCGGTCGGCGTCCTCCTCCAGGACCAGGTCCAGGGCGTTCAGCAGGGAGTGCACCGCCCCGTCGTAGGCGGCCTGCAGCAGCTGGCCCGGCGTGGTGTCGTGTCGCAGCCCGTGCAACAGGCCGGAGGCGTGCGGGAGATCGGGGGTGCGCTCGCCGTCCAGGTAGGGCAGCAGCGTGAGCCCGCCCCCGGGCTCGACGGCCTCGCGGTCCAGGCTCAGGAGCGCGGCGACGCGGTCGACCGCCAGGGTGCAGTTGAGGGTGCAGGCCAGCGGCAGCCACTCCCCGCGCGCGTCGGCGAACCCCGCGACCGTGCCCGTCGGATCCGCCGGGCGGCGCCTCGCGACGGCGTAGACCGTGCCGGACGTGCCGAGGCTCAGCACCGCAGCGCCCGGGCGCAGGCCGAGCCCGAGCGCCGCCGCCGCGTTGTCGCCCATTCCCGGGGCGACCAAGGTGCCGGGGGAGAAGGGCAGTTCGATGCCGCCGCGGACCGTGCCGGCGACCTCTCCCGGACCCACGACCCGGGACAGGCGTGCGGGATCGAGGCCCACCATGGCGAGGATGTCCTCGTCGTACGACTCCGTGGCCGAGGCCCACCAGCCGGTGCCGGAGGCGTCGGAACGGTCCGTGGTGCCGACGCCGGTGAGGCGTTCGGTGAGGTAGTCGTGGGGGAGCCGCACGGCGGCGGTGGCGCGCGCCGCGTCGGGTTCGTGCTCGCTGAGCCAGGCCCACTTGGTCACCGTGAAAGACGGCCCCGGCACGCTGCCGACGCGCTCCGCCCACTCCTTGCCGCCGCCGAGCCGCGCCACCAGGGCCTGCGCCTGCGCCGCCGAACGCACGTCGTTCCACAGCAGCGCGGGCCGGACCGGCCTGCCGTGCGCGTCGAGGGTGACGAGGCCGTGCTGCTGTCCGCCGACGGCCACGGCGGCCGCCTCGTGGGCGGCCGGGCCGCACGCGGCGAGCGCCGTGCACAGGGCGTCGAACCACTGCTCCGGGTCGCTCTCCCGGCCGGGCCCCGTGGTGACCGTGTGCGGGGCCTGGCCGCTCGCCACCACGCTTCCGGTGGCGGCGTCCACGACCAGAGCCTTCGTGGACTGCGTGGAGCTGTCCACGCCGACGACGAGGGGGCCCTCGGCTGCTGGCACTGCTGACATCGCGGATCTCCGTTCCTGCGGCTGCCGTTGGGGCGACTTCTTGTTCCTGTCTTCCCAGCGATGCTCCCGGATACTAATTTGTAAATCGCCATGACGAATAGGTGTCGCGCCGAACCAGGGAGTCGCACATGACGTACCAGCCCACTCCGGAGGACAAGTTCAGCTTCGGTCTGTGGACCGTCGGGTGGCAGGGAAGGGACCCGTTCGGGGAGGCCACCCGGGCCCCGCTCGACCCGGCCGAAGCGGTCCGCCGGCTCGCCGAACTCGGTGCCTACGGAGTGACCTTCCACGACGACGACCTGATCCCCTTCGGTGCGGCGGAGGCCGAGCGCGCGGAGCACGTGAAGAGGTTCCGGCGGGCCCTGGACGACACCGGCCTGGTCGTGCCGATGGCGACGACGAACCTCTTCACGCACCCCGTCTTCAAGGACGGCGCGTTCACCGCCAACGACCGTGACGTACGGCGCTACGCGCTGCGCAAGACGATCCGCAACATCGACCTGGCGGTGGAGCTCGGCGCCCGCATCTATGTGGCGTGGGGCGGCAGGGAGGGCGCGGAGTCCGGCGCGGCCAAGGACGTACGGGCCGCGCTCGACCGCATGAAGGAGGCGTTCGACCTGCTCGGCGAGTACGTCACGACACAGGGATACGACCTGCGCTTCGCGATCGAACCCAAGCCCAACGAGCCGCGCGGCGACATCCTGCTGCCCACTGTCGGCCACGCCCTCGCGTTCATCGAGCGCCTGGAGCGTTCCGAGCTCTTCGGAGTCAACCCCGAAGTGGGCCACGAACAGATGGCCGGGCTCAACTGCCCGCACGGCATCGCCCAGGCCCTGTGGTCCGGCAAGCTCTTCCACATCGACCTCAACGGCCAGACCGGCGTCAAGTACGACCAGGACCTGCGCTTCGGGGCGGGCGATCTGCGCAGCGCCTTCTGGCTGGTCGACCTCCTGGAGAGCGGTGGCTACGAAGGCCCGCGTCACTTCGACTTCAAGCCACCGCGTACAGAGGACGCGGACGGGGTGTGGGACTCGGCGGCGGGCTGCATGCGCAACTACCTGATCCTGCGCGAGCGTTCGGCGGCCTTCCGCGCCGACCCGGAGGTGCACGCCGCCCTGCGCGCGGCCCGGCTCGACGAACTGGCGCGGCCCACCGCCGAGGACGGTCTCGCCTCGCTCCTGGGCGACCGCGCGGCCTTCGAGGACTTCGACGTGGACAAGGCCGCGGCACGCGGCATGGCCTTCGAACGCCTCGATCAACTCGCGATGGACCACCTTCTGGGAGCGCGCGGCTGACCGGTTCGGCGCGATCCCCGCCCGTATCGCGGTCTCAACTCACGTACGGGGGTCGCTTCCTGACCCTTCCGAGGCGACTCTTGTCGGTATGGCCATGCCGCCGGTACCGCCGCAGCCTCCGCCGCCGGGTGACGCGCCGCCTCCGGGAAGCGGCGGATTCGGACCGCCCCCAGGCGGCTACGGCCCGCCCTCCGAAGGCGGCGGCGACGGCCCGCCGCCCGTCGCACCCGGAGGTCCGGACGGGCGGCGGAACGGGCTGTACATCCTGCTCGCGACGGCCGTGGCCGTGGCGGCGATCGTCGTCGTGGTCGTCCTCGTCGCGGGCGGTGACGACTCCAAGGACGACAAGGGCCCCGGGGACCGCCGGTCCACCCCGTCGGCCCGGCCCACGCCGACGTTCAGCGTCCCGGAGATCCCCTCGCAGATCCCCACCCGACTGCCCACGAGGGTCCCCACCCGGCTGCCCAGCGAACTGCCTTCGATCCCCTCCGGCTTCCCCAGCGAACTCCCCTCGGGCCTCGGTTAGCCGATCGCCCGCGGCAGCCGCACATACGTCACGGTGGTCTCCACACCGCTGTCCACCAGGCGGCCGTCGCCGTCGAACGCGCCCGGCCCGTCCGTCATGCCGAAGTCGTTGTCGTTGATCAGCGCCAGCGTGTCCCCGTCGACCCGGGCCACGCCCTCGATCTTCCCGGGCACGCCCTTGACCTTCCCGAGGTCCACCGCGAGCCGCTTGCGCAGGACGGGCACTCCGGAGCCCTCGGGGTCGTCGAGCTGCTCCAGGGAGGGACGGGTGGCGTCGTCGTCCCAGCGGCCGCCGAGGATGTCCGCACGCCGCTCCAGGCGCACCAGGTGGAGCCGGGCTGCCTTGTCGGTGCGCTCCTCGACGAGCAGCCGGTCGCGCCCGACGGCCACCACGGAGGAGATCTTCAGCTCTGAGGTGTCGTCCTCGCCCGGGTCGACGACCCCCACCGGGTCGAAGCGGTAGGCGTACTCGGCGGTGACGGCCTGCTTCTTGGGCGAGAAGCGCAGCAGCCGCGTCGTACGGGAGGCTGCGCCCGCGTCCTCGTCCGGGACGGACAAGGGGCTCTGCACGGCCATCACCAGGTCGCCGCCCGGCAGTTGGGCGAGCCCTTCGAATCCCCGGTTGATCTTGCGGTGGAGCAGGATGCCGGGCAGTGCCTCCACGACGGGATAGTCGGCGCCGCGCAGCTTCAGGCCCTCGGGCACGTAGCGCCCCAGCACCTTCCCGCGCGCGGACACGTGGACGAGCGACGGCCCGTACTCGTCGACGAGCCAGAAGGAGCCGTCCGCGGCCCGCACGACGCCCTCGGTGTCGAGGCCGTTCGGATTGTGCGAGAGGGGCTTCTTCGCGTCATAGGAGTACGGCGCCTCGTCGCGCCCCTCCTGGTTGGACAGCCCCGTGACGGGCTTCCCTGCGCGGGTCGTGACCGGCACCGCGGAGAGGACCTGCACGCTCTTGCCGGACACCTTGATCCTGACGATCGCCGGATCGAAACCGGGCACGGGGAAGGTGCGCCGCTTGGCGCCGTCCACCTTGATCTGGCCGTTGGGCCCCCGGTCGGTGACCGTCCAGAACTCGCCCTTGCGGCCCGCCGGATACAGATCGCTGCCGATGCCGCCGAGGTCGATGCCGCGATCGTCGGCCACACTGCCGGGCAGCAAGGAGTTGCTGAACTCGCCCAGAGGAAGGTCGCCGAGCGTCGCCTGCGCGACGACCCGCGCCTCCTTGTCGCCGTGCCCTTTCTTGTCGTCGGTGCCGTCGGTGCCGCCGCCGAGCGGGACGCCGGTCGCGGTGCCCGCCACGACGATCGCGGCGAGCACGGCAATCGGCACACCGATGGCAGCGGAACGGCGGACACGGCGCGGACGCGCGGCGTGCGGTGACATCAGGGCCTCCTGAGGCGTGCGGGCGATTGCTGCGGCCAGACTTCGCCGCCGCGCCGAACGCGGGGAGACCATGAGGTGAACGGGAGGGGGCGTGTCGACGGCGCCTCCCGCGAGGGGCAGGAAGCGCCGCCGTCAACCACCGAGCCGGCCAGCGGTGATGGGGCGCGGAGCCCCTGACACACCCCCCTTCCGGTGGATCGCTGACGCGCCGGGCGCCCCCGCTGCTAGTTCGGGTGGGTGCCGACGGTGAGGCGGACACCGGGGCCGGGGCCGCCGGAGAGGCTATTCCGGCGGCCACGGCCTGTTCCCTGAACCGTTGCCTCCACGCTGACGGATGTCATGAGCGTGCTCAATCGCTGGTCAGGGCGAGTGCGCGCGCCGATGTTCCCGGCGCACGGTGTGAGGGGGCGAGTGCGCCGGTGGGCGCCGTGTGCGCTCAGGGCTCAGCCTGGGGCGGCTGCCACGGCCCGGCAGAGGATGCGGTCACCCGCCTCCGGAGGGCCCTGAGGAGGGCGTGGTCACCCGCCTCCAGAGGGCCCGGGGAGCGGGGGCGGTCACTCGCCTCCGGCGGCCACCGCCAGCGCCGTGGCCGGGTCGTGGCTCGCGGCTCCCGCGGGGGCCCAACGCCCGCGCTCCTTGCGGTAGGGCCACCACCGGCCGTCGGGTCCGTGCCGCAGCTGTACGTCGGTGCCGACCACCGTCCAGCGGTTGCGACTGGCCCGCAGGCGCGGCCGCTCGTCCTCGTCCCACGCCGCGTCCAGCGCCGCACGCGCGCGTGCCAATGCGTCCGCCTGTGGTGTCCACTCGTCCTCCAGGACCGCCAGGGCGGCAGGGCCCCCGAACCCCCAGGCCCGCACGGCGAGCGCGAGACCGTCACCGCTCCGGCCGGACTCCTGGGCGAGCCGGGCCGCCAGTGGCGCGGGCGGGTCGGCTGCGGCCAGGCGCACCGCATCCTCGCTCACGGTCAACTCCGCCTCCGTGACCTGCTGTTCATGACCGGGAGCGAGCGCCTCCGCGAGCAGCCGGTGCGCCTCGACGGCCGCCTGCGCCGCCAGGAACTCGAGCGCCGCCACGTCGATGCCCGGCGCGGGCTCCGTCTCGGTGTCCAGGCTCGGCGGCAGACCGGGCTCGGCGGGCGGAGCGGCCGGTTCGGGCAGCGGCGGCAGGATGAGCCCGTCCGCGTACGCCTCCGCGGCGTCCACGCCCTCCTGGGCTTCTTCCCGCCCCTCCTCGGAGCCCTCCCGCGGCTCGGCCCGGGCGACGCTGCGCACCTGCAGCTCGTCGAGGAACGCGCGTTCCGTCCGCCCACGGATGAGCAGCAGCGTGAACGGGTCCTGGTCGAGGAGACGTGCCATCTGGTAGCAGAGCGCGGTCGAGTGCCCGCAGTGGTCCCACGCCTCGCAGTCGCACTCGGGCTCCAGATCGCCGATGCCGGGCAGGAGTTCCACGCCCGCGGTCGCCGCGTCCTCCACCAGGTGCGGCGGCATCTCCCGGTCCAGGAGGGCGGCGATGTGCCCCGCGCGCTCCACGGTCATGGACAGGAACCGGTCCCACTCGTCCTCGCCCAACTGCGGCAGCAGGACGTCGGAACGGTGCGGCGTGCCGTCAGGGTCGGTCACCACGGCCGTGATCCTCCCGGGCCGCACCGTGACCGCCTCCACGGCTCCCGCGCGCGCGAGCCTGCGTCCGTTCTTCAACTGCCGCAGTTCGAGAGCGGTGTCCTCCAGGGCCTTGAGCCACGCCTGTCCCCACCAGGTCTGCGCGAACCCTCTGCCGTGCGCGGGAGGCAGCGCCGAGAACGTCCGCTCTCCCTGTTCGTCGTACGTTCCTTCGTGCACCGCGTTCATCGCGTCCCCCCTCGCAGTTCGACCAGCTCGGCCAGTTCGGCATCGGACAGCTCGGTCAGCGCGGCCTCGCCGGAGCCGAGCACGGCGTCGGCCAGCGCGCGCTTGCGGACCAGCATCTCCGCGATGCGGTCCTCGATCGTGCCCTCCGCGATCAGCCGGTGCACCTGCACGGGCTGTGTCTGCCCGATGCGGTACGCACGGTCCGTCGCCTGCGCCTCGACGGCGGGGTTCCACCACCGGTCGTAGTGCACGACGTGCTCGGCCCGCGTCAGGTTCAGGCCCGTCCCCGCGGCCTTCAACGACAGCAGGAAGACGGGCACTTCACCCTCCTGGAAGCTCTCCACCATGGCCTCGCGCTCGGCGATGGCGGTGCCCCCGTGCAGGAACTGCGACGGCACCCCGCGCGCGGAGAGGTGCTGTTCGATGAGGCGCGCCATCTGCACGTACTGCGTGAAGACCAGCACGCTCGCGCCTTCGGAGAGGATCGTGTCGAGCAACTCGTCCAGAAGCTCCAACTTTCCGGAGCGTCCAGGAATGCGCGGCCGGTCCTCCTTGAGGTACTGCGCGGGGTGGTTGCAGATCTGCTTGAGCCCGGTCAGGAGCTTCACGATCAGACCGCGGCGGGCGAAGCCGTCGGCGCCGGAGATCTCCGCGAGGGTCTCGCGGACCACCGCTTCGTAGAGCCCCGCCTGCTCGGTGCTGAGGGAGACGGCGCGGTCGGTCTCGGTCTTGGGCGGCAGCTCGGGCGCGATCCCGGGGTCCGACTTGCGTCGGCGCAACAGGAAGGGGCGCACGAGCTGGGCGAGCCGCTCGGCCGCCGCGGGGTCCGTGCCGCCCTCGACGGCCGCCGCGTACCGCGTCCGGAAGGTGCCGAGCCGGCCGAGCAGTCCGGGCGTCGTCCAGTCGAGGATCGCCCACAGCTCGGAGAGGTTGTTCTCCACAGGCGTGCCCGTGAGAGCCACGCGCGCACGTGCACCGATGGTGCGCAGCTGCTTGGCGGTCGCCGAGTACGGGTTCTTCACATGCTGCGCCTCGTCGGCGACGACCATGCCCCAGGGCGCCCCGGCCAGCCGCTCCGCGTCCAGCCGCATCGTGCCGTACGTGGTGAGCACGAACTCGCCGTCGGCCAGGTCCTCCAGGCTCCGCCGCGTGCCGTGGAAGCGCCGCACCGGCGTGCCCGGGGCGAACTTCTGGATCTCGCGCTGCCAGTTGCCCATCAGCGACGTCGGACAGACCACGAGGGTGGGGCCCGAGGTCGCCTCTTCGGTCTGCCGGTGCAGGTGCAGGGAGATCAGCGTGATCGTCTTGCCGAGGCCCATGTCGTCCGCGAGGCAGCCGCCGAGACCCAGGGAGGTCATCCGTGCCAGCCAGTTGAGCCCGCGCAGCTGGTAGTCGCGCAGCCGGGCGGAGAGTGCGGCGGGCTGCCCCACCGGCTCCATGCCCTCGGGGTCCGACAGGCGCTCCCGCAGCGTCGCGAGCCAGCCCGTGGGGTGCACGTCGACCGTCTTGCCGTCGACCTCCGTGGTGCCCGTCAGGACGGCGCTGAGGGCGTCGATCGGGGTGACCTTGCGGTCCTGCTGCTCGCGGGCGCCGCGGGCCTTCTCCGGATCGATGAGGACCCACTGGTCGCGCAGCCGCACCACGGGCCGGTTGGCCTCGGCGAGCCGGTCGAGCTCGGCGCGGCTCAGCTCCTGGTCGCCCAGCGCGAAGCGCCAGTTGAAGGCGAGCAGAGCGTCGGCCGACAGGTAGGAGGGCGCGTCGGAGGACAGCTTGTCCGGGCCGGTCCCCTCGTCGTCGGCGGGACCGATCACCGCGCGCGCGGTGAGGCTGCGCGCGAGCTCCTTGGGCCAGTGCACCTCGACGCCCGCGACGGCGAGCGACCGGGCGCCCTCGCCCAGGAGTTCGGTGACCTCCTCGTCGGCGAGCTCGATCGCGTCGGGCACGGAAGCCGACAGCAGGGGGGTGAGCGCTCCCCACGCGCGGGCGGCCCGGCGCAGCGCCAACAGGGCATCCATCCGGGAGTGCGGACCGAAGGCCCGGGCGGCGGCGCCCGAACCCGCCCACACCTCGGCCGCGTCCGCGACGAGCGCGGGGTCGCTGACGCTGTGGATCTGCAGCACGGCGCGGAACGGCAGCCGTGTCTCGCCGTCGGTCGCGGTGGCGAGGCCGGGCACCTCGACGCGCAGCGAGACGCGCACGCCCGCGTCATGTCCGGCGGCCACGTCGGTGGCCCACGGACGCTGCTCGGGCACGTGCTGCGGCGATACGGCGGCGAAGGCGGTGCCGCCCGCGAGGAGAGGGGCAGCGGGGGAGCGGGGCAGGGTGTCGGCGACGGCGTCGAGGAACTGCCGCAGGAGCCGCTCGGGCCGGGGCAGGCGCGGCGGCCGTGTGCCGTCCAGGGGCACGGCGTGGGCGGCGGGCGGCATCGCGGCCGCGAGCTCGCGCACCCGCTCCAGGTCGGCGGCGGACAGCGGGCCGGCGCGCCACGCGTCGTGGTCGCCCGCGCTGAGCCCCGGCAACAACAGGCCGCGTGCGGCGAGTTGCAGCGCGAGGACGGCGGCGCTGCCCCAGAAGGCGGCCGTCTCATCGGCGCCCGAGGTGCCGCGCGCGCGTGTGAGCACGGGGAGTGCGGCACGCACCGCGAGCAGCGTCGCGGGCACGTGGGTGAGCTCCACCCCGTCGGCGCCGGGCAGCGCGACGGGGACTTCCTCGGACGTGCCCGCGGCCGAGGCGGGCGGCGCCTCACCATCGGGCCGCCAGAAGGCGACCCGGCCGGTGCGCGCCGGATCGCCGGGCACGAACAGCACGGCACAGCGGGAGAGTTCGGAGATCTCGGAGGGGGAAGCGGCGGGGAGCCTGTACACGGCGATAGCGCATTCCTCAAGTTTGACTACTGCGATCAGAGTCGCCGAGAGTACAGCAATCGCAAGCCGAACTGAGGCACTGCTTGCGTGATCCCCGTCACGCCTGCCGTGCGGGGGTGTACCCAGCACCACCGCCGCACGGGGGCGGACCCCTGCTGGACACGGGTGGTGGCGCCATGGTCGCCCAAGGTCACATATCCGTACGTTTTCTCAGGTCAGGCCGTACACAGGGAGACCGGAGACACCACCATGCCGCAGGCCACCGCAGTAGCCCCCGAACGCCCGGGCACCGTCCCGGCCCCCGTCGGACGGCCTCCTGGAGGCAGCGACTTCGCGCCGCTCCTGCGCACGGTCAAGGAACAGGGGCTCCTGGACCGCCGCACCGCCTGGTACGCGCGCAGCGTCGCCCTCAACACCCTCGCCCTGGCCGCCGTGGTGACCGGCATGTTCCTCCTCGGCGGATCCTGGTGGGTGCTGCTCCTCGCCCCCGTCCTCTCCGTGCTCTGCGCCCGCACCGCGTTCATCGGCCACGACGCCGGCCACTCCCAGATAACCGGCAACCGCAAGGCCGGCCGCGCCCTCGGACTGATCCACGGCAACCTCCTCCTGGGCATGAGCGCGTCCTGGTGGAACGACAAGCACAACCGCCACCACGCCAACCCCAACCACCTGGAGAAGGACCCCGACGTGCGGCCCGGCGTCGTGGTGTTCTCCAGCCGTCACGCCAAGGCCCGAGCGGGCTTCCAGCGCTGGCTCACCCGCAACCAGGCATGGCTGTTCTTCCCCCTGACGCTGCTCCAGGGCCTGGCCATGAAGGTCTACGGCTTCCAGGACCTGCGCCGTCAGGCCCCCCGTGAACGAGCCCTGGAGGGGCTGCTCCTGGTGGCACACCTCGTCGGCTACGCCGCGCTCCTGTTCACCGCCATGCCCCTCGGCCACGCCCTCGTCTTCTTCGCCCTCCACCAGGTACTGTTCGGCCTCCATCTGGGACTTGCCTTCGCCCCCAACCACAAGGGCATGGAGATGACCGACTCCGACGGCGAGCGCTGGGGCCACCTCAGCCGCCAGGTGCTGACCTCCCGCAATGTCCGGGGCGGCGCGGTGACCGACTGGTTCCTCGGCGGACTCAACTACCAGATCGAACATCACCTGTTCCCCAGCATGCCCCGCCCCCACCTCCGCCGCGCCCAGCCGCTGGTGCGCGCCCACTGCGCGCGGCTGGGTATGCCGTACGCGGAGACCGGATTCGTCGACTCGTACCGGCAGGTGCTGCGCCACATGTACGAGGTGGGCGAGCCCCTCAGGGTCGAGTAGGGGATATTTCTCAGGGCTTCATCAGGGTCGCCTTCCGGAACCGGGGGCGGCCCGGGGCCGTTTTCCCAAGACAGAGAGCGGCAACCGCCGCGAAGGAGGCGACGCACATGTCGAAGAACGCGAAGATCGCCGCAGGAGGCGTGGCCGCCGGGCTCATCCTGCTGATCTGGCTGCCCTGGTGGGCCGCCTTCCTGATCATCGTCGGTGTCCCCGCGGCGGCCTATCTCACCCTCGACCCCGCGCAGCGCCGCAGGCTGCGCCGTGTCACGCGCAAGGAGCTCGGCCGCTGAGGAGCGTCCCCGAGCCGGTCCCGGCTCGGGGCGAGCCCTGCACCCGGCCCCCTCCCGCACCGGCCACCGCACAGGGCCGACGCTCCAGGTCGAGTGGGGGAGGACGCGCCCTCCCGTAAAACCTGTTGCGGTGACGATCGCGGGGGCGTGACCATGACGTCCATGACCTTCCGAAAGGAGGCCCGGCGATCCCACGGTGATCGCTGATGGCCACACACGAGGCGTCCCGTACGCCGTCCTCCGGAGCCCAGCCCGCCGCCCCCGCGCCCCTGACCGCGGCCTGGCTGAGCGCCCACTTCGACTCGCTGCCCTTCCCGGCCCGCATGACGGCCCTCGCGCGCTACGCCCGCACGCTCACCCCGGCCGCGTACGCCACCCTTCACGGCGCACTGGACGACGGTAGCCCCGACGAGCGGCACACCGCGCTCTTCCTCGCCGTCGCCCGCCGCGACCTCGAGGCGGTCGCGGCCGCACTGACCGACCCGCTCCTGCGCCGCCGGGCCCTGTCCGCCGCCCGCAGGCTCCCCGTTCCGGAACAAGCCCTGGAACGCCTCGCGTTGAGCGACAGCGGTGCGGCACGCCGGGAGACCTACCGCATCCTGAGGCTCAGCCGCCGACGCCCGCTCGCGGCCCGCCTGCTGCCCCTCGTGTACGAGCGGTTCGGCGCCCGCGACGCCGCCCTGCTCCTGCCCGCCTGCCCCGAACAGACGGTCACGGACTGGCTGGCCCGCATCGAGCCCAGCCATGGCGTGCTCAACACCCTCGCCCGCACCGCGCCCGCAGCCGTGGCCGAGACGCTCACCCGCCGCCGACCCGGCCGTGAGCACCGCGACCGCCACCGCTTCCGGCGCCGCCACCAGGCCGTCGCGAGCCTCGCAGCCGAGCGCGACCCGAGAGCCGGTCTCCTGCTCCTGGAGCGCGGCCCCGACCTGCTCACGCGGCGGGCCGCCCGCTCCGTGCTGCGGCGACCCGCGCAAGCGCTGGAGATCCTCCGCACCGCCCCAGCCGAATCCGACGGTTCCGCACGCGAACTCCCGCTCCCCGCGGGCCCCTTGCCGCCCTCCGTGCGGCGCGCGGTCCAGGAGCTGCCCCTCGACGACCGGGTGGAGCTGGCCCGGCGCTGCCCGGTCGGCCCCCGCGCCATCGGCGGGACACGGCACGACGTCGCCCCGGACGGGCTGCTGATGCTCCTGCCCGCCCCGCAACGCCGACAGCTCATCGAAGAACGCACCGCCCGGGTGCACCGGGTGCGGCGCCTGCCCACCAGCACCCTGACGGCGCTCGCCCCCGCCGACCGCGCGCAGCTCGTCTGGCCCTGGGTGAAGCGCTGGGCCCGCCAGGAGTGGACGATGACCCGCCTCGCCACGGTGCTCCCACTGGCCGACGGCGAACCCCTGCTGCGCGAAGAGACCGAGCACCACCGGCGCCACCACCGAGAGCTGGCCTGGCCCGCCCTCCTCGCCTGCGCCGAACTGCACGGTGACCCGGCGGAATTCGCCCGGATCTCCCTCGACTGCGAGCGGGCCTGGCACGACCAGGACGAGGTCCGCCACAGCGCCCTGCGTCAGCTGGCGAGCGCACCGCCACGGCTCCTCATGGCCCTTCCCGAGCGTGTCCTGCGCGACGTCGCACTCACCACGGTCCAGTCCCGCGACTCGACCGCACCCACCCTCGCCGCCGCGGAACGCCTGCTGCGCCGCACCGCCCAGAGCGCGGCAGCACGCGGCGAACGCGCTCGTGCCGCGTGCGCGACGGCACTGCTGTGCGAAATCACCTCCGACCCCCGATTCCGAGGACCCGTCACCCCCCTTCGTGCGGACGCGGAAACGGCACGGGCCACCTGGGACGCCGCACCCTCGCGGATCAGGGAACGCCCCGACCTCTCCACCTCCTTCGCCGAGTTGCTCGCCCCCTGGCTGAGCGACATCCCGGACCTGGACGCCCTTGTCCGGCACACGGCTTGGGGGCACGAGGACCCGCAGCTGGCGGCCCGTGCCGCCGCGGCCTGGGTGGCGCCCGCACGGCTCAGAGAACAGCGCTGCGCCGAACTGATCGCCGCGGACGCCTCGTTCGCGGCGGCGCCGATCGTGCTGCGCACCGTGGCCACCCGCCGCACGGACCTCCTCGGGCCCGTCCTGGCGGCGGCTCCTGCGGGCCTGACGGGCCGGGCGCGCCCACGGCCCACCCCCTGGGCCCCGAACCTGCCCCGCGCCGCCAGAGGGCGCTGGCTGCCCGCACAGCGCCAGGCATGGGACGAACATCACGCGCGCGTGGCCACCGACGAGCTCGCCCCGCTGCACACCCGGGCCGACGCGGCGGCCCAACTGCGCGACGCCGAGCTGCTGATGACGCTCGCGGACACGGCACCGCAGCCGGTCGCGGCATCGGCGCTCGCGGCGCTCGGCGACACGGCGGGCGCACCCGGCGACACTGCCACCACCCCCGTCACCGCCGGACCACTTCTCGACGCCCTCCTGCGCCACGCGGCCGGCGGCGGAGTGCGCGGGCGCGCCGCCATGGCCTCCGTACGACACCTCCTGGAGGACCTCACCGACCAGGAGGCGGTGCGGCTCCTCGGGCCCGTGGCCCGCAGGACGGACGCGCCCGTCGGCACGCGCAAGGAAGCCGTCCGCGCTCTGGGTGTGCTCCACGAAGAGGCCGCCTTCGACGCCCTGTTGGCCGCATGGGACGCGCCCGGGCAGCACCGCGACGTGCGTGCGGTGGTGGCGCGTCTCCTCGTCCCCCGCATCACGCGCTCCGATGTCGCCGACCGTCTCGTGCGACAGGCCCATGAACCCGCCGTACGGGAAGCGGTCCTCCACGCGCGTGGGGGAGCCGTTCCCGACTCCGCCGCGCGGGCCTACCGGGACTTCCTCACCCACCTGGCCAAGGACGGCGACGACGACACCGCGGCGGCTGCCTGCGGCGTGCTGCCCTCCTGGCTCACCTACGACTCGGAAGCGGCGATGAATGCCGTCGCCGACCTCGCGGTCGATCAGCGGCGGACCCGCCGGGTGTGGGACGCGGCGGCCCGGCAACTGGTCTGGTTCCCACGGGGCCCGGTCACGGCCGCCGTCCTGCAGCGGGTCTTCGACGAGCTGGCCGCACGCGGCGGCGCGGCGGACCGACAGGTCGCTGCGGACGCGCTGCGCCGCCTCGCGGCACTCCCCGACAGCCTGCGCGTCCAAGGGGGACCTGCCTCGTCGCTGCCCATCGCCGACGCGCTGGGCCTGAGCCTGCGGCGCGCGGGCCTGCTGCCCGAGGCGGCCCGGCTGACCTGGGAGACCGCCCTGACCGCCATACACCATGGAGAGCACGACGTGCGGCGCTGGGAGCGGCTGCTGGCCCTGGTCGAGGAGCGCCCCGAGCGGCTCGCGGCGGGGCGGGACCCCTACCTGCACGTGCCCGGCCCACGCGCGCGGGAGGCGCTCCTGCAGGCCGCCCGCATGCTCAGGGAGCGAGGCACCGCACCGTCCGGAGCACTGGCCGTCACGCTGGTCCGCGCGGGCGGCAGGGCCACGGGGTGGCCGGACGCCTGGCGGGCCGAACTGGCGGCGCTGTGCGCGCACTCGGACTCCGACACGGCCATGGCCGCCTTCCTCGTCGACCCCGACGCCGCCCGCTGAACCACCGGGTGATGACCTGGAACAGCGACTCGGGACGGAACGTCAGGCGGGCCGCACGGCCATCTTGTCGAGCGCCTCCAAGAGCGCGGGCAGATCCCGCCCGCGCCCCACCGGCAGCACCTCACCGGGCTCTTCGTCCAGGAGCACGAACGCGATGTCGTCGGTCCTGGCGACCATGGACCAGCCAGGGCCGTCGGCCCGCAGCGTGCGCGCGTCCCCCGAGGCGAAGGAGGAACGCACCCTGCCGAGCGGCGGCGGGGTGTCCACGTAGGCACGGGCTTCCGCGAGCGCACGCCGTACACCGGTCAACGGTTCTTCGACGGCGCCGGATTCGGACGCCGAGCCTTCGCCCGCCGACTCCTCCGCATTCGCTTCCGCATCTGCATCTGCATCTGCATCTGCATCCGCTTCCGCATCCGCGGAACGCTCCTCCTCCGAAGACGGGGGGTGAGCCCCCGCGTCCTCAGCCGCCTCTTCGGAGCTCTCCGTGGAGTCCTCCGTCGTGAAGTCGGCGTCGTCGATCTGCTCGCGCCACAGCGCCCACTGGAGGGCTATCTCATCGGCGCCGAGGCGCCGTTGGGCGGGACCCCAGGTGTCGGCCTCCGGGGGCGCTAGGGGCGCCTGATCCACATACTCGGGGTCCGGCTGCGGATCGTGCGGGGCGGGCACTCCGGGCGCAGCGACCGCGACGGCGAGCGGCCAGCCCGGCAGCGCGGCGACCACGGTGCGCTCGTCGGGCGACAGGTCGTACTCCATGCCGCAGTCCCAGGAGGCGATGGCCACGGCGACGAGTGAGACGTCGTCGACGACGACCGTCCACCGCGCCCCGGCGCCGTCCTGGCCGAGCACCAGGCCGTACCCGCTCGCGAGCGGCGCGAGCGCCAGCGCCGCACACGCCTCGGGGTAGTCGTCGCCGAGCACCGCGGGAAACTTGGCAGGCGTCAGGAGCACCGCCGTCAGTACGTACAGCGCGTCGTCCTCGGCGGCGACAGCGTCGTCCGTCCCGGCCATGCCAGCCTCCCCAAGTTCATCCGTCGGCGCACCCTAACCACTGGTAACTGGCCTCGTCGAGGGTGGATGACCAGGAAAATCGCTCGTAGGGCCGCCTGTTCGCCACCTACGATGCCCCCCATGCCCAGAGCCAGTTCGCACTTCGTCTGTCTGCCGTGCCGCGCATCCTTCAAGAAGGCGGCCGACTACGGACGCGTGCGCGTCGACATCTGCCCGCAGTGCGGCGGCCAGTTGCTGAACGCGGGCTCCGCCCTCGCCGTGCCCAAGCGTCGCGACACCGCGGCCTGGCGTGCCCTCGCAGTGGTCCTCACGGCCGGTGTGCGCTTCCGCCAGGGCTGCTGCGGCGGCCCCGGCTACCGGCCCCGCACCCCGCGAGAGGTCCGTGAGCGGCTCGCGCACGCCGAGGAGACGGGCATCGCGTCGAGCGTTGCCCTGGAGTGCCCCGACCCCACGCACACCGACGTCACGCGGCAGGCAGGCCGAGGAGGCTACGCGCCACGTCGTTCGGGGACTCGTCGCGCTCCCGGGCGAGGGCGATGACGGCGCGGCACGCGAGCTCGCTGACGCCGAACGACAGCGCCTCCGGAGACACCCACCCCCTGGCTTCCTCGATGCCTTCCTGGTCGTCGTCGGCGCAGGCCGCCACATAGGCCGAGGCGGCCTCGAAGAGGTTGTGTGCGCGCTTGGGCGCCGACGGCGCCGGCTGCTGGGCGCGGAAGACCTTACGGATCTTGTGGAACATTTCTCGGACACCTTCCCCCGGTTCGACTGCGGCTCATGATCGCTCAATATCCCCTTTCCAAACTAGAGTTGGTTCCTCGGTGGCAGAAAGGGGACCGAGCGGTGAAGCGTTACGAGCGGCTCGCGCAGATCCGGCGCCTGGACCCGGAGAAGGACTTCCTGACGATCTACCGGCTCAGCGCGGCCTACGAGTTCCCCTGGGACTTCACCCGTTCTCTGGAGCTCGCCCTCTACCGAACGTATGCCGTCCCGAGCATCGGCCGTCTCCTGGCGCAGACGGCCGAGCTGACCGACCGCACGCAGAAGCGCTACGACGACACCGCGCTTCTCCTGGACGCCGTCGTCGAGAAGGGCTTCGGCAGCGACGAGGGGCGTACGGCGATCCGCCGCATCAACCAGATGCACCGCAGTTACGACATCAGCAATGAAGACATGCGCTACGTGCTCTCCACGTTCGTCGTGACTCCGAAGAGGTGGATCGACACCTATGCGTGGCGGCGCCTGTCCCGCCACGAGGCCGTCGCCTCAGCCGTCTACTACCGCACCCTCGGCCAGCACATGGGCATCAAGGAGATCCCCGGCTCCTACGAGGAGTTCGAGGACTGTCTCGACTCCTACGAAGAGGCGCACTTCGCTTGGGACGAGGGCGCGCGCAAGGTCTCCGACGCCACCCTGGACCTGATGGGCTCCTGGTACCCGAGCCCGCTCGCCCCCGTGCTGCGCACGGCGATCCTGGCACTGCTCGACGACTCCCTGCTGCGCGCCTTCCGGTACGAGCCGCCGGGCGCCCGCACCCGCTCCCTGGTCCGCGGCGGGGTGCGACTGCGGGGCCGCGCGGTGCGTCTGCTGCCCCCGCGGGCGAAGCCGCACTACGCCCGGCAGAACCCCGAGATCAAGGGCTACCGCGACGGCTACCGGGTCGTCGACCTCGGCACCCGCCCCGTGCCAGGCGTACGCGGCTGCCCGGTGGGGCGCCCGCCGGACGCCTCAGGGGCGCCGCCCGTCGGCACCGGCGATTGAGGACAGGGTCTTCAACGTCTCACGCAGCCAGGCGAGTTCGGCCCGGCTGGTGGCGCGGGCAATGGTGAGGATGCCCTGGCGGAACGGGTCGTCGAGATCCTCGGCGCGCAGCGGCCGCTCGTCGTCGTAGAAGAAGCTCGCGGGCTCCTCGAGGAAGGCGAGGCGCCGCCGCAACACCGTGGCCTGCGCCTCCTTGTCGTCGAGATGCCGCAGGAACGCCAGGACCGTGAACCAGCGGTTCTCGTCGGTGATGTCGCCCTGCGCGGGCTCGGCGAGCCGCCGCCGCAGCTCGCGCCTGCCCTCGGCGGTGAGCGTGAGCATGTGCCGGGGGGCGGCTCCCGCGCCCGGCCGGGTCTCGCGGGCGAGCAGATCCGCCTTCTCCAGGCGCTTGATGGCCGGGTAGAGCGTGCTCTCGGCCACGGGCCGCACATGCCCGGTCAGCGCGGTGATGCGCCGCCGCAGTTCGTAGCCGTGCAGCGGCGCGTCGTACAGGAAACCCAGGATGGCCAGTTCGAGCATGCGCGCATTCTGCCCCATCAACGGTGTACATCGAGCACGAAGTACCTCGGTGGCGATGTATTGTGGCGCTCGGAACCGGAGCCGTGGACGCCTCGGTGCTCATCTCGTGTGGGGCGGAAGAGGGAGGGACGACGATGCGGCAGGCGCAGTTCGACGGGCAGGGCAGTCACATCCGGTGGACGGAGACCGAGGGGGCCGGACCCGCGCGCGTGTATGTCCACGGGCTCGGTGCGACGTCAGCCGTGTACCACGCCCATATCGCCGCCCGGCCCGAACTGACCGGCCGCCGCTCGCTCTTCGTGGACCTGCCGGGCCACGGCATCAGCGACCGCCCGGCGGATTTCGGCTACACGCTGGAGGACCACGCCGACGCGCTCGCGGCGGCCCTGGATACGGCCGGGGTGCGCGGAGCGGAGATCGTCGGGCACAGCATGGGCGGCTCCGTCGCCATCGTCTGCGCCCACCGGCGCCCCGACCTCGTCGCGCGCCTGGTCCTCGCCGAAGCCAACCTCGACCCGAACCCGGCGCCGACAGCGGGCAGCAGCGGCATCGCCGCCTACGGAGAAGAGGAATTCGTCGCCGGAGGCGGCCACGCGCGCGTGCTGGAGAAGGTGGGCCCCACATGGGCCGCGACCATGCGCCTCGCCGACCCGTGCGCCCTGCACCGCAGCGCCGTCGGACTCGTCGCCGCCACCCGGCCCACCATGCGCCACATGCTCATGGGCCTCTCGGTGGACCGGGTCTACCTCCAGGGCGCCCGCAGCGGCGAACTCGCGGACAGGGACGGCCTGGTGGCGTCCGGCGCCACGGTGCTGACCGTCCCGGACGCCGGGCACAACATCATGTTCGACAACCCCGGGGCCTTCGCGGCCGCGGTCGTCGGGGCGCGGTGACGCCCCGTCCTGCTCAGTCCTGACGCACGGCGAGGGCCAGGAAGCGCGCGTCCTCGTCGACGTACGAGGTCATGCGCCAGCCCGAACCGGCCAGGAGCGGCCCAAGGTTGGCCTCCGCGCGCAGGTCGCCGGGCGTGATCTGACGGCCCTGTCGTGCGGCAAGGGCGGCCCGGCCGATGGGGTGGAACAGCGCGAGGACGCCGCCCGGGCGTGTCACCCGCCTCAACTCGCGCAGATTCTCGGCCGGTTGGGGCAGATGGGCGATGAGGCCCGCGGCGAACACGGCGTCCAGGGACTCCGAGCGCAGCGGCAGGTGCGCCACGTCGGCGAGCAGCAGCTGTCCGTGACGCTCCCTGCCCGCCCGCTGGGCCGCCTGCAGCATGGCGGGTGTCAGGTCGGCGCCCAGGACGGCTCCGGAGGGCCCCACGACCTCCCTGAGCGCGGGCAGGGCGCGCCCGGTGCCGCAGCCCGCGTCGAGCACGCGGTCGCCGGGCCGCAGCCCGAGGCCGGCCGCGGCCGCGCGGTAGGCCGGGCCGTCGTCGGGGAACCTGCTGTCCCAGTCGGCGGCACGGGCCCCGAAGAACTCCTGCACCTTCGTGTGGTCGTCGCTCATGCGACCCATGATCCCGCACGGATCCGCACGAGCGTGCGGCGCACACGTTCGAGCGTGACGCGATCGTTCAGGAACATTTCCGCGTCATATTCCAACAGCTTTCGAAATGCGCCCCCGTTGTGCGCCCCTCCTCGGACTAGCGTCCCGGAGCCATGGGACACCTGGACCACGCCACCTTCGGCTGGCTGACCCCCGTGCTGTCGTACGTGATGGCCTGCATCGGCGCCGCACTCGGCCTGCGCTGCACCGTCCGCGCCCTGGCCGCTACGGGCCGCGCGCGCCGCAACTGGCTGCTCACCGCGGCCTCGGCGATCGGCACCGGCATCTGGACGATGCACTTCGTTGCCATGCTCGGCTTCGGCGTCAGCGGCACAGAGATCCACTACAACGTTCCGCTGACGATCCTGAGCCTCCTCGTCGCGATGGCCGTCGTCGGAGCCGGAGTCTTCGTGGTCGCCCACAGCCGCGAGCGCGGTCGTGCGCTGGTGCTCGGCGGGCTCACCACCGGGCTCGGCGTCGCGAGCATGCACTACCTGGGCATGGCCGCGCTCCGGCTGCACGGAGAGGTCAGCTACGACCCCGTCCTCGTCGGGCTCTCCGTGGTGATCGCCGTCGTCGCCGCGACCGCCGCCCTCTGGGCGGGCCTGAACATCAAGTCGCCGCTCGCGGTGGCCGTCGCCTCACTCGTCATGGGCGGAGCGGTGAGCAGCATGCACTACACCGGAATGATGGCGGTGAGGGTGCGCGTCACCCCCTCCGGTGCAGTGCTTCCCGGAGCCACGACGATGCAGTTCATCTTCCCCCTCGCCGTCGGCCTCGGGGCATACCTCTTCCTGACCTTGGCGTTCGTCGCACTCTCGCCGACGGCGGGGGAGCACGAGGCATCCGTGTCGGCGCAGCGCCCGGTCGAGAGCGCCGTTCGATGACCGAGCTGCCGCGCGGCCGCCGCGCCCACGCGGGTCCGCCCGCCGACGAACACGACGAAGCGAACGCTCCCTTCACCGGAGCCACGCCCCGTACCGGGGACCCGGCCGACACACCCACGCGCGCGGGACGATGGCGGCTGCGCCCCCGCACGGTCCGGGCCAAGATCGTCTGCCTGCTGATGGTGCCTATCGTCTCGCTGCTCTCGCTCTGGGCCTACGCGACCGTCAGCACCGCCCAGGACGTCGCGCGGCTGCAGCGGCTGCAGCGCGTCGAGACCGGCATACGCACGCCCACAGGCGCCGCCGTGACCGCCCTCCAGGCCGAACGCACCGCCGCCGTCGCCCAGGCCACCCGACCCGCCCCCGGCCGGGCCGAGCAGCTCAGACTCGCTGCCACGCGCACCGACCGGGCCGTGGCGAAACTGCGCCTCGGCGACCACGACACCGTCGCCGCGGGCGCGGGGCTGCCCACCGAGGCCACCGCGCGTCTGGAGACATTCGTCGCGGAGGCCGCGCGACTGCGGACACTGCGCACCGCGGTACTCGACCGCAGCACCGGCTGGGACACGGCCTATGGGCAGTACACCAGGACGATCACGACCGCCTTCGGAGTCAACGGCTCCCTCACCGGCATCGACGACGCCGAACGCGGCTCCAACGCGCGCGTGTTGCTGGAATTCTCCCGCTCGGGCGAAATGCTGGCACGCGAGGACGCGGTGCTCGCCGGCGCCCGGCTCGCCGGGAAGCTCGACGGCGAGCGGCTGCGCCGGTTCACCGCGACCGCCGACACCCGGCGCACCCTGACCGAGGCGGCCACCGCGGACCTCCAGAACCCCGAACGGGGCGCCTGGCGCACCGTCGAGCGGGGAAGCGCCTATGCCGACCTTCGTGCCGTCGAGGACAAGGTCCTGATGGCCGCACCCGGCCGCAAGGCGCTCGACGCCGCCCCCGCCGCCACATGGAACGCCGCGTACACGGCGGTGAGCGACGGCAGGCGCGGCATCGAGCAGGACGCCGCACGCTCCGCCGCCGACCGGGCCGACCCGCTCACACGCGGCGTACTCACCCCGGCGGGCGCCGCCGTCCTCCTGGGACTCGTCGCCGTGTCCGCCTCCCTGCTCATCTCCGTACGCATCGGCCGCGGCCTCGTCGTGGAGCTCATCAGCCTGCGCAACAGCGCCCTGGAGATCGCGCGCCGCAAACTCCCGGGCGCCATGCGGCGGTTGCGGGCGGGCGAAGAGCTCGACATCCACGCCGAAGCGCCACCGGGACCGCCCGCCGAGGACGAGACCGGCCAGGTCTCCGAAGCCCTCACCACCGTGCACCGGGCGGCGCTCCGGGCCGCGATCGAGCGCGCCGAGCTGGCCAGCGGCATCTCCGGGGTCTTCGTCAACCTCGCCCGCAGGAGTCAGGTGCTCGTCCATCGCCAACTCGGCCTCCTGGACGGCATGGAGCGCCGCGCCGAGGACCCGAACGAGCTGAGCGACCTCTTCCGCCTCGACCACCTCACCACCCGGATGAGGCGCCACGCCGAGAGCCTGATCATCCTCTCCGGAGCCGCCCCCGGCCGCGCCTGGCGCAAGCCCGTCTCGCTCACGAACGTCGTGCGCGCCGCGGTCTCCGAGATCGAGGACTACGCGCGCGTGGAGGTACGCCACCTCCCCGAAGCGGCCATCAAGGGCGCGGCCGTCGCCGACCTCACCCACCTGCTCGCCGAAGTCGTGGAGAACGCCGCCCAGTTCTCACCGCCCCACACGAAGGTGCGCGTCAGCGGCGAGCCCGTCGGCAACGGCTACGCCCTCGAAGTCGAGGACCGCGGCCTGGGCATGGGCGCGGACGCCCTCGCCGGCGCCAACCGGCGCATCGAACAGTCCGAGGCCCTCGACCTGTTCGACAGCGACCAACTCGGCCTCTTCGTGGTGAGCAGGCTCGCCAACCGGCACGGCATCAAGGTGCGCCTGCGCACCTCCCCGTACGGCGGCACCACCGCCGTGATCCTCCTGCCCACCCCGCTGCTGCAGACCGCCCCGCCCCAGCGGCCCACCACTCCGGAGCACTCCCATGACGCGGCAGTCCAGCACGCGCGCGTACCCGGACCGGCCACGCCGCCCAGGAACGGCCACCACCCCGTCCCGGCACCGCCGTCCCGCCCCGCCCTCGCCGCCTCCACCCCGGCACCGGAGCCGACCCCGCCGGGCGTGACCGCCCTGCGACCGCACCGCGACGAGCCGCAACGGCACGAGGCGCAAGGCCATGAGTCGCACCGCCATCAGCCGCGCCGTGACGACGCCCCCGCACCACCTGCCCCAGCCACCACGCCCCGGCCCACGACGCCCCCACCGGACACGGCGAACGGGTCCGAGGAGACCCCCTCCGGCGAGCTCCCCCGCCGCGTGCGGCAGGCCAGCCTCGCTCCCCAACTGCGGGCATCACAAGCGCAGTCGGCGCCCCAGGCCGCCCACCCCCGGCCCGACGACGAGCGCAGCCCCGAACAGGCACGGGACCGCATGACCGCCTATCGGGACGGCTGGGCCCGGGGCGGCGGCCGCCGCCCCGGCATCGTCGGCGCGGTCCCGGACCCCGCGAGGCCCGCACCGCGAAGCGACAGCGAAGGAGACCCCGCATGATCCAGGACCCGAGCAGCACCGCCCGGCGGTCCGGCGAACTCGACTGGCTCCTCGATGACTTGGTGCTGCGCGTCACCGAGGTGCGCCACGCGGTGGTGCTCTCCAACGACGGCCTCGCCGTCGGCGCTTCCACGGCCCTCACCCGCGAGGACGCCGAACACCTGGCCGCCGTCGCCTCCGGATTCCACAGCCTCGCCAAGGGTGCCGGACGCCACTTCGGGGCGGGCGGAGTACGCCAGACACTCGTAGAGATGGATGAAGGTTTCCTCTTCGTGGCCGCCGCGGGTGACGGCTCCTGCCTCGCCGTCCTCACCTCCGTGACGGCCGACATCGGCCTCGTCGCCTACGAAATGGCCCGTCTCGTCAAGCGGGTCGGCGAGCACCTCTACACCGCGCCGCGCTGCGCCGCACAGCCACCGGCCGTCGGATGACCCGGGGCGGTCGAGGCAGATGACCGAGAACGACGGCGACGCCGGGCCACGGCAGCCCGGCAGCCAGTGGTACGACAGCGAGGCGGGCCCCCTGGTCCGCCCGTACGCCATGACGGGCGGCCGCACCAGGCCGGGCCCGAGCGGCGTGCGATTTGACCTGATCGCGCTCGTCGCTCTCGACGCCCGCACCCCGGGCGGCGACGATACGGCCCTGGGTCCCGAACACTGGTCGCTCCTCGAACTCTGCCGCGCCGAGACCCAGTCGGTGGCGGAGCTCGCCGCCGGCGCCGACCTGCCGGTGGGGGTGGTCAGGGTGCTCCTGGGCGACCTTCTCGAACTGCGCCGCGTACGCATCAGCCGTCCGGTGCCCCCTGCTCAACTACCGGACGAAAAGATCCTGAGAGAAGTGATCGATGGGCTTCGAGCGCTCTGACGCCACCGACGGCGAGCCCGCCGCCATGGCGCTGAAGATTCTGGTCGCCGGCGGCTTCGGGGTGGGCAAGACCACCCTCGTCGGCTCGGTCAGCGAGATCCGCCCGCTGCGCACCGAGGAACTCCTCAGCGAGGCGGGCCAGTCCGTGGACGACACCGCGGGGGTCGACCGCAAGACCACGACGACGGTCGCCATGGACTTCGGCCGCATCACCATCCGGGCGGGCCTGTCCCTGTACCTCTTCGGTACGCCGGGACAGGACCGCTTCTGGTTCCTGTGGGACGAGTTGTCCCAGGGCGCGCTCGGAGCCGTCGTCCTCGCGGACACCCGACGGCTCGAGGACTGCTTCCCCGCCGTGGACTACTTCGAGCACCGGCGCATCCCGTTCGTGGTCGCCGTCAACTGCTTCGCGAACGCGCGTACGTACGGAGCACACGAGGTGTCCCAGGCCCTGGACCTCGACCGTGGGACCCCGGTGGTGCTGTGCGACGCCCGCGACCGCGATTCCGGAAAGGAGGTGCTGATCCGGCTCGTCGAGTACGCCGGGCGGATGCACACCGCCCGGCTCCTCGACTCCGTCGGCTGACCCCGGTCGCCTCGGGCCGCCGGGGTCAGCCGGCGACCGCGGCCTGCGCGAGCACCTTGCCGATGCGTACGCGCACCAGCAGTTCACCGGGCACGCCGTTGCGTGCGCCGAACTCCTCGGCGCGGTCCTCGCCCATGTAGCGCGCGCCGATCCGCCCCGCCCAGTCCCGCACCTGGTCGAGGTCCTCGATGAGTTCGGCGCGGCCCTGCAGCACGACGAAGGCGAAGGGCGGCGCGTCGTCGTCCACGCACAGCGCGACACGGCCGTCGCGCGCCAGGTTCCGGCCCTTCACCGTGTCCTTGCCCGTGTTGAACACGATGTCGTCGCCGTCGAGCAGAAACCAGATGGGGGCGATGTGCGGGCTGCCGTCGGCCCGGACGGTCGAGAGCTTGCCGGTGCGGGTGCCGTGGGAGACGAAGGCGCGCCATTCGTCGTCGGTCATCTTCTGTGCCATGTCCCCATCATGCTTGCCGGTTCGTCGGAGGTGGGGAAGGCTGGCAGGTCAAGTCCTCCGGTCAGGGGGAACGGGGAAGCGGAAGCGGGGAGACGGGAACATGGGGCAGAACACGGGGCTCGGCTGGCTGTTGGACGACCTGACCCGGCGCATGGAACACGTACAGCACGCGCTGGTGCTCTCCAACGACGGTCTGGTGACGGGTGCGAGTTCGGAGCTCAAGCGCGAGGACGCCGAGCACCTGGCGGCCGTCTCGTCGGGGCTGCACAGCCTCGCCAAGGGCTCCGGACGGCACTTCGGCGCGGGCAACGTCCGCCAGACGATGATCGAGTTCGATGACGCGGTGCTGTTCGTGACCGCGGCGGGCGACGGCAGCTGTCTGTGCGTGCTCAGCACGGCCGAGGCCGACATGGGCCAGGTCGCCTACGAGATGACGCTGCTCGTCAATCGCGTCGGCGAACACCTCGGCGTGGGCGCCCGGCACCCGGAGCGCACGCCGGTCGTAGACCTCTGACCTGCTAGAACGCCGACGTCAGCGGAGTTATCCACAGGCTCAGCGAGCGTGGGGGTGATCGAGCTACGGTTTTTCCCGAGAGCAAAAGTGCCTCACGGGGGAGAACAGCCATGACCGGCGACACCATGGCCCAGTCGGGCCTGACCAGCACGACGAACAGCACGGCGGAGTCCCTGCGGACCTCGGTCTCACGCAGCCGCGCGGCGCGCGAACTGGGCCTGAAGCGCGGCGAGGTCGAGCTCGCCGTGATGCTGGAGCGGATCCACACGGTGCGGGACCCGGCAGGCGGACCGCGCCGCGTCACCCGGGACGAGATCGAGCGGGTGCACGCCACCGACGGGTATCCGGACGAGTGGCGAAGGAGCATCAGAGCGGTGGGGACCGCCGAGGGTGCGGAACTTCTGTCCATCACGACGGCACGCTTCTCCCGGCTCGCCCGCGCGGGCCTGCTGACCCCATTGAAGTTCTACCTCAACCGCTACCGGGCGGTGGTCTGGCTCTACCACGCGGACGCATTGCGGGAGTTCGCGGCGGACGAGGCCAACGCCGAGCTGCTGACCGGCCGCGCACCGGAGTCGATCAGGTCCCGTCTGGAGGCCGGCGGTGACGCGCGAGCCCGCAACTGGCGGGGGCGGCACGCGAGTTTCCTGCTGCGGCAGGCGGCGGACGCGTGGGAGCGTGCGGCCGCCGCGGCATCCCAGCTCGACCCGGTGCAGATCGCCGAGCTCGTCAAGGACCCTTATGAACGGGCCTATCTGCGCAGGCTCCGGCCCGAGCCGCAGGGCCAGGCATCCCCGACCTCCCCGGACTCGCCCGCCGCGCGGCTGATCGAGACGATCACCACGGCCGACGACCCGGATGAGATCCGCTGGCTGCGGGCGACCCTGGTCATCGCGTTGGACGAGGCCCGGATGGGACATCCGGCGCCGCGGCCCGGGGCGGGGACGGTGCTGCAGCAGAAGCCCGAGCGGCAGCAGGGGCTGGGATCGAAGCGTGGGATCGAGCCGGAGCAACCGGAGCCGGAGCACGCACGAGCGCAGGAGCGCGGTCTGCTGACCTGGCTCCGCCGGAGGCGGTCCTAGTCCGTCGCGTCGAGATCCTTGGCGTAGTGCTCGATGGCCGGCCGATACGCGGCGATGCCCGGGTCCTGGCTCGTCACCGTCAGAAGCTTCAGGAGCAGCTCCATGGCTTCGTGGTGGCGGCCGACGTTGTAGAAGGCCATGGCCAGGAAGGTCTTGAGCGCCGCGTCGTCGGGGAATTCCGCCGCCGCGTCGGTCAAGGTCGCGACCGCCTGCGGATAGCGGCCCAGGGTCCGATAGGTGCTGCCCAGACCGAGCAGCGCTCCCTTGCGGTCGTCGGCTGACAGACCGGGCTTCTCCAGGGCGCGAACGTAATGCGGAACCGCCTCCGCCTCCAGGCCGAGCGCGTCGTGGACCCACGCGGTCTGGTAGGCGATCTCGGCGTCGGCCGGGAAGCGCTCGGAGAGCGCATGGAGCCGGGTCCTCGCCCTTTCGTGACGGCCCTCTTTGCGGAGGCGCACGGCCTCGGCGAGCAAGCGGTCCCTGTCGTTGTCCATTGCACCCTCCAGCAACTCGGATCACCGGAGTGTCTCCCGGATCACCGGGGTGTCTCAAGGAACAAGAAGGGAGCAGACATTGATGTCCTGCCCGCCCTCGTCAGCCCGCCAATTCCTCTTCGAGCCAGGTGCGGCCCCGTGCCCGCGCCGTGAGCCGCACACCCGCCAGACGCGGGGCGAGTCGCCCCGCCTCGGCGGCGACCGCGGCCTCGGCATCCCTGCCCACGTCCTCCAGGAATCGGCAGACGATCTCGCCGTCACGATCCTGGGCCCAGCCGCCCACGATCCGTCCGTCCCACCACAGGGACGGGCCGATGTTCCCGGCCCGGTCGAAGAGGCGAGGGCCGTGCTCGCCGAGGAACCAGTCGCGCTCGTGCCAGCCCATGGGAGTGGGGTCGAGAGCGGGCAACAGCGCGGCCCACGGCTCGGGTTCGGGCGTCTCGTCGAGGTCGTCGGGCAGCAGCAGGCCGACGGTGCCGTCCAAGTCGACCTCGACCGGCCCCAGTTCACCCAGCACGCGCTTCACCTGGGTCTTGGTCCACCCGGCCCACCAGCGCAGATCGTCCGCAGTGGCCGGCCCGAAGGTACGCAGCCAGCGGCGCGCCAGCTCCGTCTCGGCCTCCTGGGTGTCCCAGTCCGCGAGCCCGTCGGGGAACCAGCCCGTCAGGGGAGCCCAGCGGTACTGGTGCGAGGTCCACGAGCCGCGCGGCCGACCCCGCACCGCGCGGGCCTCGGCGGCCATGAGGAACAGCAGCCTGCTGGCCACCTTCTGGCGACCCTCATAGCTCTTGCCCCGGGACAGGACGACCTCGGTGCTCAGCCGTGGATCGTCGCTCGCGAGCTCTGCCGCCGTGGCCTCGCCGCGCTCCTTGAGGCTGCGCTCCGCCACGGACTCCGCCTGTTCCAGCCAGTCCTGCACCCCGGCCGGGTCCGCGGCGACCCCGGACTCGGCGAGCAGCCCGAGAAGGCGGCGGCGCTCCCGCGCGGCAACCGCCCGCGAGCAGGCCGCCTGGAGGGCGGGCGCCACATCGAGGGACGTGACGAAGACGGTGCGGCGCATCCCCAACAGACGGATCAGCGACCGGTCCTCGTACAGCGCCCGCTCGACGTCGGCCACCCTGCCGTCGCGCATGCGCGCCCAGGCGCCCACGTACACCGACGACGGGTCGGTGCTGTGCAGCGCCACCATGGAGCGGGCCACCTCGACCGGGTCGTCCGCCCGGGAGTCCGGAGTGAGCCGATGCCGATGGGCGAGACGCGCCCGCCGCTGTGCCACGCCGACTTGCCGCACGATGCCTCCCGGTCCCGAACTGCCCGTACCCGCCTGCGACTACAGTGCCCTGAAGAGCCCCTCCTGGACGACCGAGACGAGCAGGCGCCCCTCGGTGTCATAGATGCGCCCCCGGGCAAGCCCCCGGCCGCCGGTGGCGATGGGGGACTCCTGGTCGTAGAGGAACCATTCGTCGGCGCGGAACGGGCGGTGGAACCACATCGCGTGGTCCAACGAGGCCATGTCGAAGCCCCGGGGCCCCCACAGAGGCTCCACCGGGATCCGAACGGCGTCGAGGAGCGTCATGTCGCTGGCGTAGGTGAGCGCGCAGGTGTGCACCAGCGGATCGTCGCCCAGCGGGCCCACGGCACGCATCCACACGGCGCTGCGCGGCTCGGCGTCCTTGACCTCTTCAGGCGTCCAGCGCAGCCGGTCCACATACCGGATGTCGAAGGGCTGGCGTCGGGCCATGCGCTCCAACTGCTCGGGGAGCGCGCCCAGATGCTCCTTGATCTCCTCGGCGACCGTCGGCAGCGACTCCGGGTCGGGAGCGTCGATGCGCGGCGGCAATTGGTGTTCGAAAGCGCCCGGTTCGGGCTGATGGAAGGAGGCGGTCAGGTTGAAGATGGTCCGCCCTTGCTGGACCGCCGTGACGCGGCGCGTGGTGAAGGAGCGCCCGTCACGGACCCGCTCCACCTGGTACACGATGGGGACGCCGGGCCGCCCGGGCCGCAGGAAGTACGCGTGCAGCGAGTGCACCGGGCGGTCGCCCTCCGTGGTGCGGCCCGCCGCCACCAGCGCCTGCCCGGCGACCTGCCCGCCGAACACCCGCTGCAGCGACTCCTGCGGGCTGCGGCCGCGGAAGATGTTGACCTCGATCTGTTCCAGGTCCAGCAGATCGACCAGGCGGTCGGCGGGGTTGTTCATGGCGTCTCCACGACTCCTGTCCATGGCACGGGGATGCTCGGGGCCCTCAGAGCTGGCCGACGTCGGTCACCCGGACGACGGCGCGGCCCTCCTCGTCGGAGGCCGCGAGATCGACCTCGGCGCTGATGCCCCAGTCATGGTCGCCGTTGGGGTCGGCAAAGGTCTGCCGGACGCGCCACAGGCCGTGCTCGGGATCCTCCTCGATGAGCAACAGCTTGGGTCCGCGCGCGTCGGGCCCGGTGCCGAGGTCGTCGTACTCGTCCCAGTACTTGTCCATGGCGTCGCCCCAGGTGTCCGCGTCCCAGCCGGAGTCGGCGTCCATCTCGCCGAGCTCCTCCACGTGGTCGAGGGCGGCGAGCTCGACGCGGCGGAAGAGGGCGTTGCGGACGAGGACGCGGAAGGCGCGGGAGTTCGACGTGACGGGCTTGACCTGGTCGGCCTTCTCCTGGGCCTCCTCGGCCGTCATGACCTCCGGGTTGGCGAGCTGCTCCCACTCGTCGAGGAGGCTGGAGTCGACCTGGCGGACCATCTCGCCGAGCCAGGCGATGAGGTCCTCGAGGTCCTCGGACTTGAGGTCGTCCGGAATGGTGTGCTCCAGGGCCTTGTACGCGCTCGCGAGGTAGCGCAGCACGATGCCCTCGGTGCGGGCGAGCTCGTAGAAGGACGTGAACTCGGTGAAGGACAGCGCCCGTTCGTACATGTCGCGGATGACGGACTTCGGGGAGAGCGGGTGGTCGCCGACCCACGGGTGGCTGGTGCGGTAGGTGTTGTACGCGTGGTACAGCACCTCTTCCAGGGGCTTCGGGTACTCGATGTCCTGGAGGCGCTCCATCCGGTCCTCGTACTCGACGCCGTCCGCCTTCATCTGGGCCACGGCCTCGCCGCGTGCCTTGTTCTGCTGGGCGGCCAGGATCTGGCGGGGGTCGTCGAGGGTGGACTCGACGACGGAGACCATGTCCAGCGCGTACGAGGGGGACTCCGGGTCGAGGAGTTCGAAGGCCGCGAGGGCGAACGTCGACAGGGGCTGGTTGAGCGCGAAGTCCTGCTGCAGATCGACCGTGAGGCGCACGATGCGACCGGTGGCGTCCGGCTCGTCGAGCTTCTCCACGACGCCGCCGTCGAGCAGCGAGCGGTAGATGGCGATGGCCCGCCGGATGTGCCGCAGCTGCTGCTTGCGCGGCTCGTGGTTGTCCTCGAGCAGACGGCGCATCGCCTCGAAGGCGTTGCCGGGACGGGCGATCACGGACAGGAGCATCGTGTGCGTGACCCGGAAGCGCGACGTCAGCGGCTCCGGCTCGGACGCGATGAGCTTCTCGAAGGTGTTCTCGGTCCAGCCGACGAATCCCTCGGGTGCCTTCTTGCGCACGACCTTGCGGCGCTTCTTCGCGTCGTCGCCCGCCTTGGCGAGCGCCTTCTCGTTCTCGATGACGTGCTCGGGGGCCTGCGCCACGACGAAGCCCGCCGTGTCGAAGCCCGCCCGTCCGGCGCGCCCTGCGATCTGGTGGAACTCCCGCGCGCGCAGCGTGCGTACGCGGTTGCCGTCGTACTTCGTCAGGGCGGTGAACAGCACCGTGCGGATGGGGACGTTGACGCCGACGCCGAGGGTGTCCGTGCCGCAGATGACCTTCAACAGGCCCGCCTGGGCCAGCTTCTCCACCAGGCGCCGGTACTTGGGCAGCATGCCCGCGTGGTGCACGCCGATCCCGTGCCGGACGTAACGCGACAGGTTGCGGCCGAACTTGGTGGTGAAGCGGAAGTTGCCGATGAGCTCGGCGATCTGGTCCTTCTCCGCGCGCGTGCACATGTTGATGCTCATCAGCGACTGGGCCCGCTCGACGGCCTGTGCCTGCGTGAAGTGCACGATGTAGACGGGCGCCTGCTTGGTCTCCAGGAGCTCGGTGAGCGTCTCGGTGATCGGCGTGAGCCGGTACTCGTACGAGAGGGGGACCGGACGCGTCGCGGAGCGGACCACGGACGTGGGGCGCCCGGTGCGGCGGGTGAGGTCCTTCTCGAACATGGAGACGTCGCCGAGGGTCGCCGACATCAGGATGAACTGCGCCTGCGGCAGCTCGAGCAGCGGGATCTGCCAGGCCCAGCCGCGATCCGGCTCCGCGTAGAAGTGGAACTCGTCCATGACGACCTGGCCGATGTCGGCGTCCTTGCCGTCCCGCAGCGCGATGGACGCGAGCACCTCGGCGGTGCAGCAGATCACGGGGGCGTCGGCGTTGACGGAGGCGTCGCCGGTGAGCATCCCGACGTTCTCCGTGCCGAAGAGCTTGCACAGGTCGAAGAACTTCTCCGACACCAGGGCCTTGATGGGAGCGGTGTAGAAGGTGACCTTGTCCTGGGCCAGGGCGGTGAAGTGCGCGCCCGCCGCGACCAGGCTCTTTCCGGAGCCCGTCGGGGTGGACAAGATCACATTCGCCCCGGAGACCACCTCGATCAGCGCCTCCTCCTGGGCCGGGTAGAGAGTGATCCCCTGGTCCTCGGCCCACGACGAGAAGGCTTCGAAGAGGGCATCGGGGTCGGCGTCCGGCGGCAGCTGATCGATAAGGGTCACACCCCCATCTTGCCTTCCTTCCCACCCGATCAGGGAACCGGACGTCGGAACGAAGATCACGAACGCTACGCTGTGGGGCCAACAGGGCGTCAGCTAGGCGGAAATGGGGCGGGGAACAACCATGATGGGTCCGGCACACTCACTGTCGGGAGCGGCGGCCTGGCTGGGGGTGGGCGCGGCCGCGGCGGCCGCGGGGCACACGATGCCCTGGCCGGTGCTCCTCGTCGGCGCCCTGATCTGCGCGGGCGCGGCGCTCGCGCCCGACCTCGACCACAAGTCCGCGACCATCTCGCGGGCCTTCGGACCGGTCTCCCGAGGACTCTGCGAGATCGTCGACACCCTGTCGCACGCGGTCTACAAGGCGACGCGCAAGCAGGGCGACCCCCGGCGCAACGGCGGGCACCGCACGCTCACCCACACCTGGCTGTGGGCGGTCCTCATCGGCGCGGGCACCTCGGCGCTGGCGATATTCGGCGGTCGCTGGGCGGTCCTCGCGATCCTCTTCGTGCACATGGTGCTCGCCATCGAGGGCCTGCTCTGGCGGGCCGCCCGCGGATCGAGCAGCGACGTGCTGGTCTGGCTGCTCGCGGCGACGAGCGCCTGGATCCTTGCGGGCGTCCTGGACCAGCCGGGCAACGGCTCGGGCTGGCTGTTCACCGAGCCGGGCCAGGAGTACCTGTGGCTGGGCCTGCCGATCATCCTCGGCGCCCTGGTGCACGACATCGGGGACGCGCTCACGGTGTCCGGCTGCCCGATCCTGTGGCCCATCCCCATCGGCCGGAAGCGCTGGTATCCGGTCGGCCCGCCGAAGGCGATGCGGTTCCGGGCCGGGAGCTGGATCGAGCTGAAGGTCCTGATGCCCGTGTTCATGCTGCTCGGGGGAGTGGGCGGCGCGGCCGCGCTCAACTTCATCTGAAGGCGGCCGGACGAGCGGGGGAGCGCCGCTCAGGGCGCCGGTGGCGGCTCGCCGTGCCAGGACTTCCAGAGCGCGGCGTAGGTTCCGTCGGCCGCCACCAGGGCGTCGTGGGGGCCGAGTTCGGTGAGCCTGCCGTCCTCCATGACCGCGACCCGGTCGGCGTCGTGGGCGGTGTGCAGCCGGTGTGCGATGGCGACGACGGTGCGGCCGTGCAGGACGGCGGCGAGGGCGCGTTCGGTGTGGCGGGCGGCCGCCGGGTCGAGCAGCGCCGTGGCCTCGTCGAGTATCAGGGTGTGCGGGTCGGCGAGGACGACGCGCGCGAGGGCGAGCTGCTGGGCCTGCGCTCCGTGCAGCACCAGGCCGCCGGGGCCCAGCTCGGTGTCGAGGCCGTCGGGGAGGTCCTCGGCCCATGCGGCGCCGACGGTCCGCAGGGCGGAGAGGAGTGCCGCGTCGCCCGCGGACTCCGCGGCGATGCGCAGGTTGTCGCGCACCGAGCCGAGGAAGACGTGGTGTTCCTGGGTGACCAGGACGACCTGCCGGCGCAGCCGCTCGGGGGACAGCTCGGCGATGGGGACGCCGCCCACCGTCACGGTGCCGGAGTCGGGTGCGTCGATGCCTGCGAGGAGCCGGCTCAGCGTGGTCTTGCCCGCACCGGACGGACCGACGACCGCGAGCCGCTCGCCCGGCCGCACCGTCAGATCGACCCCGCGCAGCACGTCGCCGTGACCGTCATAGGCGAAGCGCACGGAGTCGACGTCGATGCGGTCGTCAGCGGGGAGGGCGGTGACGGTGGGTTGTTCCGGGGGGTGTTGTGGCGATCGTTCCGCTCGTGGGGCCGGAAGTCGGTCCCGGCTCCGCTCCTCCGCCGCATCGGCCGTCGCGAGGCCCTCGATGCGGGCGAAGGAGGCGCTGCTGCTCTGCAGGGCCTCGAGCTGCTGGAGGATCGTGTCCAGAGGCTGGGAGAGCTGACGCAGATAGAGCGCCGAGGCCACCACGGTGCCGAGGCTGACGGCTCCGTGGTCGTGCAGCACGCTGCCGATCAGCAGCACCCCGACCACCGGGACGACATACGAGATGTCGATGGCCGGGAAGAGCACCGACCGGAGCCGCAGCGTCCGGGTCCGGGTACGGAGGCACCACGCGATGGCCTCGTCGGCGGCGGCGATGCGGCGACGGCGCAGGCCGAGTGCCTCCACGGTGCGGGCGCCGGACGCGGTGGCCGCGAGTTCCTCGGCGAGCACCGAGTGCGCGGCGCCCTCGTCGAGGTAGGCGGCGGGCGCACGGCGCAGATACCAGCGGGAGGCGAACCAGATGCCGCAGAGGCCGAGCACACCGCAGGCACCGAGCAGCGGCGAGAGGACGAAGACCGCGCCGAGCAGGAACAGCGCCTGGACCGCGGCGACGAGGACATCGGGGCCGGTGTCGCGCAGGGCCAGGCCCGTGGCCGCGACGTCGGTGGTGCCGCGCACGGTCAGGTCGCCCGTGCCGGCGCGCTCGACCGCCGAGGTGGGCAGGGCGAGGGCGCGGTCGAGGAACTGTTCGCGGACCCGGGCGAGGGTGCGTTCGCCGAAGCGGTGCCCGACGAGGCGGGCGTAGCGGGCCAGGACCAGTTGGACGAGGGCGGCCGCGACGATGGCGAGCGCGAGCCGGTCGACCGTGCCCACGCCACCGCCGTCCTTGACGGTGTTGATGATGCGACCGAGCAGCCAGGGGCCGAGGAGCCCGGCGGCCGAGGCGAGGGCGTTGAGGAGGAGAAGGAGGGCGAAGGCGCGGCGGTCCCGGCGGATCAGACGGAGCGCGGCGCGGCGGACCTGACCGGGGCCGGCGACGGGGAGCTGGCCGTCCGCCGCGGGGTCGGGAGCGGGGCGGCGAGTCGCGGAGGTCACCTGGCGATCTCCTGGGGGTACGGGTGCTCGTCGTCCAGCGGCGCACCGGGAGACCCGTCCTCGTCGCTGTCCCCGGCACCGACGCTGCCGGCACCGGCACCGGCACCGGCACCGGGGCCGGGGCCGTGGCCGGTGCCGTGGCTGTCGAGATCGTCCTCGCCCCGCGCGACGAGTCGCCGATATCCGGGCTCCGTGGCGAGCAGGTCGCGGTGGCTGCCGGCGTCGGCCGGGCGGCCGTCGGCAGCCAGGTAGTACACGGTGTCGGCGAGGTCCAGGACGAGAGGGGAGGTGGTGGTGATGAGCGTGGCGCGGTCGGGGCGGCCCGCTCGGGTGGTGCGGATGCGCTGGGCGATGGCCGCCTCTGTGGGGGCGTCCACGGCCGACGTGGGCTCGACCGCCAGGAGGACCTCGGGGTCGGCGAGCAGGGCGCGGGCCAGCCGGACGCGCTGGCGCTGGCCGCCGGAGAGGTTGCGTGCCTGGGCATGGAGGGGCGAGTCGAGCCCGAGGGGCAGGCCGTGGACGATGTCGTCGGCCAGGGCGGCGGCGACGGCTCGGGCGAGCTCGGCGTCGTCCACGTCGTCCGGTTCACGTCGACCCGCGAGAGCGGCACGCAACGTACCGGCGAACACGTCGGCTTCGTTGTCCGCGACCAGGATCGCGTCGCGGACCCGGTCGAGGGGGAGTCCGTCGAGCCGTGCGCCGCCCCACGTGGCGGCGGAGGGGGCGAAGAGGCCGAGCCGGTCGACGACGGCCACGGCGTCGGCGGGGCGCTCGCCGACGAGCGCGGTCAGTCTGCCGGGCACCACCTCGACACCGGACTCCGGATCGAAGAGCGATCCACTGGGCGCCGAGGGTGCCGAGGGCAAGGTTCCTCCGGTCGCCGAACCGGCAGGGCCCGACCCCGCTGCGAAATCCGGCTCCAGCCGCAGGAACGCAACGATCCGGCGGCCCGCGACCACCCCATGGGTGAGGTCGTAGCCGCCCTCGATGAGGGACATGACCGGGACCACGAGGACCGCGACATAGCCGTACACCGCCACCAACTCGCCCACCGTGATGGACCCTTGCGCGGCCATCCGCGCGGCGAGCCACGTCACCGCGGCGAGGAACAGGGCGGGCAGGCCGAGGGCGAGGGCCTGGAGCCGGCTGAGGACCGCGCCCACCCGGTAGCCCTCCTCGACCAGCTCACCGGAGCGCTGCCGGTAGCGGGCGGCGAACACCTCCTTGCCGCCCAGGCCGTTGAGGACGCGCACGCCGCCGACGAGGTCGCTGAAGACGGCGGCGAGGGAGCTCTGCCGTTCCCGGTAGGCGGTCTCCACGCCCTGGAGCCGCCCGAGGAGCGGACCGACCAGGACGGCGAGCAGCGGCACCCCCAGGAGCACCACCACCGCGAGGAGGACCGAGACGGACAGAAGGAGCGCGGCGACCACGCCGTATGCGAGCACCGCACCCACGCCGGGACCGGTGACGGTCAGGGTCTGGCTGACGACCCGGACGTCCCCGCTGCCGATCGTGGCGACCTCGCCGGCCGAGACCTGCCGGGGCAGCGCCGCGCCGAGCCGGGTCGCGTGGTCCACCACCACGCGCACGGTGCGGTAGTACGCGTCCATGCGGATCCGCGTCATGGTGCGGTGCCGCATGATCGACAGCCAGGCGTCGAGCACCCCGACCGCGAACAGGACCGCGACCCAGCCCGCCAGGGCAGTCGAGTCGCCGGGCAGGAGACCGTCGTCGACGGCGCGCGACAGCACGTAGGGAGGCAGCGTCAGACCGACCATCCACAGCGTGCCGTACGCGGCCCCGGCGGCGACGCGGCCCCGTTGCCGGACGGTGAGCCACCACAAGTACCGGAGCGGGCCTCGACGTTCGGGCGCCGGGTCCGCCGGCGGATCGTTGGCCAGGACACTCATCCCCGCACCCTAGCCCGCGCGTCCCGCCCCCCGTCCGGCAGGCCCAGGCCCGACGCAGACAGGCCCAGCGCCGGGAAGTCCGCTCACCCGTGCCATGACCTCCACAGCGCCGCGTACGCCCCGTCCTCGGCCACGAGGCGTTCGTGACCGCCGAGTTCGCTGATCCGGCCGTTCTCGACCACTGCGATGACGTCCGCGTCGTGCGCGGTGTGCAGACGGTGGGCGATGGCCACGACCGTGCGGCCGTCCAGGACCCGGGCGAGGGACCGCTCCAGGTGGCGGGCCGCGCGCGGGTCGAGGAGCGACGTCGCCTCGTCGAGGACCAGCGTGTGGGGGTCGGCCAGGACCAGGCGGGCCAGCGCGATCTGCTGTGCCTGCGCCGGGGTGACGGCGAGGCCGCCCGAGCCCACCTCGGTGTCCAGGCCGTCGTCCAGGGCGCGCGCCCAGCTGTCCGCGTCGACCGCGCCGAGCGCCGCCCACAGCTCGGCGTCCTGGGCGCCCGTCCGCGCGAGCAGCAGGTTGTCGCGCAGGGAGCCGACGAAGACGTGGTGTTCCTGGTTGACCAGGGCCACGTGCGCGCGCACCGACTCCGCGGGCATGTGCGACAACTCCGCGCCACCGAGGGTCACTTGACCGGTGCGTGGCCCGTAGATCCCCGCGAGCAGCCGCCCGAGGGTGGACTTGCCCGCACCGGACGGACCGACCAGCGCGACCCGCGTGCCCGGGGCGACGGCCAGGGACACCTCGCGCAGCACGTCGACGCCCGGCCGGTAACCGAAGTGCACGTCGTCCGCGAGGACGTCGCGCCCGTCGGGGGCCACCGAGGCGTCGCCCGCGTCCGGCTCGATCTCCCGCACGCCGACGAGCCGGGCCAGCGAGACCTGGGCGACCTGCAGCTCGTCGTACCAGCGCAGGATCAGGCCCAGCGGCTCGACGAGCATGATCGCGATGAGCGAGCCCGTCGTGAGCTGGCCCACGTCGATCCAGCCCTGCAGCACGAAGGTCCCGCCGACCATCAGGACCGAGAACAGCACCGTCGTGTGCGTGAAGTTGATGACGGGGAAGAAGACCGACCGGAGGAAGAGCGTGTAGCGCTCCCATCGGACCCATTCGAAGATCCGCCGCTCCGACAGCTCCACGCGCCGCTCGCCGAGGCGGTGCGCCTCCACGGTGCGGCCCGCGTCGACGGTCTCGGCGAGGGCCGCGGCCACGGCGGCGTACCCGGCGGCCTCCGAACGGTACGCGGACGGCGCCCGCTTGAAGTACCAGCGGCAGCCGACGACCAGGAGCGGCACCGCGAGCAGCACGGCGGGCGCCAGCGGCGGCGCGGTCACGGCGAGCCCGGCGAGCAGCAGGCCCGCCCACACCACGCCGATCGCGAGCTGCGGCACCGCCTCCCGCATGGCGTTGGCGAGCCGGTCGATGTCAGTGGTGATCCGCGACAGCAGATCGCCCGTGCCGGCCCGCTCCAGGACGCCCGGCGGCAGCCCCACGGAGCGCACCAGGAAGTCCTCGCGCAGATCCGCCAGCATGCGCTCGCCGAGCATCGCGCCGCGCAGCCGCACCTCGCGTACGAAGACGGCCTGCACGGCCAGCGCGACCGCGAACAGGCCGAGGACGACGCCCAGATGGATGTCCCGGGCGCCGTCGGAGATGTCCTGGACGAGGTCGCCCAGGAGGTACGGGCCGACCATCGAGGCCAGCACCGCCAGCGCGTTGACGCCGATGAGCAGGGCGAAGGCACCGCGGTGCCGCCGGAACAGCTCGCGCACATACGCACGTACCGTCGCGCCCGTGCCCACGGGCAGGGTGGCGGCCGTCGTCGGGGCCGCCGGATCGTACTCCGGTGGCGCCAGGCCGATCATGCGGACTCCTCGATGTCGATGTCGATGTCGGGGCGGTCGGGGCGGTCGGTGCGGCCGACCCGCTGGCTCACGGGGACCTTCCGGCCGTCCCCGTCCCCGGCCCCGGCCCCGTCGTCCTCGGGCTCGGGCTCGCGCGTCACCACCGCCCGGTACCGCGGTTCGCTGTGCACCAGTTGGCGGTGTTCGCCCACCGCGGCGACCTCGCCGTCGTGGACGAAGACGACGCGTTCGGCCTGGTCCAGGAGGAGCGGCGACGACGTCAGGACGACGGTCGTGCGGCCCTCGCGCAGCTGCCGCAGCCCCTTCGCGATGCGCGCCTCTGTGTGCGCGTCCACGGCGGACGTGGGCTCGTCGAGCACCAGCGCCTCCGGGTCCGTGACCAGCGAGCGGGCCAGCGCGAGCCGTTGGCGCTGGCCGCCGGACAGGGACCGGCCGCGCTCCGTGAGCGGGGCGTTCATGGGGTCGTCGTCCAACGACGCCTGCGCGAGCGCGTCGAGGACGTCGGCGCACTGCGCCGCGGACAAGGCTGCCTCGGCGCTGACGGCACCGGACGCCGGTACGTCGAGGACCTCCCGCAGCGTCCCGGAGAGCAGCACCGGGTCCTTGTCCTGGACCAGGACGGCCGTGCGCGCCGTGTCCAGCGGCAGCCCGTCGAGCGGCACCCCGCCGAGCCGGACCGACGGCAGGTCCCGCGCGCCGTCGTCCGCCGGGTGTCCGCCGAGCCGCTCCGCGAGCAGCCCCGCCGCGTCCGGATCGCCGCACACCACCGCCGTGAGAAACCCCGACGGGGCGAGCAGCCCCGTCGCCGGGTCGTACAGGTCCCCGGTCGGGGCGTCCACGTCCACCGCTACGTCCGCGACGGCCTCACCCTCTGAAGCCTCCGGGGCATCCGGGGCATCCGGGGCATCCAGGGACCTCGGGGCCGCTGGGGCCTCCGGCACGCTCCGCTCCAGCGCGAGCACCCGGGCTGCGCGCTTCGCGGAGGGCCGCGAGAACGCCCATGCCATGCAAATCTCCTCAAAATGCCGCAAAGGGTAGTTGAGGATGGTGATCGCGCTGTAGACGGTGACGAGTTCGCCGACCGTGATCCGCCCCTCCCGCGCCAGGTTCACGCCGTGCCAGAGCAGGGCGATGAGCATGAGCCCGGGCATCAGCACCTGCACCGCCGAGATGGCGGCCCACATCCGGGCGCTGCGCACCGCGGCCGCCCGCACTTCCTGCGACGCGCTCCGGTAGCGGTCGAGGAAGAGCTCCTCGCCGCCGATGCCGCGCAGCACCCGCAGGCCCGCGACGGTGTCCGAGGCGAGCTCGGTGGCGCGCCCCGCCTTCTCGCGCTGGAAGTCGGCGCGCCGCGTCGCGCGGGGCAGCAGCGGCAGGGCGGCGAGCGCCATGACCGGCAGGCCGATCGCGACGACGAGGCCGAGCGAGGGCACGTACACGAGCAGCCCCACGCAGACCACGACGACCGTGAGCGCGGCGGCGGTGAAGCGCGACACCGCCTCCACGAACCAGCCGATCCGCTCGACGTCGCCCGTCGACACGGCGACCAGTTCACCGGCGGCGACCTTGCGCGTCAGCGCGGAGCCGAGCTGTGCGGTCCTGCGGGCGAGCAGCTGCTGGACGCGGGCGGCCGCCGTGATCCAGTTGGTGACGGCGGTGCGGTGCAGCATCGTGTCGCCGAGCGCGATGCCCACGCCGCACAGCAGGATCAGCCCGCCGCCGAGCGCGAGCCGCCCGCCGGAGCCGTCCAGGACGGCGTCGACGGAGAAGCCCACGACGTACGGGAGCACGGCGATGGACAGGAAGTGCAGCAGCCCCCAGGACAGGGACTTGAGCTGACCGCCGAGTTGGTTCCGGCCGAGCCAGAGCAGGAACCGGGGGCCCGAGCGAGCGTCCGGCTCGCCCGGGTCGGTATACGGAAGATCGCGAATCTGCATGACGTCCCAGAAATCGGCATGACGGACTGGCCGCAGCGGACCTCGAGCGGTCGTCCGGCGGTCGGAGCGCGGTAACGAATGGTGAAAGGTTCGCGTCGCTGAGTGGTCCGGGGCAAACGGTTTTCCGTCGGGAGGCAAAGAATCGGCCCCCTTGTGCCCGCCCGGCCGGGGCCCGGCCGGGAACTGTGGGACCGGGTGCGACCATGGACCGCATGCGAATAGCCGGTGCTGTGCGAACGGTGGCCGTGGCGGCGGCCTGCTCCTTCCTCCTGACGTCCTGCGGGAGTTCGGGCGACGGCGGCGGGTCCAAGGACGACGAGGGTGGATCGGGTTCCGGCCACACCGACGGGCGCGCCGCCGACCTCAAGCGCATCCCGGACGTCGGCGACCGGCTCCAGTCGAAGATCCCGAAGAACACGCGCCAGGTCGTCGCGGTCTACGGCGACGGCGAGAACGCGACCACATCCACCGTCGTCCTCTATACGAAGACCGGTTCCGAGAAGACCGGCTCCGCGAAGAACGGCGACGCGACCGACACCACCGACGCCACCTGGAAGAAGACCCGCAGCTGGCCCGCGCACAACGGCAAGCGGGGCTGGACCACCGCCCACCACGAGAACGACAAGCGCAGCCCCGTCGGCGTCTTCACCCTCTCGGACGCGGGCGGCGTGCTCGCCGACCCGGGCGCGAAGCTCCCGTACTCCCGCAGCGCCTCCATCCAGGCCCCGCACTACTGGCCCAAGTCCCACTGGCACGACTTCGACTACGTCATCGCCATCGACTACAACCGCGCCAAGGGCACCCCGCCCAACGACCCCACCCGCCCTCAGGGCCAGGAAAAGGGCGGCAGCATCTGGCTGCACATGGACCACGGCAGCGGCACGTCGGGCTGTGTCAGCCTCTCCAAGTCCGGCATGGAGTACCTGCTCACGACGCTCGACCCCAAGCTGCACCCGGTCGTCGTGATGGGGGACAGGGCCGCGCTCAAGGCGTGAGCCGCGCGGCATCCAGCGGTACCGGTATCGACCGGCATCAGTAGGCGTGGCGCAGCCGCGGCCACAGCACCGACCACCGGGTGGCCGGTCCTCCGGCACACAGCACGACGGCCGCACCCTGCTCCTCGTTGTCGATGCCGTGGCCGTTGTCGACCCGGGCGACGGTGCGGCAGCCGGTGAAGTGCCGCTCGATGCCGGAGGCGTCGGCCTGCCGGACGAGCAGGACGGGCCCGGTCGCGGAGTCCGGCGGCGGACCCCAGTCGGCGTAGCTCATGTGGCCGGAGTACGGGGCGGGCAGTCCGCGCGCGGGGCCGTAGCGCTCCAGGGCGCCCGCCTCCCCGTAGTTGCTGGTGAAGAGCACGGCGCGGGTGCGGTCGGGCGCCGGGATGCGGGCCCAGCCCTGCCGTGCGGCGTCGGCGAGTTCGGGCCAGCCCAGCTGCTCGCCCTGCTCCTGGTTGAGCGCCATCGGCACGGCGAGGTCGTCCGGTGCCAGGACCGGCAGGGTGATCGCGGCGTTGACGGCGGCCGAGAGGGCGACGGCAGCAGCGAGCAGCACCCGGCGCCGTCGCACCCGGCCGGGCCCCGCCCTGTTGAGCCCCGCCCGCCCGCGCCCCGCCCACCGCAGCACGGGCTCGCACCCCGCGGCGAGCAGCACGACCAGCAGCGGCACCGTGTAGTACCCCTTGCCGCCGACGGCCAGGACGACGGCGCACAGCAGCGGGTACGCCACCGCGAAGGCCCGTGCCCACCGCAGCTCCGGGTCACGCCACAGCCGACGCCACCCGGCGACCCACACCGGCACGAACAGCGGGGAGAGATAGATCAGTTGCTGCGGTACGAGCAGGGCGCGGTTCTCCGCTCCGTCCGCCCCGCTGATGCCACGGGCCACCGTGAACTGCGGCCAGCCGTGGGCCGCCTGCCACACCAGGTTCGGCGCGGCCGTCGCCAGCGCCAGCACGCAACCGGCGGCGAACCAGCGGTCGCGCAGCACCGCGCGCGGCCCCACCCAGCCGATCGACGCGAGCAGCACGGCCACGAGCAGCACCACGAGGTACTTGTTCTCGAGGCCGATCCCCGCGGTGACGCCGGCCACCGGCCACCACCGCCCGTCCCGGGTCCGCAGGACCCGCAGGACCAGCCAGCTCACCACCACCCACACCAGCAGGTCGAACGTCGCCGTGGACACCATGTGCCCCACCGCGAGCACCTGCCCGCCCAGCGCCACGAGCGTGGCCGCGAGCAGTTGGGCGCCGCGGCCACCGCCCAACTCCCGTGCCACCAGGGCGACCACGAGCACGGTGGCGCACGCGGCGAGGGTCGCGCAGACCCGCAGCCCGACGAGGCTGTCCCCGAACATGGCGGTGGAGCCGCGTGCCAGCAGTGGGGTGAGCGGTGGCTGGTCGACGTAGCCCCAGGCCAGGCGCCGTCCCGCGGCGAGGAAGTACAACTCGTCGCGGTGGTACCCGTACCGGGCCGACAGGAGGGTCAGCACCCCCGCGTACAGGCCGACGAGGCACCACACGGGCCGCCACGCGAGCGTCGGCGGCCCGCAGCGCACCGCGCCACCGCCCCGGGGCACCGGTACCGCGCCCCGCACCGCGCCCTGCGTCCGGTCCCCGTCCGCGTTCATCCGGTGCCCCCCCCGCCCCGTCCGGCCAGTCCGGCCATGCCCCGCACGCAGCCGCCGATGGCCCGGGAGCGTACTGACGGCACGGCAACCGGTCGAGAGCTCCCGGAGCCTCGCGCCGACGGGCCATCCCGCCTGACGGCCCATCGCGCCTGACGGCCCATCGCGCCTGACGGCCCATCGCGCCTGACAGGTCATCGAGCCGAGAGGCCATTGCGCCGAGCACGCCCCGCACCGTAGAACTCCGGCCATGAAGAGACGCGTCATGTCCATGCAGGCCGGAGCGATCCTCGCGGCGGCCGCCCCCGCGGCGGCCGCCGTACCCCACGCGGCCGCTGCACCCGCCGCGGCCGCTGCACCCGGCGCCCCCGCCGGCGGGCGGCCCGATGTCCCCGCCGAGTTCGGCACCGACTGGCACGACCCCGTCACCGCCGCCCCGCCCGTGCCGAAGCCGCACACCAAGTCCTGTGAAGTGACGCTCGCCGAGGCCGAGTTCCGTGACTTCACGCCCTACCAGGGCAGCTACACACCGCCCACCGCCTGCGGGCACGGCCGCTGGGGCAAGGTGGTGCTGCGTCTCGACGGCAAGGTGAAGGGGCGCCAGTTCGACCGGCTCGGCTATCTGCGCGTCGGCGGCGTCGAGGTCTTCCGCACCTCCACGCCCGAGCCGTCGCCCGACGGGATCACCTGGTCCGTGGAGAAGGACGTCACCCGCTACAGCGCGACGCTCCGCCGCGACCAGCCCGTTGAGATGCTCATCGGGAACGTCGTCGACGACACATACACGGGCGTCATCGACGTGAAGGCCACGCTCACGTTCTACGCGCCTGAGCGCAGCAAGCCGTCGTCGTCCTCCTCCGCGACCGTCCCCGACCAGGTCCTGCCCCTCTCCGACAACACCGTCACCACCCCGCGCAACAGCGAACGCCTCATCGCCGAGGTCTACGCCACCGGATCCGGCGGCGGCTGCGAGGAGTACTGGTATCTGACGGTGCCCGACGCGGCGCCGTACTCGTGCAAGGCGGCGGACGGGCCCTACCGCGAGGTGCAGATCAGCGTCGACGGCCAACTCGCCGGTATCGCGACGCCGTTCCCGACCGTGTGGACCGGCGGCTGGTCCAACCCCTTCCTCTGGTACGTGATTCCGGGCCCGCGCGCCTTCGACATCAAGCCCGTCGAGTACGACCTCACGCACTTCGCCGGGCTCCTCAACGACGGCCGCCCGCACCGCATCGACGTCTCCGTCGTCGGGGTGCCGAAGGGGCAGGCCGGGTGGAGCACGCCGGTCAACATCCTCGCGTGGCAGGACGAGAAGAGCGCCCACGTGACCGGCGCGCTCACCCGCCATGACGCGGGCGGGCTCACCAACAAGACGTCCTACACGCCCGGTTCACCCGGCACCGAGCACCGCCTCGACACCCGGGGCGGCCACCGCCTCACCGTCTCCGGATACGTCGACACCTCGCACGGCCGCGTCACCACGACCGTGACCCGCGAGCTCGCCCACACCTCCGCGCACCGCTGGACCGACGGCGAGTCCAAGGACGCGCTCACGGCCGAGTGGACCGACCGCGAGCGGATCACCGGCGGCGGGCGCACCACCCGCACCCACCGCACGTACACCATGGACGGCACCACCACGCTCGGCGCGGGCGACCGGCTGCGCACCGTCCTCGGCCTCGGCGACCGGGCCGAGACGGTGACGTCCGCGCACGGGCGGCGCCCCAACAGGACGGTCCTGGACGACCGTTACGCGGGCGACGCCACGTACACGGCCGATGTGCCGCGCGACCAGCGGCACGCGGTCGGCACCTCGCGGGAGCGCTACCGGCTGCTCACCGACCGGGGCTGCTGCGACCGCGGCATCGCCACCGCGCAGGGAACCCTGACGGAGGACCGGCACCGCTGCTGAGCGGGCGGTCAAGTGGCGTGACGTGACGGAGGGCTGGTCCCCGTACCGTTCGCGGTACGGGGACCAGCCCGCCATCCCTCACGGCTCCTGCGGCTTCTCCGAGTCCATGCCGGGCCGGGACTTCTTCCACAGCCCACGCGTGAAGTCCGGGATCTCCTGCGGCGCGCCCTTCGCCTTGATCGAGGCGTGGCTCAGCGGCACCGGCGAGGTCCAGGTCGCGGCGTCGTACACGTCGAAGTCCGGCACCAGGCCGAGGCGCATGCACTGCATCAGGCGGAACACCAGCATGTAGTCCATGCCGCCGTGCCCGCCGGGCGGGTTGGCGTGCTCCTTCCACAACCAGTGGTCGAAATCGGTGTACTTGGCGAAGTCGCCCCACTCGTCGTCCGCGTGGTCGGGCTCGATGTAGATGCGCTCGGGATAGTCCTCGAAGACGCCCTTCGTGCCGCCGAGGCTGTTGATCCGGGAGTAGGGGTGCGGGGTGCTGACATCGTGTTCGAGGCGGATGACGCGGCCCTTCGCCGTCTGCACCAGGCTGATGGTGCGGTCGCTCTCGATGTATGTCTCCTTCCAGCTCGGGTCGCCCGCGGGCATGTGCGCCTTGCGGTACTCGGCGAGGCCGAGCGAGGGCGTGCCGAAGCTGGAGATGTGCGTGACGCGGTCGCCGCGGTTGACGTCCATGTAGTTGGCGACCGGGCCGAAGCCGTGGTTGGGGTAGAGGTCGCCGCGCAGCCGGGTGTGCCACAGGCGGCGCCACGGACCCTCGTAGTAGTCCGGGTCGAACATGAGCCCGCGCAGGTCGTGGTTGTAGGCGCCCGCGCCGTGGAGGAGGTCGCCGAACTTGCCCGCGTGGGCCATGCGCAGGACCCGCATCTCGTTCTTGCCGTAACAGCAGTTCTCCAGCTGCATGCAGTGTCTGCGGGTGCGCTCGGAGAGGTTCACCAGCTCCCACAGCTGGTCCAGCTGGAGCGCGATGGGACACTCCACGCCGACGTGCTTGCCGCCCAGCATCGCCGTCCTGGCCATCTCGAAGTGCCAGTCCCAGGGCGTGGCCACGTAGACGAAGTCGATGTCGCCGCGCTTGCACAGGTTCTCGAAGTCGTGCTCGCCGTTGGTGTACGTCGCCGGGGCGGGCTGGCCCGCGTCCGTCACCTTCTTCGCGGCGGCCGCCGTCTTCTCCTTGACCGGGTCGCACAGCGCGACGACCCGCACCCCCGGCTGCACCAGGAACAGGTCGATCATGCCGCCGCCGCGGTTGCCGAGCCCGACGATGCCGACCCGCACGGTGGAGCGGCGCTCGAAGGGGACGCCGATCATGGTCTTGCCCTGCCGGGCGGGCGCGGCACCCGCCGCTGCCGCGCCCGCCGCCTCTGACCCGCCCGCCGCCGCGGGCGTCGCGTCGGCGGCGTGCGCCGTCGTGGCGGAGAAGGCGCCGAGCCCGATGCCCGCTCCGGCCGCCAGGCCCGCCGAGCGCAGGACCGTGCGGCGGGAGGCGCCGGACGCCTCCTCGGGGGCGGGGGAGCCGTTGTTCTCGTCAGGTACCGGTGTCGCGTTCTCGTCGTGCATCGGACCTCCGTCGTCGTGGTCTCTACCACTGGGCGGAAGTCACCCTGGTGCGGGTACGTGCGTGATGCAAGAGGCCGAAGTGGCCAGGGAGTTGGACTTTTCAGCCCGCGGGAGGCGTCGCCCCGCGGGACGCTCACCCTGTGGGACGCGTGGCTCAGCCCGCGGGACGCGTGGCCCGCTCCAGCTCGATGAGCACCGAGTAGTAGCCGCGCCCCGTCGCGTGGTCCATGCCCACCTCGCACATGCGGTTCGCCGAGAGGTGCGCGTCGAAGTCCCGCGCCGTCACCTCCGCGGCCTCCTTGCGCGTGGCGGACTCGGTGAGCTCCTTGTGGAGCATCCCCCGGTCCCCGGCGAAGCCGCAGCACTTGGCGCTGTCCGGCACCACGACCTCGTCCGCGCACGCCTGAGCGACGGCCCGCAGCTGGGCCGTGTCGCCGAGGTGCTCCATGGAGCAGGTGGGGTGCAGGACGGCCGAGCGGGCCGTGCGGTGCACCGTGAGGCGGGGGAGCAGCTCCTCGGCGGCCCAGACGAGGGAGTCGACGATCGTCAGCTCGGCGTGCAACTCCTTGTTGGCGTCGGTGAGATAGGGCACCACCTCGTGGGCGATGCCGAGCGTGCAGGACGAGGCGTCCACGACCAGCGGAAGGCGGCCGCCCGCCGTCCAGCCCCAGGCGGCCTCCACGATCCGGTTGGCCATCACGGCGTTGCCCCGGTCGTAGCCCTTGGAGTGCCAGATCGTCGCGCAGCACGTCCCCGCGACGTCTTCCGGGATCCACACCGGCCTGCCCGCGCGCGCGGAGACGGCGACCACGGCCTGCGGCAGGGTGCGGTCCCCGGGGCTCGCGAAGATGCGGTTGACGCACGCCGGGTAGTAGACGGCCGCGGCCCCCACCCGCGAGGTGCCCGGCAGCTTCCGCCGTGCCGCGCCCGGCACCTGCGCCAGCCACTCCGGTACGAGGTCGGGGCGCACCGCCTTGCGGGCGGCCCGGGTCACGGCGGTGAGCAGCCGGTCGCTGATCTTGTCGGCGGCGGCCACGGCCAGCCGCGCCGAGGCTTCGACCGCCTTGAAGTTACGGGCCGCCAGGGCGGCCACCTGCTCCTCGCGCGCGGTGTGCCGCGCGTGCCGGAAGCCCTTCATGTACGCGCCCGTGTCGATGCCGACGGGACAGGCCAGCTTGCAGGTGGAGTCGCCCGCGCAGGTGTCCACGGCGTCGTACCCGTACGCCTCGACCAGCCCCTCCTGGACCGGGGAGCCGTCCGCCTGGCGCATCATCTCGCGGCGCAGCACGATGCGTTGGCGCGGCGTGGTGGTCAGGTCCTCGCTGGGACAGGTCGGTTCGCAGAAGCCGCACTCGATGCACGGGTCCGCGATCGGCTCGACCTTCGGGATGGTCTTCAGACCGCGCAGATGCGCCTGGGGGTCGCGGTCCAGGACGATGCGCGGCGCGAGCACCCCGTCCGGGTCGATGACCTGCTTCGTGCGCCACATCAACTCCGTTGCGCGCGGCCCCCATTCGAGCTCCAGGAACGGCGCGATGTTGCGGCCGGTGGCGTGCTCGGCCTTCAGGGAGCCGTCGAACCGCTCGACGGTCAGCCGGCAGAAGTCGTCCATGAACGCCGCGTACCGCTCCACGTCCGCGGGCAGCCCCGCGTCGAACGCCAGCAGGAAGTGGAGGTTGCCGTGCGCCGCATGACCGGCCACCGCCGCGTCGAAGCCGTGCCGCGTCTGCAGCTCCAGCAGAGCCTGGCAGGCGTCGGCGAGCCGCGCGGGTGGCACCGCGAAGTCCTCGGTGATCAGCGTCGTCCCCGAGGGCCGCGAACCGCCGACCGCCGTCACGAACGCCTTCCGCGCCTTCCAGTAGCCCGCGATCGCCTTCGCCTCGCGCGTGAACGCGTTGGTCACCGACGCGACGGGCGCGACGAGTTCGAGCCGCTCCACGACCCCGGCCGCCGTCTGCTCGTACGCCTCCTGCCGCGCCTCGTCCGGAGCCCGGAACTCCACGAGCAGCGCCGCGGTCTCCTTGGGCAGCCGCGCCCAGTCCTGCGGTACGCCCTGGACGCTCACCGACGCGCGCAGCGTGTTGCCGTCCATCAACTCCACGGCGAGGGCGCCCGCTTCGTTGAAGAGCGGGACGGCGGCAGCGGCGGCGGGCAGCGACGGGAAGAACAACAGCGCGGTCGAGACGTGCCGGTCCAGCGGCAGCGTGTCGAAGACGACCTCCGAGATGAACCCGAACGTCCCCTCCGAGCCCACCATCAGGCCGCGCAGGATCTCCACGGGCGTGGCCCCGTCCAGGAACGCGTCCAGCCGGTAGCCGTTGGTGTTCTTGATCTCGTACTTCGCGCGGATGCGTGCGACGAGCTCAGGGTCGGCCTCGATCTCCCGCTTGATCTCCGACAGGCCCGCGCACAGGGCGGGTTCGGCGTGCGCCAGCTGCTCGTCCGCGTCCGGCTCGCCCGTGTCGACGACCGTCCCCGACGGCAGGACGAAGGTCAGTGAGGCCACGGTCCGGTACGAGTTGCGGGTGGTGCCCGCCGTCATCCCCGAGGCGTTGTTGGCGACGACGCCGCCGATGGTGCAGGCGATGGCGCTCGCCGGGTCGGGGCCGAGCACGCGCCCGTACCGGGCGAGCGTCGCATTGGCCCGCACCACGGTCGTGCCGGGCCCGATCCGCGCCCGCTCACCGTCGCCGAGCACCTCGACGCCGGCCCAGTGCTTGCGTACGTCGACGAGGATGTCCTCGCCCTGCGCCTGCCCGTTCAGCGAGGTGCCCGCGGCACGGAAGACGACCTCGCGGCCCTTGCCGTGCGCGTACGACAGGACCGCCGAGACGTCGTCGATGTCCTCGGCCACCACCACGACGCGCGGCACGAAGCGGTAGGGGCTGGCATCGGACGCGTACCGCACGAGGTCCGAGACCTTCGTGAGGACCTTCTCCGCGCCGAGCAGCTCGGTCAGCTCCGTGCGCAGCGGCTCCGGGGTGCCCGGGGCCTGCGCGTCCGGGACCCGGTCGGGGGCCGGGTCGTGTCCGGGGCGGACGGCGGGACGCAGTGCTTCGGGGTCGGGCTCCAGCAGCGGCATGGCCTCTCCACGGGTCCTCGGGTCCTCGGTCGAAGGGCGGCGTCAGCAGCGACGGTCTTCCGGCACGTCGAGCAGCGCGTTCAGCAGGCCGCCCAACTGCTCGCGCTGCTGGGCGTCCAATGGAGCCAGGATGTCCTGTACGGCGGCCCGGCGCGCGCTGCGCAGCTCCCGCAGCGCCTCCCGGCCCTCCTCCGTGAGCTCGATCCGCACCACCCGGCGGTTGTTCGGATCGGGCGCCCGGCGCACCCGCCCGCCCGCCTCGAGCCCGTCGACCAGCGTCGTCACCGCCCGCGGCACCACTTCGAGGCGCTGCGCGAGGTCGGCCATGCGGGGTGGCTCGCTGTAGTGCGCGAGGGTCCGGAGCAGCCGGGACTGCGCCGGGGTGATGGCGAGCTGCGAGTGCTCCAGGTGGCGCTTCTGGATGCGGTGCATCCGGCGGGTGAGGCGCAGCAGCTGCTCGGCGAGCTGGCCGTCGGCGTCGGCGGGGGGAGTCGGAGGGGGCGGGGGAGTCGGGCCCGGAGTCATGGAGGGAGAATAACAGGACCTTGCTCACTGTGAGTGTAGGTAACAGTGAGTCATGCTCTTAAAGCGTCGGGGCGGCGACGAGGGAAGCGGCCGCCGGGTGGCATGGTCCCAGGAAGACGGCGATGCCCCGCCCGCCGGGGGAGGGGTGGGTGACCTGGGTCCAGCCCCGGCGGCGATAGAAGGCGAGGGCGCGGGGCGAGCGGACCGAGGTCAGCAGCCAGCAGCGGCCGCCGGGCGCTCCGGCGGCGACGGCGTCGAGCAACGCCGCGGCCACACCACTGCCCTGGGCGGCGGGCCGGACGGCGAGCTCGTCGATCTCGCGCGCGCCGCACAGCCACCGCGCGGTGCGCTCGGCGCCGAGCGGCGCGGCGGCCTGGGGGTAGCAGCGGTCGGCGGGGAAGGGAGTGCGGGTGGTCCAGGCGGTGGCGAACCCGACAACGTGCCCTTCCCGCACGGCGGTTGCGGCGGTGAAGCCGGGCCGGGCCGCCTGCTCCGGGAGGCGCTCGGCGAACGCCTGGGCGGCGCGTTCGTCCTCGTTCCAGGGCGGGGCGCAGAAGGCGTCGGCGTAGACGGACCGCAAGGCGTCGGTGTGCGCGAGGAGTTCGGCACCGGTGAGGACGCGGATGTCGGCGCCGGTGCGGAGGTGGGTGTCGGCCTTCCTCGTGTCGGCCTTCCTCGTGTCGGCCTTCCTCGTGTCGGTCCCCGTCCCGTCGCCGCCTGTCCTGTCGCCGCCCGCCGTGTCGCGGCTCGTCACGCCGCCGCCCGCGCCGCGGCGACCGGGTGCAGGGCGGCGCGTTCGAGGGGCGCCGAGGGGTCGATCGACACGTCCAGCGGCGCGGGTTCGGCCCCGGCCCGCACCAGCAGGTCGCCGACGGCCGCGATCATGGCGCCGTTGTCCGTGCACAGCCGCAGCGGCGGTACGCGCAGCGCGATGCCCGCCGCGCGGCAGCGCTCCTCGGCCAGTGACCGCACCCGCGAGTTGGCGGCGACGCCACCGACCACGACGAGCGTCCCCACCCCGTGCTCCGCGCAGGCGGCGACGGCCTTGCGGGTCAGCGCGTCGGCGACGGCCTCCTGCAGCGACGCGGCCCCGTCCGCCACCGGCAGCGCGCCCCCGGCGTGCCCCTCGGCCCAGCGCGCGGCGGCGGTCTTCAGCCCTGAGAAGGAGAAGTCGTACGAGCCGGGCAGCGGCCGCGGAAAGCCGACGGCCCGCGGATCGCCGTCCCGCGCCGCCCGGTCGATGGCCGGGCCCCCGGGATACGGCAGCCCGAAGACCCGCGCCACCTTGTCGAAGCACTCGCCCGCCGCGTCGTCGAGGGTGTCCCCGAGGTGCGTGATCGGGTCCCGGGCGAGGTCGCGGACGAGCAGCAGCGAGGTGTGGCCCCCGGACACGATCAGCACCATGCACGGGTCGGGGAGCGGCCCGTGCTCCAGCGTGTCGGCGGCGACATGGCCGGCGAGGTGGTGGACGCCGTACAGCGGCACGCCCAGCGCGTAGGCGAGCCCCTTGGCCCCGGCGAGCCCGATCTGCAGCGCACCGGACAGCCCCGGCCCGGTGGTCACGGCGACGGCGCCGATGTCGCAGAGCCCCAACCCGGCCTCGTCCAGCGCCTGTTGAACCACCGGCCGCAGCGCGTGCAGATGTGCCCGGGCCGCGATCTCGGGAACGACGCCTCCGTAACGGGCGTGCGCATCCATGCTCGACGCCACGGCGTGCCCGAGCAGCCGCCCGTCGCGCACGAGCCCCGCGCCGGTCTCGTCGCAGGACGACTCGATGCCCAGGACGACCGGGGGCTTCACCACTGCTCACCTCTTACTGCCATGTTCTTGTTATTGCGAACAGTGTGCAATAAGAGCGGGCGACATCACCACCCGTATGGCGGGGACACGTCATGCCGTCGACCGGGAACGGCTCCTTGCGTCGACCGGTCGTCCGGCCGTCGGCGACGAGAGGGTCCCTTCAGGGGCCCATGGCGAAAGGTCACCGCATGCGCAAAGTACTTGCCGGTATCACGGTCACGGCAATGGGTGTTCTCGGACTGACGGTCACGGCGGCGACGGCGCACGCCGACACCCCGGGCGTGGTCGTGTGCAAGGAGGTCAAGGCCATCTCCGGCCTGAAGGGCGCCTATGAGGCGCACTCCTGCTCCGGGGTTCCGGGCACCTATCAGCCCGGAGATCTCATCACCGGCAAGCCCGGCAGCGTGCAGGAGTACCGGTGCCTGACGGTCGACGCCCGTGACCTCAAGGCCGTCGGCGCCCTGGGCTGTGTGCCGAAGCCCGGCGTGCCCGCGACCACGATGCCGGTCCCGGCCGTGAAGTAGGCCGGCCGGGCCGGTCGGGCCGAGCCGGGCAGCTGTCGGCCCGGTCCGGTCCGGGTGGTTCCTGGGCTGTCAGACCTCGACCTGGATCTCCACCTCGACCGGTGCGTCCAGGGGGAGGACCGCGACGCCGACCGCGCTGCGGGCGTGGACGCCCGCGTCGGCGAAGGCGGTGCCGAGCAGTTCACTGGCGCCGTTGACGACGCCCGGCTGGCCCGTGAAGTCGGGGGCGCTGGCCACGAAGCCGACGACCTTCACGACGCGCTTGACGGCCGAGAGGTCGCCGACGACGGACTTCACGGCCGCCAGCGCGTTGAGGGCGCAGCGCTGGGCCAGCTCCTCGGCCTGCTCCGGGGTGACCTCCGCGCCGACCTTTCCGGTCAGCGGGAGGGCTCCGTCGACCAGGGGCAGCTGGCCGGAGGTGAAGACGTACGAGCCGTTGCGTACCGCCGGGACGTACACGGCGACGGGCGCGGGGGTCGGCGGCAGCTCCAGGCCGGCGGCGGTCAGGCGGGCTTCGGGGGTGGTCATGTCTCTCCTTGAGGGGGCGGGGCTCGGGACGGGGCTGGGGGGATGGGTAACGGGCGGTCGGATCAGGTGAGTTCGCCCGTGAGCAGGAAGCGCTCCATGCGCTCCTGGTACGGGGTGATGTCGATGCCCTGCCCGGCGAGCCAGGCGTCCGAGTAGTACTTGTCCAGGTAGCGCTCGCCCGGGTCGCACAGCAGCGTGACCACGCTGCCCTCCTCGCCGCGGGCGCGCATCTCGGAGACGAGGCGGGCGGCCGCCCACACGTTGGTGCCGGTGGAGGCCCCGCACTTGCGGCCGAGGAGCCGTTCCAGCACCCGGATCGTGGCGATGGACGCGGCGTCCGGCACGCGCATCATGCGGTCGACGGCGCCCGCGATGAAGCTCGGCTCCACGCGCTGCCGGCCGATGCCCTCGATGCGGGAGCCCACCCCGGTGGTGGCCGCGGGGTCCTGGCTGCGCCAGCCGTCGAAGAAGGCGGAGTTCTCCGGGTCGGCGACGCAGATGCCGGTCGCCCGCTGCGTGTAGTGGACGTAGCGGGCGAGGGTCGCGGAGGTGCCGCCAGTGCCGGCCGCGGCGACGATCCAGGACGGCTCGGGGTGCCGCTCCCCGGCCAGCTGGCGGAAGATCGAGTCGGCTATGTTGCTGTTGCCGCGCCAGTCGGTGGCCCGCTCTGCGTACGTGAACTGGTCCATGTAGTGGCCGCCGGTCTCGGCGGCGAGGCGCGCGGACACCTCGTACACCTCGCACGGGTTGTCCACCAAGTGGCAGGTGCCGCCGTGGAATTCGATCAGGTCGATCTTCGAGCGGGCGGTCGACTTGGCCATCACCGCGATGAACGGCACGCCGATGAGCTTCGCGAAGTACGCCTCGGAGACGGCCGTCGAACCGCTGGACGCCTCGACGACCGGCTTCCCGGGGCGGACCCAGCCGTTGCACAGGGCGTACAGGAACAGGGAGCGGGCCAGTCGGTGCTTGAGGCTGCCGGTCGGGTGCGTCGACTCGTCCTTGAGGTAGAGGTCCACGCCCCACTCGGTGGGCAGGGGCACGGTCAACAGGTGGGTGTCGGCCGAGCGGTTGCTGTCGGCCTGGACCTTGCGGACGGCCTCGCGCAGCCAGGCGCGGTACGCCGGGTCGTAGCGGTCGATGTCCAGCTCGAGGCCGGTGGTGTCGAGGGTCTCCGGGTCGGCCGGGACCTGAGGGGCGATGGTCATGGGTGACTCCAGGGCAGAAGGGGCGAGTTGGTGTCCGGCAACGGCTTCGCGGCTCAGGCGAAGGGGCCGAGCCAGCGCAGCAGCGCGAGGGCGACGACGCCGACGCCGACGGTGGCGTACATGTTCTTGGTGCGCCAGGCGACCAGGACGGTGGGCACCGCGGCGAGCAACAGGGGGTTGGAGAGGGAGAGTCGGAGGGCGTTGCCGTCGGTGTCCGGGGTGCACAGCGACGGCAGGATCAGCGTGGCGAGCACGGCGGGCGGCACGTAGTTCATCCAGCGCAGCACCCCCGCGGGGATGGTGACGCGCCCGGCCAGGAAGAGCGGCGCGCAGCGCACGGCGTAGGTGACGGCGGTCATGCCGCCCAGGATGAGAAGCAGGTCGGTGGTGCTCATGAGGGGCACTCCATGGTCGATGCGTTCGCTACGTTCGATGCGTTCGATGCGTCGCCGTGGTCCGCCGCCTCGCCCGGATCCGCCTCGGCCCGAGCGCAGGGCGTCGCGGGGCCGAGCGTCTTGTTCTCCCAGACGAGACCGGCCGTCGCGGCCACCACCGTCGGCACGATCACGGCCCACAGCGGCAGACCGGCGCTGGTCATGGCGACCGCGAGGACCCCGGCGAGCGCGGCGACGACCAGCTCCCTGCGGCCCTTGACCAGGACGGCGAGCAGCGCGATGAACATCGCCGTCTGGGAGAAGTCCAGGCCGAGCGCCTTGCTGTCGGGAATGAGCCCGGCGGCGACGGTGCCCAGGGCGGTGGAGCCCGCCCAGGCTGCGTGGATCAGGAAATTGAATATCCGGCACTCACCCGCCGAGCGGTCGCGCTTCGCGAATTCCGTGGAGTGCACCGCGAATGCCTCGTCGGTCAGCTGCCAGGCGAATCCCAGTTTGTCGCGGGTCTTCCAGTCGCTGGTCCTTGGCGCCATGGTGAGCGAGTAGAGGGCGTGCCGGAGATTGACGAGAAAGGTCGTGAAGACGATCGACACGGGCGACGCCCCGACCTGCAGCGGGCCGAGCGCCGCGAACTGGGAGGACCCCGCGAAGACGATGCCGGACATCGCGATCGCCGCCCAGGCAGGGACTCCGAAGGTGGGGGCCAGCACACCGAAGGCGAAGGACACCGGCAGATAGCCGAGCATCACGGGGCCCGCCGCGGTCACGGCGGCACGCCAGTCGGAGACGTCCACGTCCGCGTCCGCGTCCACGTGCCGCACCAATGTCTGAGCCATGGTCCCAACCTCTCCGTCGGTTCCTTACGGAATTCATGCTAGGAACCGGAAAAGCGGGAATTGAGCGGCAAAGGTCCCGGCCCGTCAAGCTCTTCGAGAGGGGTACCGCAAGTTTCAGTAATGCGATGGAAATGCTTGGGGTGCGGCAAAGAAGTGCTTTGAGGGGGGAGGTGTGTCAGGCGTCCTGGGGGAAGGTGGACGACTCGGTGAGGGACACCGCGAGCCCCAGCTGCTGGATCATGGCGCTCACGGCCGGCACCGCGTCGAGCCCCGGCAGCGTCACCGCCAGCACCCGCCGGTGCAGCGCGGGCTCGACCAGCAGTGCGCGCACCCCGGGCGGCAGCCCGCCGAGCAGGGCCAGCTCCGGTACGAGGGCGACGCCGAGCCCCTCCGCCACGAGACCCGCGACGGCCGGATTGTCGTCCGTCGCGTACCCGATGTCCGGGTGGAACCCGGCTTCCTTGCAGGCGTCCACCAAGTGCCCGCGGCACTGGGGGCACCCGGCGATCCAGCTCTCGTCCTTGAGCTCCTCGAGGCGGAGCGGCTCGGTGCGCGCCGTCCCGGACAGCCGGTGGCCGGGCGGCAGCAGCACCCGCATGCGCTCGGTGAGCAGCGGGTGCGTGCTGAGGTCCGCGACGTCGGTCGGCCCGCTGCTCCCGCACCTGCCGTCGGCCACCGCGTCGGCGCGCCCGGGGTAGTCGAAGACGAGCGCCACTTCGCAGTCGCCGCCCCGCAACAGGCCGAGCGCCTCCAGCGGTTCGGCCTCGACGAGGGTGACGCGCAGCTCCGGGTGGGCGCGGCGGGTCAGCGAGATCGCCTTCGGGACGAGCAGCGAACAGGCGCTGGGAAACGCGGTCACCCGCACCCGCCCCGCCTGCAGCCCCGCGAGCGCCTGGATCTCCGCCTCCGCCGTGTTCAGCGCGCCGAGAATGGTGGCGGCGTGCCGGCACAGCGACTCGCCCGCCTCGGTGAGCTGCATCTGCCGCCCGGAACGCACGATCAGCGGAGTGCCGAGGGCCCGCTCCATCGCCTTGATCTGCTGGCTGATCGCGGGCTGGGTGTAGCCGAGCTGCCGGGCCGCCGCAGAGAAGGAGCCACTCCGGGCAACCGCCCGAAAGATGGTCAACTGTCGCATTTCGATCACGGGCCCACCGTACGCCCGCGTGCCGCGCCGCCCGCTCGTCTTGCCGGTCCGGCCTTGGCCTTGAACGATGGCCGGATGGGATTCGAGGAGCTGCACGAGCGGGGCCGGGACACCTTCGCCGGGCTGATTCCCGGCGGCAAGGAGCAGCTCGACGCGATCATGCGGGCCGCGCCCGCGCTCGGCGAGATGGCCGTGGGCGCGGTCTACGGGCATCTGCACCACCGGCCCGCCCTCGACCCCCGGATGCGCGAGGCCGCCGCCCTGGCCGCGATCCTCGCCTCCGGCATGTACGAGCGGCCGCTGGCCGTACACCTGCGCACGGGTCTCGCGGCGGGGCTCGCGCCCGGCGAGATCGCCGAAGTCCTGCTGGAGACCGCGGCGTTCGCCGGCTTCCCCCGCGCCGTCTCGGCGCTCCCCACGATCGAGGCCGCCTTCCGGGGCGCGGACGTACCACTCCCGCCGCCGCCCGCCCCGCGCGAGGTCGCCCTCGCGCACCTCGAGGCCGAGGGTATCGCCGCGGACGGGGCGAAGGTGGTGGCGGTCGGCCCGGACGAGGTCGTCGTCGTGTTCACCGCCGAAGAGGCGGAAGAGGCGGAAGTGACAGAAAAGGCGGAGGAAGGTGGAGCGCCCACGCGGGTGCCCTCACGGGTGCCCGCACGAGTGCTCCACCTCCGGATCGACGGCGACAGGGTGGCGGGCGTGACGTGGCTGACGCCGTAGTCCCCGTCACAGGACGGCGCCGTAGCCGGCGTCACATGACGGTGCCGGAGCCGAAAGGCCCGCATCGCGCGGCGAGTTGGCAACCGACGACAACGCCGCAGATCGGCGTGGAACAGCTCGCGACCGCGGCAAGATCCGCCGGACAGGTCCTATCGGACCCGGTACACCTCGCCCGTCTGCGCGCCCTCGACCGAGCGGACGTACGCCGTCGCGACGCGGGCCGCGGGGACCGGCTCCATGCCGACGAAGAACGGCCCGTACGCGGGCAGGGACTCCTCGGTCACCGTCGGGCTGACCGCGTTGATCCGCTGCGGCGGGAGCTCGATCGCGGCGGCCCGTACGAACGCCTCGACCGCGCCGTTCGCCGCCGAAGCCGCCGCCCCGGCCACGATCGGCTCCTCGGTGAGGACGCCGCTGATCAGCGTGAACGAGCCCGTCGGGGCCACGTGGGCGGCGCCCTGGCGGACCAGCTCCAGCTGGCTGAGCGCCTTGCCGCGGAACGTCGCCGCGAAGTCGTCGGCGGTCAGCTCGGACAGCGGGCGGAACACGGCGTCGCCCGCCGCGACCGCCACCGCGTCCAGCGGACCCGCCTGCGCGTACAGGCGCGACACCGCTGCCGGGTCGGAGACGTCGGCCACCAGGTCGCCGCCCGTGCGGCCCACCCCGATCACCTCGTGCCCGCACTCCGTGAGCGCCTTGTGCACCGCGCTGCCCAGCGTGCCGCCCGCGCCGACCAGAAGAATCCTCATCCCACACACCCGCCGTTCGTCTCATGCGTCTTCGGACCCGGGGAAGTCCCCGGGCGTCATCGACGCTACGGACCCGGGACCGCGCCCGGAAATGCCGTCTGGGCAGGGACTATGCTCCGTAGGCATGGATGATGTGGAGCTGCGCCATCTCAGGGCCCTGGACGCGGTGGCCGCCGCGGGCACCGTCACCGCCGCCGCGGACCGGCTGCACATGACGCAGCCCGCCCTCTCCCGCACGCTCGCCCAGCTGGAGGCGCGCGTCGGCGTCCGGCTCGTCGACCGGTCGTCGCGGCATCTGGCCCTCACCCCCGCAGGGGCCACGCTGCTCGGGCACGGGCGGGCCATCCTCGCCCACCTGGACGCGGCCCTCGCCGACACCCGCACCGTCTCCCGTCCGCTGCGCCTCGGCTACACCTGCGCGGTGCTCGGGCAGCAGACCGTCCCGCTGCTGCGCTCGTGGCGGCGCACCCACCCGGACATCGAGCTGGAGGTGGTCCGGCAGGACAACAGCACCGCGGGGCTCGCCACCGGGGACACGGACGTGGCGGTGCTCCGCACCGTCCCCGCCGACCCGCGCATCCGCACCGAGGGCCTCTACACCGAGGACCGGGTCGCCGCCCTGCCCGACGACCATCCGCTCGCGGACCGCGACCGGGTGACGCTCGCCGAGCTCACCGCCGGGCCGGAGCTGCCGCTGGCGCTGTGGCCGGACACCGGCACCGCCTCGACCGGCCTGTGGCCCGCGGAGCAGCGCCCGGCCCGCACGGTCGAGGTGGGCAACGTGGACGAGTGGCTGAACCTCATCGCCATCGGCGGCGCGTTCGGTGTGGGCGCGGCGGGCACAGCGGAGAGCCACGGCCACCCCGGCGTCCGGTTCGTCCCGGTCGCCGACGCCCCCGCCGCCACCGTGTACCTGGCCCGGCCCGCGCACCCCACCCATCCGCGGACCGAGGACTTCCTCGCGGCGGTCCGGGACGTGGTCAGCCCCTGACGGCCCGGAGGGCGTCGAGCTCCCGTTGCACGCCGCGCGCGTGCCGATAGCTCTCGTAGAGGTAGCGCACCTTGGTCCGCAGCGCCCACGGGTCGACCGGCTTGAGGACGATGTCGGCCACGCCGAGCATGAAGGCGGCGGCGGACAGGTCGCGGCCCATGCCGAAGCCGGTCAGCAGCAGGATGGGAATGCGCTGCGTCTGCTCCAGGCGCCGCATGTACCGCACCACGTCCAGGCCGCTGGTGCCGGGCAGCCGCACGTCGAGCAGGACGACCCCGACCTGGTCGCGCAGTATCTCCTTGAGGGCGTCGTCGCCGGTGGTGACGGACTTCAGCTCGTAGCCGAGAGGGCTGAGGGCGCTCTCGATCGCGAACAGGGTGTCCGTGTGGTCATCGACGATGAGGACCTTCAAGTCGGATGGCGGCATGCGGTCGGGCCCCCTCCTGTGAGTAACCGGCGTATGTCCATGCGGAGTTGGAGAATCCTGCTGCGCCGAAGGGGGCGCGGGCAAGCAGGCGGGGCGACACGCGAAGAACCGAGTGCATAAATGCACGGGACATCTCGTCCCGGGAGGGGGCACGGAGGGCGAACGAGGGTACCTTCACAGGAGGTTGACCCCTCTCCGGGCGGGAGCGCGGTCACCCCGATAGGGACGGCCGCCGCCGCGCGACGCGGACGACGGCGACCGTCGAGAGCGCGAGGGAGCGAGGCTCCCCTCCATCGCTTCCTCGCGCGACCCCCACGGTGGTTTCAGCCGTCGCCGCGCAGCCCGGCGAGGACCGGGCGGTGGTCGCTGCCGAGGTCGGGGCGGACCGTGACGTCGGTCGCCGTCAGGCCCCGTACGAGCACGTGGTCGATGCGGACCAGCGGGAACGCGGCGGGCCAGGTGAAGCCGGGCCCCCGGCCCGCCTGGTCGCGCACGGGGCTCAACTCGCGCGTCAGGGGCGCGAGCCCGCGGTCGCGCAGACTGCCGTTGAGATCACCGAGCAGCACCAGGCGCGCGGCGGGGTCGTGGGCCACGCGGTCGCGCAGCGCGGCCGCGCTCGCGTCCCGGTCCGCGACGGCGAACCCCTGCCGCGCGGTCACGCGGACGGACGGCAGCCGCACCGCGTACAGCGCCGTGTCGCCGCCGGGAGTGCGGGCGACGGCCCGGATCGCGTGCGGCCAGGCACCGCCCAGGTCGAGCGGTTCGACGTCGTGCAGCGGGTAACGCGACCACAGGCCAAGGGTGTTGGCCGTCGCGTGGTGCGGATAGGCGGCGGCGAGGCGCCGCTCGTACTCCTTGACGGCTCCGGTCGGCACCTTCTCCAGTGCCACGACGTCGGCGTCAGCCGCGATCACCTCGCGGGCGACGTCCCCCGGAGTGGTGCGCTCACCCCCGACGTTGAGGGTCAGGACGTGGAACTGGGCCCGCTCCGGGTGCTGTTGGCCGAAGAGCCCCGGGCCGAAGACGGCGGCCCAGACCACGGCGGGCACCAGCGCGGCGGCGACCTGCGTGGGGGAGCGACGCAGGGCCGCCCGCAGCAGGAGGAACGGGACGGCGAGGCCGAGCCACGGCAGCGCGGTCTCCGTCAGGCTGCCGAGGTGGCCGGGGGTGTCGGGGACGATGCCGGGGAAGGCCAGCAGGGCGGCGAGCAGCCCGGCGGGGACGAGGGCGCCCATGCTCAGAACGGGCGCTCTCCGTCGCAGGGCCGCCCCCCGTCCGTACGCCGTCGGGCAAAGCCCCAGCCCGCCAGGCCGAAGCCGACCGAGGCGAAGGAGATCCCGAGCAGCGCGCCGCTGATGAAGGGGGCCCGATCCGGCGAGGCCGTGGCGATCGAGGCCGCGGCGACGACGGTCAGCAGGGCCGCCGACAGTCCGGCCAGCGTCAGGGTGGTCCGTGTGGTCTCACGCGTGGTCATCGCTTCCTCCTGCGACCTGGGTCTCGTGCTGCTCTGCCCCTCCACCCTGGCGGCGCCCCGCTGAAGGGAATCTGAGGCACCTGAATCCGACTTCAGGGAGGGAAGCGGCGAGCGCGGAGAAGCAGAGAAGGGGGAGGGCGGAAGCGGGCCAATTCGCTACGTATGTGATATTTGACCCGTGAAGATCCTGGTCATCGAAGACGAGCGGCCGCTCGCCGACACCCTGCGCAGGGCCATCTCCTCGGACGGCCACTGGGTGGACGTCGCCCATGACGGACACGCAGGACTCGAGCTCGCCCTGACCGGGGGATACGACGTGATCGTGCTCGACCTGATGCTGCCCGGCATCAACGGACTGGACGTCTGTCGGCGCCTGCGCGGCCTGGACGAGCCCGCCCTCGTCCTCATGCTCACCGCCAAGGACGGCGAGTACGAGGAGGCCGACGGCCTCGACGCGGGCGCCGACGACTATCTGACCAAGCCCTTCTCGCTCGTCGTCCTGCTGGCCCGGCTGCGCGCCCTCGGCCGCCGCGCGGGCCGGGAGCGGCCCCCGACGCTGCAGGTCGGCGACCTGACCCTGGACGTCGTCGCCCGGCTGTGCAAACGCGGCGAGCAGACCGTGGAGCTGACGGCGCGCGAGCTCGACGTGCTCGGCTGTCTGATGGGCGCGGACGGCGGCGCGGTCGCCAAGCAGCACATCCTCGACGAGGTCTGGGACTCGCCCGCCGACGTCGACCCCAACATCGTCGAGGTCTACATCAGTTCGCTGCGCAAGAAGCTCGACGCCCCCTTCGGGCGGCACACCATCCGCACCGTACGAGGCGTGGGCTATCGGCTGGCTCCCGATGCCCCCTGAGAGCCGCGCCACCTCACGACGGTCGCGCGTGCTGCGCCGCCTGCGCTCCCTGCGTCCCCGGATGCCCCGCACGCTGCGGGCCCGGTCCACCGCGGCAGCCGTCGTGACGATGGTGATCGCCCTCGCCGCGGGCGGCGGCTGGCTCTACCTCACGCTGCGGAACAACCTCCTCGACAACGTCGCCGACCGCACCGAACTCGCCGCCCGGCAGGCGGCGGCGATGATCACCGCCGATCCACAACGGCTGCACGCCGACCTGCCGGAGCCCGACGGCGGCGTCGACTCCGTGCTCGTCCTGGACGACCGGGGCCGCCCGCTCGGCAGCACCGCCCCCGACCCCGCCGCCCGCGCGCAGCGCCTCGCGCACTTCCGCCCCGACGCCGGGGACGACTCCGACGTACGGGAGTTCTCCGCCGACGCGGCGCTGGCCGGCCACCGCAGCGTGATCGCCGTCGTCCGCACCCCCTCGCCGCAGGGCGACCGCTACGTCTACGCCCTCACCCAGCTCAACTCCGTGGCCGACGCGGAACGGGCCCTCGGCCTCACGCTCCTGGTCGGCGGGCCGCTCGTGGTGCTGCTCACCGGCGGCATCGCCTGGTCCGTGACCGGTGCGGCGCTGCGACCCGTCGAGTCGATCCGCGGCGAACTGGCGGCCGTCAGCGCGGACCGGCTCAGCCACCGGGTGCCCGCCCCGGGCGGCCAGGACGAGATCACCCGCCTCGCCCGCACCGTCAACGACACCCTGGAGCGCCTGGAAGACTCGGTCACCCGCCAGCGGCAGTTCGTCGCCGACGCCTCGCACGAACTGCGCAACCCCATCGCCACGGCCCGCGCCGAACTCGAACTCGCCCTCCTGACCGCCCCCGACGACCAGGCGGCCGCCCTGCGGCAGTCCCTCGACAGCACCCTGCGCCTGGAGCGCATCGCCGCCGACCTCCTGCTGCTCGCCCGCCTCGACGCGCACCAGCCACCGGTCGCGCACCACGTCGACCTGTCCCTGCTCGCCGCCGAGGAGATCGCCCGGCGCCGCGCGCCCCGCGTACCGCTGACCCTGACGGCCGCGGAGCCCGTACCCGTACGGGCGGACCGGGGCCGGCTGGAGCGGCTCCTGGCGAACCTGCTGGACAACGCGGAGCGGTTCGCGGACTCCGAGGTGCGCATCACCGCCGTGACGGACCCGGCGACCGGCACCGCGGTGCTCGAGGTGGCCGACGACGGACCGGGCATCCCGCCCGAGGCGGCGGAGCAGGTCTTCGACCGCTTCACCCGGCTCGACGCGGACCGCAACCGCGACAGCGGCGGCACCGGACTGGGCCTGGCCATCGCGCGGGAGATCGCGCGGGCTCATGGGGGGACGCTGGGCGTCGAGCCCGGCGCACGGGGTGCGCGGCTGGTGCTGCGCCTGCCCGCGATGGGCTCGGCGCCAGGGGACACCGGATCCACGTGAGCTGGGCGGGCCGTCGGCCCGGCGGCACCGGCGACTGAACTCGCCCCTACCTGAAGCCCGCTTCCGTTTCCTCAGGTTGCCTTCAGGATGCGGTGCCCAGGATCGTCGCCATGCCCCAGCACCGAGCCGCCCGCCCCCACCGTCCACGACGCCGCGCCCGCCGGTTCCGGCTCGGGCGCACGCTGCTGATCCTCACCCTGGCCCTCGTGGTCTGCGGCGGCACGGCTGCCTGGTACCTGTATCGCGAGGTCGACAGCATCGGGTCCTCGTCCGCGCTCGGCGACGACGCCCCCAAGTCGACGAACGGCTCCACGAACATCCTGCTCATGGGCCTGGACACCAGGAAGGACCAGAACGGCGAGGACCTTCCCGACAACGTCCTGGACAAGCTCCACGCAGGCAGCTCCGACATCGGCGGCTACAACGCCAACACCCTGATCCTGCTGCACGTCCCGGCCGGGGGCGGCAAGGCCAAGGGCTTCTCCATCCCGCGCGACGACCTCGTCGACATCCCCGGCTTCGGCAAGGACAAGATCAAGAAGGCGTACGGCCTCGCGAAGGCGGCGGAGGAGGAGCGCCTGCGCGGCAAGGGCGTCACCGACCGGAGCGAGCTGGAGAACAGCGGCCGGGAGGCCGGGCGCCGGGCGCAGATCCAGACGGTGCGGGCCTTCCTCGGGGTGCCCATCGACCACTTCGCCGAGGTCAGTCTCGCGGGCTTCTACCACCTGGCCGGCGCGCTCGACGGCGTCGAGGTGTGCCTCAACAAGCCGGTCAAGGACCGCTACTCGGGCGCCGACTTCCCGGCGGGCAAGCAGAAGCTCGACGGCCGGCAGGCACTGGCCTTCGTACGCCAGCGGCACGGTCTGCCCCGCGGCGACCTGGACCGCACCCGCCGCCAGCAGGCGTTCCTCGCCTCGGCCCTGCACCAGGTCAACAGCCTCGGCACCCTGACCAACCCGGCCCGGCTCCTCGACCTCAAGAACGTCGTCAAGGACAACGTCGTCCTCGACAAGGGCTGGGGCGTGCTCTCCTTCGTCAAGCAGGCCGAGAACCTCTCCGGCGGCAAGGTGGAGTTCACCACCCTGCCCGTGGAGCGCTTCGCCAAGCACCACGGCGAGGACGTCAACATCGTCGACCGCGACCTGGTGCGGCGGCGCGTGCAGGAGGAGACGTCGGGGCAGGCGGAGAAGGAGAAGAAGGCGCCGCACGGGTCGAAGGACGGGTCGAAGGACGGGTCGAAGAGCTCCCCGTCCCCGTCGCACAGCGATGAACAGAAGATCGACGGCGGCGGTGTCCCGTGCGTGAACTGAACGCCCGGCGCACCGAAGCGCTCCTGCTCGCGCTGGCCCTCGTGGTCGTCGTCTACGGCTACACGGAGTCGAGCCTCGCCATGACGGGCGAACTCCCGCAGCACCTGGCCCGCTTCTGCCTCTCGCAGGTCTGCCTCGCCGGCGCCGTGCACCTCGCGGTCCGCAGATTCACGCCGTACGCCGACCCGCTCATCCTGCCGCTCGCCTTCCTCCTCACCGGACTCGGGCTGCTCCTGATCAACCGGCTTGACGCGGCCTACGCGGCCCGCTTCGACGCGCCACCCGCGAGCACCGGCCAGCTCGTGTGGACCGTCCTCGCGCTGGCCGCCGTCATCGCGGTCCTGGCCCTGCTGCGCAACTACCGCCGACTGCAGCGCTATCTCTACGTCACCATGGCGGCGGGTCTCGCCCTGCTCATGGCGCCGGCCTTCTTCCCCGGCGACACCTACGGCGCCAAGCGGTGGGTCTATCTCGGCCCGTTCTCCTTCCAGCCGGGCGAGTTCGCGAAGATCGCCGTGGTGGTCTTCTTCGCCGGGTTCCTGGTGCTGCACCGGGACGCGCTGGCCCTCACCGGGCGCCGCGTGCTCGGCGTCACGCTGCCGCACGGACGACAGATCGGCCCGATCCTCACGGTGTGGCTGCTGAGCCTGCTGGTCCTGGTCTTCGAACGCGACCTGGGCACGTCGCTGCTCTTCTTCGGCGTCTTCGTCTCGATGCTCTACATCGCCACCGAGCGCACCAGTTGGGTGGCGTGCGGCACCGCCATGGCCGTGGTGGGGGCCGCCGCCGTCGGCGCGGCCGAACCGCATGTGCGGGGCCGCATCCTCGCCTGGCTGCACCCCTTCGACATCTATCTGCCGCCCGACCAGCGCCCGCCGGGCCTGGTCTCGGACCAGGCCGCGAAGGCCCTGTTCGGCTTCGGCAGCGGCGGCGTCACGGGCACCGGCCTCGGCCAGGGGCACCCGGAGCTCATCGGCTTCGCCGGGCGCACCGACTTCATCCTCACCACGGTCGCGAGGAGCTCGGTCTCGCCGGGATGGTGGCGGTGCTGCTCCTCTACACGCTGCTCGTCGCGCGCGGGCTGCGCACGGCGATGGCCTGCGCCCACCCCTTCGGCAAGCTGATCGCCGCGGGCCTGTCCGTGGTCCTCGCGCTCCAGGTCTTCATCATCACGGCGGGAGTGACCGGCCTGATGCCGTTCACCGGCAAGGCGCTGCCGTTCCTGGCCCAGGGAGGTTCCTCCATGGTCGCCAACTGGCTGATCGTCGCGATCCTCCTGGTCATCAGCCACGAGGCCCGCAGACCGCAGGCCGAGCCTACGGGCGAGGAGCAAGGCGCAGCTGCCGCACCGACTCCTCACCGGGAAAGGCCCCTTGGGGAACCTGTGCGGGCGGGAGGCTGAGCGCGTCCCACCATGCGCCGCCCTCCTCGATGTGCCGCAGCAGGATCCCCTCCCGTACGGCCCAGGGGCAGACGGTCAGCCGGTCGATGCCCATCAGCTTCATCGCGGTGTGCCCGACCAGCGCCCCGGCCAGGGCCTGTGCCGCACGGGGCGCGGAGATGCCCGGGAGCTGAGCGCGCTCCTGGGCCGGGAGCTCGGCGAGGCGGTCGATCGCCTGGCGCAGTTCCCTGCGCGGCAACTCCCGCTGTACGAAGGGGCCTTGACGCCCCGGTGCCGCGCCGCAGAGGCGGGCCAGCTGGCCGAAGGTGCGCGAGGTGGCGGCGGCCGTGTGCGGGGCCTCCCAGCGGACCCGGGCGGCGACGTCCCGCAGCTCGTGCCGGATCACCCGCCGCAGGGCCTTCAGGGCGGCGAGGTCCGGGGGATCCTCGCCCTTGAGGTGGTCGCGCGTCAGACGTCGCGCGCCCAGCGGCAGGGAGAGGGCGAAGTCCGGGACGCGGCCCCGCCCGAACGCGACCTCCAGGGAGCCGCCGCCGATGTCGAGCACGAGGAGCGGTCCGGTGCGCCAGCCCATCCAGCGCCGTGCGGCCAGGAAGGTGAGCCCGGCCTCCAGTTCGCCGGGCAGCACCCGCAGCCGTACGCCGGTTTGCGTGTGCACCGCGTCGAGGACCTGTTCGCGGTTGGGGGCGTCGCGCACGATCGCGGTGGCGAAGGCGAACGGCTCGTCCGCGCCCCGGTCCAGGGCTTCCTGGCGGGCGTCGGCGACCGCCCGGACCACCTTGTCGATGTTCCGGCCCCGGATGCGGCCGTCCCCCTCCACGAGTTGGGCGAGGCGCAGGCGCCGCTTCGCCGTGTGCACCGGCAGGGGCGCACCGGCCTCCGTGTCGGCGATGGCCAGGCGCACCGTATGGGATCCGACGTCCACGACACTCATCCGCATGGCACGTGCGTACCCGTAGTTGACGCGCGTCACGCGGCCCCCGGCCACCGGAGGCCGGGGCCGGATCCGCCGGACACGTCCTAGCCCACGCGCTGCAGCGCGCGCTCACGGCGCTGTGCCACCCGTGACCCGGACTCGTGCCGGGCCATGCGGCGGAGCACGATCGGGGCCACCGCGAGGCCGAGCACCGCCCACGCGCCGAGCACCCCGACGGTCTCCAAGTGCCGCCAGGAGTCGCCGATCTCAACGGTGACGGCACGGTGCGGCAGCAGCGCGGAGCGCATGCCGAGGCCGAGCCAGTAGAACGGGAAGACCTGGGCGGTCCACTGGAGCCACTCGGGGAGCGACGTCAGCGGATAGAAGATCCCGGAGATCCCGATCAGGGCGAGCGTCGGCAGCGTGAGCAGGCCCTGGGCGCGCACGCTGGTGAAGGCCGAGCCGAGGACCGCGCCGACGGGCAGGGCCGCGAGCAGCCCGAGGGCGAGGACCCACAGGAGGGTCAGCCAGGCATCCGCTCCGGTGACCGCGAGGCCGTCCACCAGCAGCATGCCGGGGACCAGGAAGATCGCGAGATCGGCGATCAGGCTGCCGGAGACGGTGACGATCTTGCCGAGGAGATAGCCGGGCATGCCGTTCGGGGTGGCCTTCACGCGCAGCAGGGTGCCGTCCTCGCGGTCCGCGGTGAGGTGTTGACTCATGACGATCATGCCGACCGCCACGTTCATGCCGAGGATGCCGGGCAGCGCCAGCGTACCGAGCAGCAGGCCGCTCTCCCCGAAGGTCTCGTCCCGCAGATAGAACGTGACACCCAGCATGAGGACCGGCCAGAAGAGGTGGTTCCACAGGTCGCCGCCGTTGGTGAACGATTGGCGGAGCTCGATCACGCCGCGGGAGAGCCCGGCGCGCAGCATGACGGTGGCCGGCCTGGGGGTCCTCGTCGGGCGGACGGGGCTCGACCGTGTCACCGACGTCTTCGGCCTCACCGGGTCACCTCCGGCAGGGGGCGCAATTCCCCTTCCCCCGGGGCGGATTCCGCCTCCCGGACCAGAGCGAGATAGGTGTCCTCCAGGGACGACCTGCGCACTTCGAGGTCGCTGACGGACGTGCCGTACTGCTGGAACAGGTCGTGGACGAAGCGGGTGGACCGGCTCGTCGTCCGCGCGAACTGCTGTCCGTCGAGCGTCCAGCGGACCTCGTCCGCTCCGGTGATCCGCCGGGCGAGCTCCTGTGCCGTGCCGTCCGCGACGATGCGGCCGCCGCTCAGGATCACGATGCGGTCGGCGAGCTTCTCGGCCTCGTGGAGATCGTGCGTGGTGAGCAGGACCGTGGTCGTCCGCTCCGCGGCCAGGCCCTGCACGAGGCCGTGGAACTCGCGCCGCGCCTGCGGGTCGAGTCCGGCCGTGGGTTCGTCCAGGAACAGCAGTTCAGGGCGGCCCACCAGGCCGATCGCCACGTCGAGGCGGCGGCGCTGGCCGCCGGAGAGCGTCCTGACCTTCCGGTCCGCGTGCTCGCTCAGCCCGACCGCCGCGATCAACTCGTCCGCGTCCCAAGGGCGTTGGGCCGACGCCGTGGAGTGGCACGCGTACCAGGAGCCCAGATGCGCGAGCAGCTCGCGCACCCGCCACTTGCCGTGATCCCGCCAGGACTGCAGGACGACGCCGATCCGGGCCCGCCACGCCTCGGTGCCGTGCGCGGGGTCCGAGCCGAGGACCTCGGCCCGCCCGGCCGAGCGCATCCGGAAGCCCTCGAGGATCTCGACCGTCGTGGATTTCCCCGCCCCGTTCGGCCCGAGCAGGGCGAGCACCTCGCCGTGCCGCACCTGGAACGTCACATCGCGCAGCACGTCGTGCGCGCCGTACCGCATGCGCAGCCCTTCGACGTCGAGCGCGATCTGCTCGCTCACCGCCATGGTTCACCTTCCTTCGCTGTGCCCATCGTTCAGACAGCCGCGAAGGCTACGTTGCGTTTCACAAGCCGACAACGAAGGTGGAGGTCAATTGCCCCGATTCAAGCGGGAATTAGGGGCCGAAAATTGCAATCCCGCTGCCGCTTAATGCAACGGCTGTCGAAGATCATCGTTGCAATGCACTGCGGATGAACGCACACTGGGCCGCCACGACGAACCGCACCGAGGAGGCGAGCGCCGATGCCCGGCAGCAGGCTGACCCAGGAGGACCGCCACCGCATCGCCGGATGGCTGGCACAGGGGACCGGCTACGCCGAGATCGCCCGGCGGCTCGGCCGTCCCACCTCGACCGTCAGCCGTGAAGTGGCGCGCAACGGCGGGCCCGAGCGCTACCGGGCGGACCACGCCCAGTACGCCACCGGACGCCGCGCCCGCTGGCCCCGCACGGCCACCGCCACCACCGCCGCCACCACCTCCGCGGACGACGCGGACGGCCGCGACCCGGACCAAGTGCGGGCGTTCACCGAGGAGTTCGCGGCCCTGATGGTGCAGACCGGAGTGCCCCGCATGGCGGCCCGCGTCCTCTCCTCCCTCTTCACCGCCGACTCCGGCAGCCTCACCTCCGCCGAACTCGTCCAGCGCCTGCGGGTCAGCCCCGCCTCGGTGTCCAAGGCCATCGGCTACCTCGAAGCGCTCGCACTGGTCCGGCGCGAGCGCGAGCCGCGGCACCGGCGCGAGACGTACCGCCTGGACGACGACGTCTGGCAGAAGGCATGGACGACCAGCGCCCACTCGACCGAGAGGTGGGCGGACGCCGCGCGCAGGGGAGCCCGGCTCCTCGACACGTCCACCCCCGCCGGGGCCCGCCTCGACGACATGGGTCTCTTCTTCACGCGCCTCAGCGACGACATGGACAGCGGCCCGACCGATGTCGCCGCCGGGGACAGCGCGTTGACCGTGCTCGCGGCCCTCGTCCACGCGGGCGCGCCCCGCACCCCGGAGCAACTGGCCGCCGCCCTCGGCTGGCCGGCCGACCGCGTCACCGCCGCTCTGGACACCGCCGCCGCCCACCCGGACCTGGCCGATCCGCTCGCCCTGCACCGCGCGCCGTCCGGGGCCTACGCGGTGGCGGCCCGGGCCGCCCGGCTCACCGACCGGCAGCGCGCGGCCCTCTCGGCGGCGGGGTGACCGTACGGATGGCGCAGGAATATTTCGAGGACCCTATTCATTGTGAGCATAGGTAACAATGAGCTATGCTCTCAAAGTCATCCTCGCCTCGCCTCCCGTAGGAGCCCATGCATCCCGAACAACCCACGTGGACACCCCCGCCCCAGGACGCGGAGCAGCCCAGGCAGCTGCGCCGCATCCTGCGTCTGTTCCGGCCCTACCGCGGCCGCCTCGCCCTCGTCGGCCTCCTCGTCTGCGCCGCCTCGCTCGTCTCGGTCGCGACGCCCTTCCTGCTCAAGGAGATCCTCGACACCGCGATCCCGCAGGGGCGCACCGGGCTGCTGAGCCTGCTCGCGCTCGGGATGATCCTCAGCGCGGTCGTCACCAGCGTCTTCGGCGTGCTGCAGACGCTCATCTCCACGACCGTCGGGCAGCGCGTCATGCACGACCTGCGCACCGCGGTCTACGGCCGCCTGCAGCGCATGTCGCTCGCCTTCTTCACGCGCACCCGCACCGGTGAGGTCCAGTCGCGCATCGCCAACGACATCGGCGGCATGCAGGCGACGGTCACCTCCACCGCCACCTCGCTGGTCTCGAACCTCACGAGCGTCATCGCCACGATCGTCGCGATGCTCGCCCTCGACTGGCGCCTGACCGTCGTCTCGCTGCTCCTGCTCCCGGTCTTCGTGTGGATCAGCCGCAAGGTCGGGCGCGAGCGCAAGAAGATCGCCACGCAGCGGCAGAAGCAGATGGCGGCGATGGCGGCGACGGTCACCGAATCGCTGTCGGTCAGCGGCATCCTCCTCGGCCGCACCATGGGGCGCGCCGACTCCCTCACGCACGCCTTCGCCGACGAGTCCGAGCGCCTCGTCGACCTCGAGGTCCGCTCGAACATGGCCGGGCGGTGGCGCATGGCCGTCATCACGATCGTCATGGCCGCCATGCCCGCCGTCATCTACTGGGCCGCGGGCATCGCCTTCCAGCTGGGCGGCCCCACGGTCTCCATCGGTACCCTGGTCGCCTTCGTCTCGCTGCAGCAGGGCCTGTTCCGGCCCACGGTGAGCCTGCTCTCCACCGGAGTGCAGATCCAGACCTCGCTCGCCCTCTTCCAGCGCATCTTCGAGTACCTGGACCTGCCGATCGACATCGTCGAGCGCGCCGAACCCGTGCGCCTCGACACCGTCAAGGGCGAAGTGCGTTTCGAGAACGTCCAGTTCGCTTACGACGGGACGAGCGGCCCCGTCCTCGACGGCATCGACCTCACCGTGCCCGCCGGCGGCAGCCTCGCCGTGGTCGGCCCCACCGGCTCCGGCAAGTCCACCCTCAGCTACCTCGTGCCCCGCCTGTACGACGTCACGGGCGGCCGCGTCACGCTCGACGGGGTCGACGTGCGCGACCTGGACTTCGACACCCTCGCCCGCGCGATAGGCGTGGTCTCCCAGGAGACCTACCTCTTCCACGCCTCGGTCGCCGAGAACCTCCGCTTCGCCAAGCCCGACGCCACGGACGAGGAGCTGCACACGGCCGCGAAGGCGGCGCAGATCCACGAGCACATAGCGTCCCTGCCCGACGGCTACGACACGGTCGTGGGGGAGCGGGGCCACCGCTTCTCCGGCGGCGAGAAGCAGCGCCTGGCCATCGCCCGCACCATCCTGCGCGACCCGCCCGTGCTGATCCTGGACGAGGCGACCAGCGCCCTGGACACCCGCACCGAACACGCGGTCCAGGAAGCCATCGACGCCCTCTCCGCCGACCGCACCACCCTCACCATCGCCCACCGCCTCTCCACGGTGCGCGGCGCCGACCAGATAGTGGTCCTCAACTCCGGCCGCGCCGCCGAACGCGGCACCCACGAAGAGCTCCTGGAGCGCGACGGGCGCTATGCGGCCCTCGTCCGCCGAGACGCCCAACTGGAGCCCGCGACATGAAGATATGCCGGGTTTGTCCCCTTCGGCGCGTTACCGTGCCCGCATGCAGACCAACACTCCGCGCCGGGGCAGGATCCGGCTCACGCGCCGGGGCCGGATCGCCCTGATCGCGACGGGGGCCGCCGTGGCGGCCTGTGCCGTGGCCGTCCCGCTGCTGCTCCCGGACGACCACCATCGCGCCGAGTCCCTGACCATCCCCGAGGGCTGGCGCTCCGGCCAGGTCTACGCGGCCATCGACCAGGCCCTCGACCTGCCCGCGGGCTCCACCAAGAAGGCCGTCCCCGACGCGGACCTGAAGCTGCCCGGCGACGCGGGCGGCAACCCCGAGGGCTACCTCTTCCCCGCCACGTATCCGATCAGCTCCCAGTCGACCCCCGCCTCCGTCCTCACCTACATGGTGAACACCGCCAACAAGCGGTTCGGCGGCAACCAGGTCGCGGCGGGCGCCGACCGGAACGCGGTGAACGTCTACCAGACCGTCACCATCGCGAGCATGATCGAGGCCGAGGCAGGCACCAAGGCGGACATGGGCAAGGTCTCCCGCGTCATCTACAACCGCCTCGACCAGGGCATGCCGCTCCAGATGGACTCGACCATCAACTACGCCCTGAACCGCAGCACGTTGAAGACCACCGACCGCGACACGAAGATCAGCAGCCCGTACAACACGTACGCGCGCATGGGCCTGCCGCCCACCCCGATCTCCAACCCGGGCGACGCGGCGATGAAGGCGGCCGCAGGCCCCACGGCGGGAAACTGGCTGTACTTCGTGACGGTGAAGCCGGGCGACACCCGCTTCACGTCGAGCCTGGCCGAACACCAGAAGAACGTCGCCGAGTTCAACAAGCAGACCTAGTCCGGCTGTTGGGGGGCGTCGGGGTTACTCGGTGTCCCCGGCGTTCTCGGTGTCCTCGGTCTGCGCCGTCACCTGTGCGGCCGCCTCCCGCAGCCGCGTCAGGACCGCCGCGAGCACCGGGTCGTTCTCGGACCCGGCGCGCACGGCGGCGAAGACGTGCCGCACCGGGGGCCGACCCACCGGGGCGCGCAGGACGAGGCCCGGGCGCTGCGGCGGCCGCACGAGCCGGGGCACGAGCGCCACCCCGAGGCCCGCCCCGACGAGGGCGGCGACCGAGGCCCAGTCGCCCACGGGGTGGCGGATGTCGGGCGTGAAACCGTTCGCCGCACACAGGGAACGGGTGATCGCCCCGCAGCAACTGCGCGCGTCCCCGACGATCCAGGGGTCGGCGGCCAGCTCCCGCAGCGGCACGCGGGCGCGGTCCGCGAGCGGATGGGAGGCGGGCAGCGCCAGGTCCAGGACGTCGGCCAGCAGGTCGACGCGGGTGTAGCGGCGGTCGGTGTGCGGCGGGGCGGCGGCGAAGTCCACCGCCACGGCGAGGTCGACGTCGCCGCCGTCCAGGCGCGTGAACAGGTCGGGCGGCTCGGCCTCCACGACCGAGACGGTCACGTCCGGACGGTGCGCGGTGAGCAGTCCGAGCGCGGGCGGCAGCAGCCCGGTGATCGCGCTGGAGAACGCCCCGATGGTCACCGTGCCCCGGCCGCCCTCCTCCCACGCGGCGAGGTCCGCACGCGCCCGCTCCCACTGCGCGGCCAGCGCGGCGGCGTGCTCGAGCAGGACCCTGGCCTGTCCGGTCAGCCGCACCCCGCGCCCCTGCCGCTCGATCAGCGGAACCCCCACCTCCCGCGCCAGCGCCGCGAGTTGCTGGGACACGGCCGACGGCGTCAGATGCAGTGCCTCGGCCGTGCGGGCCAGGCTGCCGCGCCGGTCCAGCTCGCGCAGCACCCCCAGGCGGCGCAGGTCGACAGTGAAGGAATTCCTTACCGGTTCCATGCAGAGAGATTAACTGGACCTGCACGATCGCCCGGCCGGATCATCGAGTCATGACGACCGAGTACGCGATGACCGGGCAGTACGGGATGACCGGGCAGTACGCCACGACCGCGAGCGCCACGCCTGGGTACGCGACGGCCCCGGGCCGCTTCCTGCTGCTCCACGGCTGGCAGCACCACCGCCCCGCCGGACACTGGCAGCGCTGGCTGACCGACCGCCTCACCGCGGTCGGCCACACCGTCCGCTACCCCCAGCTCCCCGACCCGGACGAACCGGACCTGGAGCACTGGCTTGCCGAACTGCGCGCCCATGTGGGCGAGTTGAGCGGTGGAGAAGGGCGACGCACCGTGATCTGCCACAGCCTGGGCTGTCTCCTCTGGCTGCATGCCGTGGCGCGCGATGCCGTCCCGGTGCCCGTCGACCGGGTCCTCCTCGTCGCCCCGCCCGCACCGGAATTCGTCCAACAGCACCCGCGGATAGCGGAGTTCGGCCCGCTGCCGACCCTCGCCGGGCGGCTCCGAGCCGCCGCCTCGCACACCCGGATCGTCGGCTCCGACGACGACCCCTGCTGTCCGCGCGGCGCCGCGGCCACGTACGGCGATCCGCTCGGCCTGCCCACCGACGTGCTCCCCGGCGCGGGCCACCTCGACCTGGCCGCGGGGTACGGGCCGTGGCCGGAGCTGCTCGCATGGGCTCGTGAAGCAGAGGCGACGGCCCTCGGTGCGGGGGCGCGGGTCCTACGCTCACGCCATGAGATCCAGCAGTGAGCGCGCCGCCCTCGCGGCCGCGGTGCGGGCGGCCCTGACCGCGAGCTGTCGCGGCTCGCGGACGCTGCTCCTCGGGTCGCTGGCCACAGCGACTGACGACGCGTACAGCGACATCGACCTCGAATGGGTCGTTCCTGACGGGGAGTTCGAGCGGTGTGTACGGGCGGTGCGTGCCGTCCTGGACGGGGTGCGGGCCGTGGCGGAGGTGCGCGCCGATCCGGATCTCCTGCACTCCGAGCGGCGCCGGCTGCTGTTCGTGCGCTTCGCGGACGTGCCGCTGTTCTGGCGGCTCGACCTGTCGGTGCGTGCCGCGTCCGTCGCCGGGGACCCCGGGTACGACCTCGGCAATCCCCGGGCGCGGGCCCGCGACGACGAGTGGTCGCGACCGGCCAGCGCGCTCGCCAACGCGGTGGGCGCCGTGAAGGAGCTGGCGCGGGAGCGGCCCGGGGTGGCTCGGGGGCTCCTGGAGCGGGGGTTCGCGCGGATCGGGGAGGAGGGGACCCCGGTCGGTGCGGGCGGCACGGTCCGGGTCGACGACATCGTGTGCCTGGCCCGTGCCGCCGCCCGCCGCGAACCGGGCCTGGGCGGGCTCGCCGAGCAGGTCGTCGCGCTGGCCCGCGAGCAGCTCCTCCCGTAAGGGGCGAGTGCTCACAGAGCGTGCCGATGCGGACCTGCCCGGCGCGTGGGTCAATGGGCCCATGAAGATCTCCAACACGCCGTCGGCGCCGTGCTGGGCCGATCTGTCCACGACGGACCCGGCCGCCGCGCGGGACTTCTACGGCACCCTCTTCGGCTGGGACTGCGCCGTCGCGCCCGAACCGGAGGCCGGAGGATACGGACTGTTCAAGGACGAGCGGGGCGCGGCCGTCGGCGGTGTCGGGCCCGTCATGAACCCGGGGCAGCCCGCGGCCTGGCTGCCGTACTTCCAGAGCGACGGCGTCGACGCCGTGGCCGCCCGGGTCACCGGCAACGGCGGGCAGACCCTCGCCGGACCCATGCCGGTCCTCGAACAGGGCTTCATGGCCGTGTGCGCCGACCCGGGCGGAGCCGTGTTCGGGCTGTGGGAGCCCAGGGACCACCCGGGCTTCGGCACGGTCAACTCACCAGGCAGCTTCTGCTGGTTCGAGCTCGCGACGCGCGACACGGCGGGCGCCAAGGACTTCTACCAGTCGGTCTTCGGCTGGGGCGACGCCACGCACCCCTTCACGCGGGGCGAGCGCCCGGGTGAGTACACCGAGTGGTCCGTGGCGGGCGACACCTTCGGCGGCATGCTCGCCATCGACGGGACATTCCCGCCCGAGGTGCCCCCGCACTGGCTGGCGTACGTCGCCGTCGACGACTGCGACGCCGCGGCGGTGGGCTGCACCGGCCTCGGCGGCAGCGTCCTCGTCGAGCCCACCACCATCGACCCGGGCCGGTTCGCCGTCCTCGCCGACCCGCAGGGAGCCGTCTTCGCCGTGCTGGCCTACGCCGGGGAACAGCCGCCTGCCGGGGAACAGCCGCCGGTCACGCCGTCCGCGTGAGGGCCTCGGCCAGGCCGACCACGTCCGGCACCACCAGGTCGACGTCGGCGGGCGGCGCGGGCGGCTCGGCGTCCGGGCCCCACTCCGGGCGCGGAATGTACGCGGTGCGCAGGCCCGCCCTGGCCGCCGCCTCCAGGTCGTCGGGGTGGCAGGCCACCATGAGGAGCCGCTCCGGCGCGAGACCGAGGAGCTCGGCCGCCTTGCGGTAGACCCGGAGGTCGGGCTTGTACGAGTGGGCCAGCTCGGCGGACAGGACGCAGTCGAAGCGCAGCCCGGCGCCCTTGGCGAGCCGGGTGAGCGGGCCGAGCCCGCCGTTGGAGAGCGTCGACGTGATCACGGGGGAGCCGTGCAGCAGCTCCAGGCCGGGGCCCGCGTCGGGCCAGGCGCGCAGGCGGTGCCAGGCCCGTACGAGGTGTTCCCGGTCCGCATCGCCGAGGGCGTCGAGGCCGTGCGCGGGCAGGATCTCGTCGAGCATGATCCGGTGCAGCTCGTCCAGCGAGCGCCAGGACAGCTCGCCGGTGAAGACCTTGCGCAGCGTGGGCCGGTAGGCGCGCCGCCAGTCGTCGGTCACCTCGGCCCAGTCGGCCTCGAGCCCCGCCCGGCCGCCGACCCCGGCCAGCTCCTCGGCCACGCTCGACCGCCAGTCGGTCAGCGTCCCGAACACATCGAACACCGCGGCATCGACGTCGGATACGTCCATGAGCCTCAACCACCCCTCCGTGCCTGGCTGTTGCCGTCGCAGTGCGGTGCGACAGCAGTCAGCGCCGACCCTAGGAGCGGAAGTTGATCATCGTCAACGGAATCGTGATCAAGCCCTCACCGGCTGCCGCTCCGCCGCCTCGCCGGTGACCTGCCCCCGCTCCAGCAGCCGCTCGATCTCCCGCACCGCCGCGCGCCCCGCCCTGTTCGCGCCGATGGTGCTCGCCGAAGGCCCGTACCCGACGAGGTGGACCCGCGGATCGGCCACCGCACGCGTGCCCTCGACGCGGATCCCGCCGCCCGGCTCGCGCAGCCGCAGCGGTGTCAGGTGGTCGATGGCCGCGCGGAACCCGGTCGCCCACAGGATGACGTCGGCGTCCACGCGACGGCCGTCGTGCCACTCGACGCCCGTCGGCGTGATCCGGTCGAACATCGGCAGCCGGTCCAGGACGCCCTGCGCGCGAGCCTGGCGGACGGCGTCGTTGAGGGGCAGCCCGGTCACCGACACGACGCTCTGCGGCGGCAGCCCGCGGCGCACCCGATCCTCGACGAGCGCGACCGCCGCCCGCCCGGTGTTCTCGTCGAAGGGGCCCTCGCGGAAGACCGGTTCGCGCCGGGTGACCCAGTGGGTCTCGGCGGCGTACGGGGCGATCTCCATCAGGTGCTGGGTGCCCGAGGCGCCGCCGCCCACGACGATCACCCGCTGCCCGGCGAACGCCTCCGGGCCCGGGTAGATCGAGGTGTGCAACTGCCGCCCGAGGAAGGTCTCCTGGCCCGGATAGCGCGGCCAGAACGGCCGGTCCCAGGTGCCCGTGGCGTTGATGAGCGCCCGCGTCGCCCAGGTGCCGTCCGACGTATCGACGAGGAGCCGGCCGTCCTCGCCCGCACGCACCTTGTGCACATCGACGGGGCGCCGCACCCGCAGGCCGAAGCGCTTCTCGTACGCGTCGAAGTACTCCGCGACGACTTCGGCCGAGGGCCGCGCGGGGTCGGCGCCGGTCAGCTCCATGCCGGGCAGCGAGTTCATCCCGTGGACCTTGCCGAAGGTCAGCGAGGGCCAGCGGAACTGCCAGGCCCCGCCGGGGCGCGGCGCATGGTCGAGGACCACGAAGTCACGGTCCGGCTCGTACCCCACCCGGCGCAGGTGATAGGCGCTGGACAGACCCGCCTGCCCAGCGCCTATGACGACCACGTCCACGTTCCGTACCGCCCGTACCGCCGCGTCTTGTACCCCGATGTCGTTCACGCTTCTACTAACTCATCGGGTGCGCGAGATCTTCCCGTGCGGCCGGGGGCTTCCGCGGTACGGCCATGGACTCCCGCTCAGCGTCCGCCGGAGACGAGGAGCGGGGCGCCGCCGGGGGCGGAGGCCGGGCGCCCGTTGGCGGCGGGCACCCCCGCCAGGGGCGAGGCCGGGATGCGCGGGAGCAGCCCCCGCCGCGCCAGCTCCGGCGTCACACCCTCGCCGAACCAGTACGCCTCCTCCAGATGCGGATAGCCCGACAGCACGAAGTGCTCGACGCCGAGCGCGTGGTACTCCTCGATCCGGTCGGCGACGTCCGCGTGGCTGCCCACGAGCGCGGTGCCCGCGCCGCCCCGTACGAGACCGACGCCCGCCCACAGGTTCGGTGCGATCTCCAGGTCGTCACGGCGGCCGCCGTGCAGCGCGAGCATCCGCTGCTGCCCGACGGACTCACTGCGCCCGAGCGCCTGCTGCGCGGCCGCGACGGTGTCCGCGTCGAGGTCGTCGAGCAGCCGGTCCGCCGTCGCCCACGCCTCGGCCGCGGAGTCGCGCGAGATGGTGTGCAGCCGGATCCCGAAGCGGACCGTGCGCCCCTCCTTCTCGGCGAGCCCCCGGATCCACTCGATCTTCTCCTTCACCTGCCGCGGCGGCTCGCCCCACGTCAGATAGACGTCCGAGTGCCGGGCGGCGACCGGCCCCGCGGCCGCAGAGGACCCGCCGAAGAAGATCTCCGGCAGCGGGTCCGGCGGCAGCGCGGTCAGCCCGCCCTCGACGTGGAAGTGTTCTCCTTCGAAGTCGTACGGGCGTCCGCTCCAGACGCCGCGCACCACCGAGAGGAACTCGTCGGTGCGGGCGTAGCGGCGGTCGTGGTCCACGTGGTCGCCGAAGCGGCGCTGTTCGGTGGAGTCGCCGCCCGTCACCACGTTGAGGAGCAGCCGCCCGCGCGTGATGCGCTGATACGTCGCCGCCATCTGCGCCGCGAGGACCGGCGAGATCACCCCGGGGCGGAACGCCACCAGGAACTTGAGCCGCTCGGTGTGCTGGGCGAGCGCCACCGTGGTCAGCCAGGCGTCCTCGCACCAGGTGCCGGTCGGCGTGAGCACAGCCTCGAAGCCCAACTGCTCGGCGGCCTTGGCTATTTGGGCCAGATACTCGATGTCGGGGGCGCGCACGCCGCTGACCGGGGTGACCCGGGAGCGGGTGATGCCGCCGTCGGTGTAGGCGTGCCGGTCGACGAGGGTGCGACCGTCGCCGCCGGTCGGCAGGAACCAGTGCAGGTGGACCGTCATCGTCAGGACTCCTTGCCGTAGGTGCGGGGCTCGGTGGTGGAGGGCGGCAGGCTGCCGTTGAAGCGCCGGTCCACGTAGTCGCCGAAGCGCACACGGCCGGGGATCAGCTTCAACTCGCTGAAGGTGTCGGCGATCTCCTGCTCGGACGTGACGACGTTCTTGTCGACGGCGACCGGGACGCGGGTGCCGTTGCTGCGCTTCACCGAGTCGAGCGCGACCTCGTAGGGCAGCCCGGTGTCCTTCGACCAGACCTTCGCCCACGCCTCGGGGTGCTTGAAGACCCAGTCCTGCGCCCGCCGCAGCCGCTTCAGGTAGTCGTCGACGGCCTTGGCCTTCTCCTTGTCCGCCAGCGCGTCCGGCGCGGCCACCTGGAAGCTGAGCCCGTTCACCACGCCGTCCCCGTCGGTCAGCACGCGGCCCTTCTTGGGGCGCAGCACCTGCGAGGTGTAGGGGTCCCAGACCGCCCAGGCGTCCACCTTGCCCCCGGTGAACGCGGCGAGCGCGTCGGCGGGCTGGAGGTACTTCACATCGACGTCCTCGAGCGCCAGCCCGGCCTTCTTCAAGGAAGCGATCAACTGATAGTGCGCGGACGACCCTTGGGCCACCGCGACCGACTTCCCCTTCAGGTCGGCGGTCCGCTTCAGCGGCGAGCCGTTCGGGACGAGCACCGTCTCCCCGGTCGCCGTGCCATGGCTCGCCGCCACGATGCGGATCTTCGACCCGGCCCCCGCGGCGAACACCGGCGGCGTATTGCCTACGGCGCCGATGTCCACGGCCTTGGCGTTGACGGCCTCCAGGAGCGGCGGCCCCGAGGTGAACGTCGACCAGCGGATCTTGTACGGCAGGTCGTCCAGCTCCCCGGCCGCGCGCAGCACTGCCTCCGAACCCCCCTTCTGGTCCCCGACGTCGAGGGTGAGCGACCCCTTGCCGTCGGTGCGGCCGCCCGCGCCACCGGTGGCGGAACTGGCCGACGAGGTGGCGGAGCAGGCGGCGAGGAGGAGGGAGAGGGGGAGGAGCAGGGCGGCGGGGGCGAGGCTTCGTCGTCGCATGGAGAGGTGAGTCCGTTCGTTGCGTGTCATGTCGCGGTGGAGGAGCGGGAGTTCAGGCGGCATGACGGTGGTCCGGAGCAGTGGGGGGTGCGGCGGCGGAGGGAGCCACACCCAGGCGTTCCAGGAGCCCGGCCCGGAGCTCGGCGAACCGGGGGTCGCCGATGTCGCGCGGGCGGTCGAGACCGATGGTCTGCTCGTGCGCGATGACGCCGTCGTCCATGACCAGGACCCGGTCGGCCAGGAGCACGGCCTCCTCCACGTCATGCGTGACGAGCACCACCGCGCAGCCGCGCCGCTGCCACAGCTCGTCGACGAGGCGCTGCGCCTTCACCCGGGTCAGCGCGTCGAGGGCGCCGAACGGCTCGTCCAGCAGCAGCAGATCCGGCTCCCGCACCAACGCCCGCGCGAGCGAGGCCCGTTGAGCCTCACCACCCGAGAGCGTCTTCGGCCAGGCACCGGCCCGGTGCTGGAGCCCGACCTCCGCCAGGGCCCGCTCCGCGACCTCCCGCCCGGGGCGCCCCGGCAGCCCGAGGAGCACATTGCGCCACACCCGCTTCCACGGCATGAGGCGGGGAGCCTGAAAGGCGACGGCCTTGCGCCTGGGCACGAGCACGGTGCCCGTGATCTCCCGGTCGAGTCCGGCGAGGATGCGCAGCAGCGTCGACTTGCCGCAGCCGCTGCGCCCGAGGAGGGCCACGAACTCCCCTGGCCGCACGTCGAGTTCGAGCCGGTCGATGACGGTACGGCCGTCAAAGGCGCGAGTCAGCTCGGCGACCCGTACGGCGGAGGGAGCGGAGGACGGCGCTGTGGTTTCGGGGGCGGGGGTGGTCACCTTCCGGTGAACGTCGGTCGCCATTGCAGCAACAGCCTTTCGAGGGTGCGGACGATGAAGTCGGCGAGCAGGCCGAGGAAGGCGTAGACGATGAGGCAGACCACGATCACGTCGGTCCGCAGGAAGTCGCGTGCCTGGACCATCAGGAAGCCGAGCCCGGCGTCGGCGTTGACCTGTTCGGCGAAGACGAGCGCGAGCCAGGCGATGCCGAGCGAGTAGCGCAGCCCCGTCATGGCCCCGGGCAGGGCGCCGGGCAGAATCACGTGCCGCACCAGCCCCCACCGTGAGAGCCCGAGCGACTCCCCTGCCTCGATCAACTGGGCGTCGACGCCGCGGATCCCGGCGTACACGTTCAAGTACAACGGGAAGGAGGCTCCGAGGGTGATGATGGCGATCTTCGGCGTCTCGCCGATCCCGAACCAGATGATGAACAGCGGGATGAGCCCCACGAACGGCACCGTCCGCAGCATCTGCACACTCGCGTCCACCAGGTCCTCACCGACCCGGAAGAGCCCCGAGACCAGCGCGAGCCCCGTCCCGACAAGGACGCCGAACAGCAGCCCCACCGCGACGCGTTGCAGCGAGACACCCATCGCGGACGGCAGCGACCCGTCCTCGATGAGATCCCCGGCGACCCGGGCGATGGTCCCGGGCGGGGCGAGGACGTCGGCCCTCAACACCCCGGTCGCACTGAGGAGTTGCCATAGAGCGAGCAGCAACAGCGGCCCGGAGGTACGCCGCAGCCAGCGGGGGAGGCGGGTGCGGCGGGAGGAGGCGGGGACGAGGGCTTCGAGGTCGAGGTCGAGGTCGAGGCCGGTGGGCCGCGCGTCGGGCGGGGCATGACTGATGGTCAAGGGTGCTCCAGGGCAGGGGAGGGCAGGGGAGAGCGCGCGACGGAGGACGCGTGGGGCAAGCGGGGAACGGAAACGGCAGGCCGGAACGACCTCAGCGAAGAACCACTGAGTGCCGGGCTACTCGGCGACGGAGTACGAGACCGAGCGCGAGAAGAGGGAGGGAGAGAAAGACGTCAGCAGGCGCGAAGACACGCGGCCGAAGCCACCCGCAGCAGGTCGATGTGACCGCGCGTGGTGAGCAGGGCTGAACGCAACATGCGGCAGAACGTAGCCAGATGGCCCACTCACGGTCAATGGGGTCTCGAAGGCCGGACGCTCCGTATCAGCAAATGGTCTCCATGGGGCGAGGCCGCGCGAGCCGGGCAGGCCCCGGATGAGGGAGGATGAACCCATGTCGGATGTGTTCACCACCCGTGTCCTGAACGTCGCCACCGGCTCGACGGAGACCGTCGTCGACCTCACCCGCGACTGCGAGAGCTTCCTGCGCGAGGCGGCGGCCGGCCGCGACGGCCTGCTCAACGTCTTCGTCCCGCACGCCACCGCGGGCATCGCCATCCTGGAGACGGGCGCGGGCAGCGACGACGACCTCCTCGCCGCCCTGCACACCCTGCTCCCCGCCGACGACCGCTGGCAACACCGCCACGGCAGCCCGGGCCACGGCCGGGACCACGTCCTCCCGGCCCTGGTCCCGCCCCACGCGACCCTGCCGGTCGTACGCGGCGGACTCGAGCTGGGGACGTGGCAGTCGGTGTGCCTGGTCGACACGAACGTGGACAACCCCAACCGTCAGGTCCGGTTGAGCTTCCTGGGCTGACCAAGATCGCCCAGCCCGGTCGACTTCAGTGCCTCCATTGTTGCAGTGGCATGGGCTCAGGGCGGCGTGTGAAGGGCCGGGGTTTCTTCGCTTCGATGGCCAAGACCGGGCGAGGTGACGGTCTGGTGTGCGGTCAGTCATCGGACACCGGTGGTGGTGGCGTGGTTGCGGGCATGCGCACGGGGGAGAGGCGACGCAGCTCGGTCCACTGGGGGGACCTGATGAGAGCGGTGGCCTCTTCCATGGCGGACGGGTGCGCGGTTACAGAGATCTCTTTGCCGGTGCCCAGGTTCATGGCGCTGAAGGTCACGATGCTATTGGCGTCGAGGCTGGCACTCACCTCGACCTGGTGTAGGCATCTGGGGGCGGGAGGTATCCCTTCCAATTCCAGCACCGCGAGGGTTCTGTTCTCCGATGGCTTGTCGTGTTCGCCCTCCACGAAGTGCAACACCATCGAGGGCTGGTTGTCCGCGCTCGTGGTGAAGATGTGGCTGCGTTTCGTGGCGACTGCGGAGTTCCGATCGATCAGTTTCACAACCGTGCCACCTTGCACTTCGACGCCGATCGACACGGAGATGACGTCAAGGAGGAACACCTCCTTGACTCGGCCGGAGAGGACACCGGCCTGCAGCGCCGCACCGGTGACAATTCAGCCAGGCGGCGAAGGTGACCGCGTCCCGGCCCGGGAGGACATCCACCGCCCGGGCCGCCTCCACGTCCACCAGAACGGTGCCGTAGCGCCATCCCTTGCGGAAGGCGAACTCGTCGACACCGAGCACCCGCGGCGCCCGCTCGGGCACCGGCGGGTCGGTGAGCAGACCCAGCAGGTGGGTCCGGCCGGTGGGTAACTGCAGGATCTGGCACAGCCGTTTACCGAGGCGCCCTCCGACGAACGTCGTGATGGACCGCATCCACTGCCGCAGGCCGATGCTGTGACGCCGGTACCGTTCACTGAGGTCAGGCACCTGCTCGACGAACGTCCGCCGTCGGCACCCGGCCCGCTCGCAGAAGAACCGGCGCACGCGCAGCGAGGTCACCAACGACCGTCCCGCGACGGTGCGTTCGGCCAGACTGCGCCGGTAGCGGGAGTGCACCCGCCGTCCCGCGCAGTCGCAGCTCGGGCAGTCCGGTGGCCGACCGCAGGCCGCCGCCTCGACCACGACCCCTTCCACGGCGGCGTGCACCGCCGTGACCCGCACATCGATCCCGGGAAACAGCACATCCTCGATCGCCATGACCCCCATACCGGGGCAATCCCCACATGAATCGTTCCCGCACTCGCGCCTTCAACCTGGGGATTCATGGAATCGCGGCCTGAACCAATGGTGTGATCGCCGACAGGCGGTGGGTCCCTGCGTCGTTCGTGGTCTCAGTTTTGGTCTCAGCGCGGTGGAGCGGAGTATCGGGTGGATCACGACGCACCGCCGCTTCGCCCGCGGCTACGAGGGCCTTACCGCCGGTTCCGTGGCTGTGGCCCACGTCGCCTCGATCGACAACCTCGCCCAGCGCATGACGGGCGAGAGCGCCATCCGGCGAAGAATGTGCTCACTGCGGTCAGCTCTTCGAGCGCCAGACGGTGCCCCGGCGTTCGTACTCCAGGACCATCTCGGCACGCAGCGCGGCCTGCGGGCCGTAGAGGCGCTCGACGAGCCAGAGGGCCAGGTCGAGGCCCGAGGTGACACCGCCGCAGGTGATCAGGTCTCCGTCGTCCACCACACGCCCGTAGGTGAGCTTCCCGCCCTGCTCGGCGAGGTCCTCGCGGGCCGCGAAGTGCGTCGTGCACGGCCTGCCGCGGGTGATCTTCGCCGCCGACATGACCATGACGCCGGTGCATATCCCACCCATGATCAGTCCGGGCCGCTCGGCCTTGGCCAGTGCGCGCGGCAGTATGCCGCGCTTGATCTCGTCATCGACCCCGGATCCCTTCCCGTAGCCCCCGCCCGGCACGAGCAGGACGTCCGCGTCCTCCGGCGCCCAGGGGTCGCGTACGTCGATGTGCATTCCGGACGACGTCCGTACGGTGCGAGGGCCGTCGGCGGTGACGAAGCTCTGCTTGATCCGGTGCTTGTCGGCGTCCGCGAGGATGCCAAGGACCTCGATGGGGCCCGCGAAGTCCTGCTCCTCGACGGCGTCGAACAGGACCGTGTGCACGCGCAGTTCGCGGGCGCGCTCGCGCTTCCGCTCGGCGCCGGGGGCAGCGGCAGAGGCGGTGGTGAGGGAGGTGCCGAGGCCCAGCGCGGTCGCGGCTGTGGCCACTGCGCCCGTACGGAGAATGTTTCGGCGCTGCATGTCGTGTGCTCCTTGAGTCGGTTGGGATCGGAGAAGTGACGGGCCGAGTGGGTCGGCGTCAGGGATGCGCTGGTTCCGGGCTGTGGAACGCGGGCCAGATGACTGTCCCCGCGGGCCAAAGGCGGATGGAAGGGGATGTCCGTATGCGTGGGCTGCTGGTCCTTGAGGACATACCGGCCGGGCGCCGAGACTGAGGAGCGTGAAGACCGAGAGTGATGTGGTCGTGGTCGTGGGCGACGGCGTGGTGCTGCTGGACGTGGCCGGTCCGGTGCAGGTGCTGCACGGGAGCGGCTACCGGGTCCGGCTCGCCTCGCCCGGCGGGCGTGCGGTGGTGAGCGACACGGGGATCCCGCTGGGGGTCGAACTGGCGGTGGAGGACGTCCCCGAGACCGTGGACACGCTGATGGTGCCGGGCTATCCGACGGTGAACGGCCACGGGCATCCGCCTGAGCTGATCGCGCACGTACGCCGCCTCGGCGCGGGCGCGCGGCGTACGACGTCGGCCTGCACCGGCGCGTATCTGCTGGCGGAGGCCGGGCTGCTCGACGGCAGGCGGGCCACGACGCACTGGGCCGAGTGCGAAACGCTCGCGAGGCGCTTCCCGCGGGTGCGGGTGGAGCCCGACTCCATCTACGTACGTGACGGGCCCGTCATCACCTCCGCCGGGGTGACGGCGGGCATCGACCTGGCGCTGGCGCTGGTCGAGGAGGACCACGGCCCCGAGGTGGCGCGTACCGCGGCCAAGTACCTCGTCGTGTTCCTCCAACGCCCCGGCGGCCAGTCGCAGTTCAGCGTGCGCAGCGCGGTGACCCCGCCCCGCAACGTCGGGTTGCGGCGGGTACTGGATGCCGTGGTGGCCGACCCCGGCGGGAACCACAGCCTCGCCGCCATGGCCGAGCGGGTCGCCGTCAGCGAACGCCACCTCACCCGCCTCTTCCGCCGCGAAGTCGGCGGCACCCCCGGGCAGTACGTGGAACGCGTCCGCGTGGAGGCGGCGCAGGCGATGCTCGAATCCTGCGACGCCGGTGTGAACACCATTGCCCGCACCTGCGGGTTCGGCACGGACGAGACGATGCGGCGGGTGTTCCTGCGCGTGCTCGGGGCGCCGCCCGCGGCGTACCGCGCGCGATTCCGCGCGACCACCTCCGCCCAGCGGTCCCAAGTGTCATCAGACCAAGGAGAGAACTGATGCCTGCACACCCGTCGCGTCGCGACGCGCCGATCACGGGAGCCGCCGCGCTGTCAGCGCCGGCCATCACCACGGATGCCGCAGCTGACGACGACATCGACGCCGCCCAGGGCCTGTCGTTCCCGGGCACAACCCTGGCCCGTAAGGCCCGCGGTTTCGTGGACGAGGAGGCGCAGCCGTACCTGCGCAATCACAGCCTGCGCGCCTTCCTGTTCGGCCGTGCCGCCGCCGCGCAGGCCGGGCGTCGGCCGGGGGAGGACTACGACGAGGAGGTGCTGTTCCTGATCTGCGCGCTGCACGACATGGGACTGACCGCGCGGGCGGCGGACGATCGGCAGCGGTTCGAGGTCGCGGGCGCCGACCTGGCGGCGCGCTTCCTGGAGGACAATGGCGTCACCGACACCCGCGTGGACACCGTCTGGGACGGTATCGCGCTGCACACCTCGCCCGGATTCGCGTCCTCCCCCGTCCACCGGCACCGCCGCCCGCCGGAGATCGGCATAGGGCAGCACGGCATCCTCCTCGACATCGAGGGCGGCCCCGACGACCTGCCGCCCGGCTACGCCTCCCGCGTGCACGCCGTCCACCCCCGTCTCGGAGGGGCTCGCGCCCTCAGCGAAACCCTGGAGGCCCGCAGCCTCTCCGACCCGGCCACGGCCCCGCCGATGACCCTGCCGGGCGAGATCCTCCACCAGCTCCACCCCGAACTTCCCTACACCACCTGGCAGATGACCCTCGACGCGAGCCGCTGGGGCGACTGAAGAGCTCCGTGCAGTGGTGAGCAGACAGCGAGCGGACAACCCCGGGCTGACATCACAACATCGAAGAAATGGAAACCTCCTATGGCTGATCAGGCCGTTACTTTCATCAACGTCATCGAAATATCCGCCGACCAAGTCGACGAGTTCATCGAGCAGTGGCGTGAACGTGTGGCCTTGATGAGTACGGCGCCTGGGTTCCGCGACGTCAGGCTGCACCGTGCGCTGCTGCCGGACGCGCGATTCCAGCTCGTCAACATCGCACACTGGGACAGCGTCGAAGCCTGCGAGGCCGCCGGCGCCAACCCCACCGTGCTCGCTTCCGTTTCCCAAGCCGAACGAATCGCCAGTGCCAGCCCTGGCCTCTACCAGGTTGTCGCCGAGAGCCCCTGACGGACGGGCACCCAGCACCCGCCATGCAGCCGGGGCCCGCCCTCGGCGGCGTGCAGGTCCGCTATGCGGAAGCGGCGGGCAGGGTCGAACGGCCGTATTCATCGGCCAGTTCGAGGCCGCTGGCGGGAAGTGTGGCGGAAGATCGCTGCGCGGCAGGCCGAGGGGATCGGGCCGCTCGCCGCGAAGGGCACGGTGGGCCCGGTCGACGCGGACGGGTCATGGTTGGGTTCTGTTCGCCGTGCCGGCGTGTCATCTGGCGTTGTGGTGTCGGGAGAGGGCGGCCGCGACGTCGGCCTGATGCACATCGGGAGCCGGATAGCCTGGGGTTGTCCTAACGGAGCTTCGCGGACACGAACGTGGACAACCCCGACCGCCAGGTTCGGTTGAGCTTTCTGGGCTGAGCCGGAGCGCGATGCAGTCCGTCGCCGGCGTCACGCGTTCAGGGCCGTGGCCGCCCGCTCCCGGGCCCTCAGCAGGAGCGGGCCGCCTCGACCAGATGGTCGCGCACGCGGTTGACGTCCGGGTTCGCGGAGACGCCCGGACGCTGCACGAGGTAGCCGGTGTTGATCGGGGGATCCTCGGGATCGTTGAGGAGGACGAGCGCGCCGGAGCCCAGTTCCGCTTCGCACAGGTAGCGCGGCAGCACGCCGAATCCGGCGCCGGCGACGACCGTGGACTTCACCGCGCGCAGATCGGGCACGGTGACGGCCGCATGGCCGTTGAGGCGTTCACCGAAGACGTGCCGCCAGTAGCGGCGGACCATGGGCAGGTCCTCGGCGTACGAGACGAGTGGCACGGTGTGCAGGACGGCGGGACCTTCCGTGGCCAGCGGCTCCTCGATCCGGTCGGCCCACACCGGCGCGGCGACCAGGACGAACTCCTCGTCGGCGAACGGCACCCAGTCCAAGGACCGTCCGCGGGGCCGCGTCGTGGAGACGACCAGGTCGTACCGTCCGGCGCGCAGCTCGTCCAGGAGGGGATCGGTCAGGCCCAGGGTCACGCGCAGCCGCACCCCCTGGGCGACGAGCGGTGCCAGGGCCGGGAGGGCGAAGGCGGACAGCATCTCGGCGGGGCCCGCCAGGTGCACCGGCTCGGCACGCACCCCCTCGGCCATGCCGTGGCCCGCGGCCACGGTGAGCGCGTCGAAGGGCGCGGCGATCCTGGCCGCCAGTTCGTCGGCGACCGACGTCGGGGCGACACCTCGGGGCAGCCGCTCGAACAGTTCGCGGCGCGTCTGGCGCTCCAGGTTGCGGATCTGGGTGGTGACCGTGGGCTGGGACAGACCCAGTGCCTGTGCCGCCGCGGTGAAGGAGCCGAAGCGGTAGACGGCGAGGAACGTGCGCAGCAGATTGAGGTCGGGCGGGGCCGGGGCCGCTGCCGCCGCTTCGTGCGCCTCGACCGGGTCGGCGGGATTGCTGTGGATCACATTCAGGAGCCTAGAAGACTCCGGCGCCGCCCGCCGTCGGCCGCCCGTCGGCCGCGCACAGCGCTATTCCGCCGGAGCCATGAAGTTTCGTATGGCAGGCATTGGATCTGTCATTGGTCACCGCTGTGGGCGCGACCTACCTTCGAGGACATCGCCGAACTGACACTTCGGACGCAGAACGTCACCTTCGCCACCCCCTCGGAGATGAACACGCATGTCGAAGATCCTTTTCGTGCTGACCGGCGCCACCCACTGGACGCTGGCCGACGGCACCGAGCACCCCACGGGCTTCTGGGCCGAGGAGGCCGTCGCCCCGTACACGGCGTTCACGGCGGCAGGTCACGAGATCGTCGTCGCCACCCCGGGCGGCGTCGTGCCCACCGTCGACCAGGGCAGCCTCGCGCCCGAGGTGAACGGCGGCCCGGACGGAGCGGAGAAGGCCGCCGCCGCCCTCGCTTCGTTCGCCGAGCTGAAGTCCCCGATCCGCCTGGAGGACGTGCGCCTCGACGACTACGCGGCCGTCTTCTACCCCGGCGGCCACGGCCCGATGGAAGACCTCGCCGTCGACGCCGACTCCGGCAGGCTCCTCACCCTGGCCCTGGAGGGCGGCACGCCGCTCGGCGTCGTCTGCCACGCGCCCGCCGCGCTGCTCGCCGCCACCCGGGCCGACGGCACGAACGTCTTCGCGGGCCGTGACGTCGCCGCCTTCACCAACGCCGAGGAGACCCAGGCCGGCTTCGCCGACAAGGCGAAGTGGCTGCTGGAGACCCGCCTCGTCGAGGCCGGTGTGAACGTCCGGGTCGGCGAGCCGTGGGTGCCCAACGTGGTCGTCGACGGCAACCTCGTCACCGGCCAGAACCCCGCCTCGTCCGCGCCGCTCGCCGCCGAACTGCTCAAGAAGCTGGCCTGAGCGCCATGGGCACCGACCGGCTCGACGCGGTCCTCGACGCGACGTACGACTGCCTGACCAGGTACGGCGTACGGCGCACCACGATGGACGACATCGCCACCACCATGGGCGTGTCCCGGTCCGCGGTCTACCAGTACGTCCGCAACAAGGACGACGCGGTCCGGCGGCTCGCCGAGCGCCTCTACGAGCAGGCGCTCGTCCGGGCCCGCCGGGCGGCGGCCGACACCGGCCTGCCGCACGCGGACCGGGTCCGTGGCGTGCTCACCGCCAAGCTCGACCTCGTCCTCGAACTCTCCGGGGACTCCCCGCACACCGCCGAGCTCCTCGACGAGAAGGCCCGGCTGCTCAGCGACATCTGCACCTCCTTCGTCGGCGAGCTGCGCACCCTGCTCACCGGCCTGTTCACCGAGACGGGCACCGCGGCCGGTGTCCGGCCCGCCCAGGCCGCGGACATCTGCATCGCGCTCGTCATGGGCCTGGAGCGCGCACCGTACGCCCGCGAGCTGCTGGCTCCGGCGTCGAACGCCCTCGTGGCCGGCCTGCTCGGCGACGCGCCCGCCCCCTCAGGGCACTGACCTCCCCCCCCACCCCCGCTGACCGCCCCTCCCCCCTCATCACCCCTGCACACGTTTCAGAGGATCACCATGTCTTTCGTCAGCCGTGAATGGCACCTCGTGGCCCGCCCCGTCGGCGAGCCCACCGCCTCCGACGTCGCGTTCGTCACCACCACCGTGCCCGACCCGGGCCCGGGGCAGGTCGTCGTCCGCAACGACTACCTGTCCGTGGACCCGTACATGCGCGGACGGATGGACGACCGCGAGTCCTACCTGCCGCCCTTCGCGCTGAACCAGCCGATGACCGGCACGGCCGTCGGTACGGTCGTCGCCTCGCACTCCGCCGACGTGCCGGTCGGCACGACGGTCACGCACTTCCTGGGGTGGCGCGAGTACGCGCTCCTGCCCGCCGACCAGGTCCAGCTCGTCGACACCGAACTGGCACCCGCCCAGGCTTACTTGGGCGTCCTCGGCACCACCGGCCTGACCGCGTGGGCCTCCCTCAAGGAGGTCGCCCCGGTCGAGGAGGGCGACGTCGTCTTCATCTCCGGTGCCGCGGGTGCCGTCGGATCGGTCGCCGGGCAGCTGGCCCACAAGCTGGGCGCCTCGAAGGTCATCGGCTCGGCCGGCGGCCCCGACAAGGTCAAGCGGCTCACCGAGGACTACGGCTTCGACGCCGGGCTCGACTACCGCGAGGGCGACATCGCCGGGCAGCTGGCCAAGGCCGCGCCGAACGGCATCGACGTCTATCTCGACAACGTCGGCGGCGATCACCTCGACGCCGCGCTCCAGGTCATGAACCTGCGCGGACGCGTCGCGATGGTCGGCGCGATCTCCATGTACAACGCCACCGAGCTGCCCGCCGGTCCGCCGCACCTGCCGCTCGCCATCGGCAAGCGCATCAACCTGCGCGGCATGAACGTGAGCGATCACTTCCACCTGGTGCCCGAGTTCGCCGCGAAGGCGGGCGGCTGGCTCGCGGACGGTTCCCTCGTCGCCGACGAGACCGTCGTGGACGGCATCGACCACGCCTTCGAGGCGTTCTCGGCCATGATGCGCGGCGCCAACACGGGCAAGATGCTCGTCCGCCTCCCGCAGGTCTGATCGCCATGTCCGACATAGCCGCTGCCATCAGCACCCTGCGCGACACGTTCCGCTCCGGCCGCACCCGGCCCCTGGCCTGGCGCAAGGACCAACTGACCTCACTGCGCGCCCTGTTCACCGAGAACCGGGAGGCCATCGCCGACGCACTGCACGCCGATCTGCACAAGCCGCGCCCCGAGTCGTACGCGGCCGAGGTCGATCTCCCGATCCGCGAGATCGACCACACGCTCGCCCATCTCGACGCGTGGCTCGCGCCGCAGCCGCTCGCCGCCGAGGCGCTCGCGGGCCTGCCGGACGGCGCCACCGCCGGCACGCAGTACGAGCCGCTGGGCACCGTGCTCGTCATCGCCCCGTGGAACTATCCGGTCCAGCTCTCCCTCGTGCCCGTCGCGGGGGCGCTCGCCGCGGGCAACACCGTCCTGCTCAAGCCGAGCGAACTCGCCCCGGCCACCTCCTCGTTGATGGCCCGCCTGGTGCCGCGATACCTGGACCCGCAGGCCGTCGCCGTCGTCGAGGGCGGCGTTCCCGAGATCACGGAACTGCTCACGCACCGCTTCGACCACATCTTCTACACCGGTAACGGCACCGTGGGCCGCATCGTGATGCTGGCCGCCGCCGAGCACCTCACCCCGGTCACCCTCGAACTCGGCGGCAAGTCACCGGTGTTCGTGGACCGCGACGCCGAAGTGGCCGTGGTGGCAGACCGCTTGGCGGACGCCAAGTTCCGCAACGCGGGCCAGACCTGCGTCGCACCCGACTACGTCCTGACCGACCCCGCGACCTCGGCCGCGCTTCAGGTCGCCCTCGCCGAGGCCGTCGAGCGACTGTTCGGCGCCGACCCGCAGGTCTCGGACGCGTACGGACGCCTCGTCAACCAGCGGCACTTCGACCGGGTCGCCGCGCTGCTCGGCTCCGGCGACGTGGCCCTCGGCGGGCGCACCGACCGCGACGACCTGTACATCGCCCCCACGGTCCTCGCCGGGGTGAAGGGCGACGCCCCGGTCATGCAGGAGGAGATCTTCGGCCCGGTGCTGCCGATCGTCGAGGTCGCCGACCTGGACGAGGCCATCGCCTTCATCAACGACCGAGACAAGCCGCTCGCCCTGTACGGCTTCACCGAGAACGAGACGACCCGGCGGCGGCTGGCCGCCGAGACGTCGTCCGGCGGGCTCGGCCTCGGCCTGCCGATGGCCCATCTCCGCGTTCCCGACCTGCCGTTCGGCGGCGTCGGCGAGTCCGGGATGGGTGCCTACCACGGGCCGCACTCCATCGCCGCGTTCAGCCACCGCCGGGCCCGCCTCGACGTACCGCTGAGCTGACCCACCCCCCATTACCCGCAACAGAGCCCCGAAAGCACACACCCATGTCTCCGCTGTCTCCGCAATCCCGGCACGCCGCCCACCCCGACAGACCCGAGTCCCGGCGCGCCGGCACCGGCCTCGTCCTGGCCCTGGGCCTCGCCGCGATGGTCGTGTCGATGATGCAGACCCTCGTCGTGCCGATCCTCGCGATCATCGAGCAGGACCTGGACATCACCACGTCGTCGGCCAGTTGGCTCACCACCGCGACGCTGCTGTCCGCCGCCGTGTTCACTCCGCTCCTCGGCCGGCTCGGCGATCAGCGCGGCAAGCGGCCCGTCCTGCTCGGCGTGCTCGCCCTGACGGTCGTCGGCTCGGTGCTCGCCGCGACCACCGACTCCCTGCCGCTGCTGCTCACCGCCCGCGCGATGCAGGGCGCCGCCACCGCGATCTTCCCGCTCGCCCTGTCCGTGCTGCGCGACGAACTCCCGCCGCACCGGCTGCCCGGAGCGATGGGCCTGGTCAGCGGCACCCTCGCCGTCGGCAGCGGACTCGCCCTCGTCGGCGCGGGACTGCTCACCCAGGGCGACAACCCCGACTACCACCATGTGTTCTGGCTGGCCACCGTGCTGTCCGCGCTCGCCTTCGTGGTTGCGGCCGTCGTCGTCCCGCCCTCACCCGAGCCGCACGGCGGCCGCACGGACTGGCTCGGCGCGGGCGCGCTCGCGGCCACACTCGTCCTGTTCCTGCTGCCCATCTCCCAGGGCAACACGTGGGGGTGGGGCTCGGCCCGCACGATCACGTTGTTCGCGGCGGCCGTCGTCATGGCGGCGATCTGGGTCGTGGTCGAGCGACGGGTGCGCGAACCGCTCGTCGACATGAAGATGTTCGTGCTGCGGCCCGTCCTGTTCACGAACATCGCCGGTCTGCTCCTCGGCTTCGGCATGTTCACCCAGTTCATCGCCACCTCCTACCTGGTGCAGACGCCGACCGCACTGACCGGCTACGGCTTCACCGCCTCCGTGCTGTCCGCGGCCGTCACCTACCTGCTGCCCGCCACGGCCGCCTCCCTCGTGGGCGCACAGATCGCGGGTGTCCTGGTCCGCCGCATCGGCGGCCGGATCACGCTCGCGACCGGTGGGGTCTTCGGCGTCCTCGGGTACGTGTGGCTGGCGCTGCAGCACGGGAGCACCGGCTCGGTGATCGCCGCCGGCATGCTCACGGGCGTCGCCGTCAGCTTCGGCCTGGCCTCGCTGCCCGCGTTCATCGTGGCGGGAGTGCCGGTGCACCAGAGCGGCATCGCCAACGGCATCAACTCCATCGCGCGCTCGGTCGGCAGCTCGATCGGCAGCGCCGTCATCACCTCGCTGCTCACCGCGAACCTCATCAAGGGCCTTCCCGCCGGTGTCCCGGCGCTGCCCGAAGAGGCGCAGTACACGACCGCGTTCGTGGTCGGCGCCGTCGCCTTCGCGCTCGTGACCGTCACCGCCCTCACGGGGCTGCGCATCGACGACGGCCGCCACACCCAGCTCGTCCGGCGCGGGAAGAGCAGCCCGGCCGAGGCCCCTCGGGGTGCGGCCGACGTCGCCCGACAGGGCTGAGCGGAAACCCCCTCGTCACCGATGCAGAGGCCGTGCTGGTTTCACGGGCCTCGCACCGGTGACGGGGAGGTCCCCTCAACTCACCGGACGGGTGTGCTGTACGGGGACGGGCGCACCGTCACCGGGCGGCGGCCGGGAGGCTGCCGCAGTCGCCGGCGTGGCACTTGCCCAGCCAGTCGGCGAAGTCGGCGTCGTACCTGGTGCCGATGGTGTCGGTGAGCAGGGTGCGGGCGGCGTTCCAGTCGCCGGAGCGGTAGTGGCCCAGCAGGGTGGCGACGTCGTCCGGGTGGGACTGGAGCATGTAACGGACCCCGAGGTAGCCCCAGTTGTAGGTCCGGGTGGTGTCGGTGTTGTCGTAGGTGGTGTCGAAGAGGGTGCTGAGTCTGTACGTGTTCTTGCCGGCCTCCTCGATCGCGTCGTCATAGGTGACGTCGCGGTACGCGTAGGAGATGTACTCGGCGAAGCCCTCCACCCACATCACGGTCGGGGTGGTCTGGCCCGCCGCGAAGTCGCCGTACATGTCGAAGCGGCCGTCGAGGTAGTGGGTGTACTCGTGGTTGAGGTTCCAGATCTCGGAGTTCTGCTCGTAGGCGATGAACTGCGGGACGTTGCCCTCCTTGGCGGGGTCGCCCTCCAGGTACATGCCGCCGTTGTTGGTGTCGATGCCGAAGAGGACGCCCGCGTATGTCCGGTAGTCGAGGCTGGAGTTGAAGACGACCACTTCGAGGGTGTCGTTGTGGTCGTCCTTGACCGGCCCGCTGTCCTTGGCGACTCCGTGGAAGAACGTGTCCTGCCCGAGGAGGCTGGAGCAGGCTGCCGACTGCTGGTCGTCGGTGAGCGCCTGGGCGACGATCTTCAAGCTCGGGGCGCAGGTGTGCTTGACCTTCAGGACGGCCTCGCGGATCCGCTCCTTGAGATTGCAGGTGTCGTAGTCGGCGCAGTTGTCCTTGTCGAACTCGTCGGTCATCTCGGCCACGCCGACCCAGAGCGCCGCGGTGCGGTCGTCGAGCTTGCTGTGGCCGAGCAGCTCCTTGGCGAGGGGGCGGACGGTGGCCTTGAGCGCGTCGTGCTGCAGGAAGCGGCCCAGCTCCCGGCCCGCGTTGGACGCCAGGTACGCCTTGTCGGTGCCGAGCAGGTCGAGGTGGGCGACGGCGAAGTCGCGCAGCTCGGTGAGGACGCTCGGGTCGGCCTCCACGGCGGACACGAACTCCGGCAGATAGTGGCCGCGGAACAGCACGGTGTACGTGTTGTTGACCGCCGCGACCATCCAGTAGAAGCCGTCGTACGAGGAGTCGTAGGACGTCAGCAGCTTCTTGACGATGTTCAGGTAGCGGGCGTTCTCGCCGGAGCTGTCGATCAGGATGACCGACTCGGCCAGGATCTCGCCGTTCTTGTCGTTCACGTCGAAGGCGCGGGCCGATCCGAAGAAGGCGTCGAGGCCGCCCTGGACGGCGCCCTTCAGCTCCGGGCCGTACTCACCCACGTCGTCCGGGTGGTTGTACTGCACGAAGTAGCCGGCGCGCAGATACAGCACCACCTGCTCGGTCGACGTGCTGTTGTCGCCCGGGTAGGTGGCCGCGACGTCGCGCAGCGCCTTCGCCACGGTGACCATCTGCTCCTCGCGGAACAGGCCCTTCGCGTTCTCGCCGGACTGGCCGAACAGCGTGTTGATGCAGGAGGTCTCCACCGACTTGATCTGCTTGACCAGTTCGTCGCCGGTCTTGGAGGTGAAGTCGCCGACGTCGCAGGCCGCTGCGGACTTGGGCCGGGCCGCGGCCTCGATCCGCTTGCGCTGGGCGGCCTTCGGCGTCGCGGACACCGGCGGGCGCTTCGACGCGTCCGCTGCCGGCTTGTCCGTGCGGCCGGCGTCGGAAGCGATGTCGGCGGCGATGGTGGTGGGGGTGGCGGGCTGCGGGGCGATGTCCGACGTCGGCCGGGGAGCCTTGGCTGCGGACGCCTTCTCGGTGGGGGCGAGCAGCGCGAACCCCAGGCAGGTGATCAGGGCTGCGACGAGGAACCCCGCGAATTTTCGCGCGGTGGGTGATCTGGGTATCAAGGTGGCCTCCGGCCGGTCGGCCGCCGTGCGGATGCGTGAGGCACGGCGGTGGGGGGTGCGCGGACCGTGCGGGTGCTGCAACTGCCGCTCACACAGCGGTAGTTGGAGCGGCATGTGATGCGTAAGGTAGTAATGTGAAATTGCACTGGCAAGGTGTCCGGCGGATTCTTTTCCGTTCTCAGCTCTGCCCACCCCCTGTCACCAGCGAAAACAACGTGACATTGTGCGTTGAGGTGTTGAGGGCGTCGCGGCGGCAGGATCGGAAGGAACGTCATGGGCTACCTGAAGCGCAACCTGGGCACGCCCCGCGAGCGGCTCCGCGATCAGGTCGGCCACGCGCTGCGCGCCGCCCTCATCTCCGGTGAACTGGAGCCCGGCCAGGTCTACTCGGCGCCGGGCCTGGCCGAGGACTTCGGCATCTCCGCGACGCCGGTGCGCGAGGCGATGCTGGACCTGGTCCGCGAGGGCCTCGTGGAACCCGTACGCAACAAGGGATTTCGCGTCACGGAGGTCGACGAGGGGGACCTCGACCAGTACACGGAGATCCGGCTGCTCATCGAGGTGCCGATGATCGGGAGGATCACGCGCGGCGCCGTCCGCGAGGACCTGGAGGCGCTGCGCCCGGTCGCCGAGGAGATCGTGCGCGCCGCCCGCGACCACGACCTGATCGGATATGTGGAGGCGGACCGGCAGTTCCACCTGTCGCTGCTCGGGCTGGGCGGCAACGCCCGCCTTGTCGAGACGGTCGGCGACCTGCGCAAGCGCTCCCGCCTGTACGGCCTGACGGGCCTCGACGAACGTGACCAGCTCGTCCCGTCCGCCGAGGAGCACGTCGAACTCCTCGACCTGATGCTGGCGGGCGACGTCAGGGGAGCCGAGCAGTGCATGACCCGCCACCTCGGCCACGTACGGTCGCTGTGGGCGCGTGGCTAGTAGCTCGTGCTGACGGTCGCCCCCGTGAACGAGGTCGTGGCGTGGAGGCTGATGTAGTGGTACGCCCCCGGCCGCAGGCCCGTCACCGTGAGGGACTCGGTGTTGTCCGGGCCGGTGGACCGTGCGGTGTGGGCGCTCGGCGTGGCCCAGGTGTCGGGGTTGAAGTAGAGGTCGGCGTTGCCTGTGCCGCCGGATGCCTTGATGGTGAGGGACGTCGTGCCGGAGGGGATCCAGATGTAGAAGTGGGCGGTGTTGCCGGTGGTCGCGGAGACATTGCTGCGCCCGCAGTTCTGGCCCAGGACCCGGGTGTCGGACGCCGTGCATTCGGTCGTGCCGCCGCCGGAGAGGGTGTCCAGCCACGCGTTGAAGGCGCCGTCGTAGTTCAGCGACTTGGTGAAGCGGTACGCGTCGGCGTACTTCCCCGTCCGGTAGTAGCCGAGCAGCCTGGTCACGTCGGCGGGGTGCTTCTCCAGCATGTACCGCGCCGCCAGGTAGCCCCAGTGGTAGGTCCGGTCCGTGGTGGTGTTCGCGTAGGTGGTGTCGAAGAGGGTGCTCAGTGCGTACGTGTGCTTCGGGGCCTCTTTGAGCGCGGCGTCGTAGGGGAGGTTGCGGTAGGAGTACGACACGTACTCGGCCGCGCCCTCGATCCACCAGACGGCCGGATGTGTCTGTCCGGCGTTGAAGTCGCCGTACATGTCGTACCGGCCGTCGAGGTAGTGGGTGTACTCGTGGTTGAGGTTCCAGATGCGGGCCGCGAAGCCGTTGTCCGTGTCCCACTGGTAGGCGATGAACCGCGGCTGGTTGCCCGTGGCTGAGGGGTCGCCTTCGAGGTACATGCCGCCGTTGTTGGTGTCGATGCCGTAGATCGCGCCGGCGTACGTCTGGTAGTCGTCCCTGGACTTGAAGGCGACCACCTCCATGGTGCTGTTGTTGTCGTCGGCCACCGGCCGCCCGCCGTCCTTGACCACGTCGTGGAAGTAGGAGTTCTGCCGGAGCAGGCTCGAACAGGCCGCCTGGAACTCGTCGTCGGTCATCTTCTGGGCCAGGATGTGCAGCACTCCGGCGCTGCAGGTGTGGTTCTGGGGCAGCACCGCGGCCTTGAGCTGCTTCTCCAGGTCGCAGGTGCCGTAGGCGGAGCAGTTGGCCGCGTCCTTGCTGTTGGCCACGACGGCCACCCGCACCCACAGCTTCGCGCGGTCGCCGGTGATCGCGCTGTTGTCGAGGAGCCACTTGCTCAGCGGGCGGACCTTGTTCTGCAGGGCGGCGTACTGCACGAACCGGGCTGTTTCCCCACCGGCGTTGGCCACCAGGAACGCGGAGTCCGTGCTCAACAGGTCCAGGTGCTGTGCGGCGAAGGTGTAGACCGCGTCCACGATGCTCGGGTCGGCCTGGACCGCGGCCGGGTAGCCCGCCGCCCACTCCCCGCGGAACAGGACGGTGAAGACGTTGTTCACCGCGTTGCGCATGTACCAGTTCGCGTTGTGGGCGCTGTCGTACGCGGCGAGCAGGCGCTTGACGACGTACAGATAGCGCGCGTTCTCCTCGGCGCTGTCGATGAGGATGACGGCTTCCCCGAGGATCTCCCCGTTCGCGTCGCTCACGGTGCGGGTGGCCGGGTTGGCGTAGAAGGTGTCGAGCGCCTGCCTGGTCGCGGTGGTCAGGGTGCCGGTGTAGGGGCCGACCGTGTCGGGGTTGTAGTAGTGGACGTAGTATCCGGCGCGCAGATACAGGACGAGTTGTTCCGTGCTGGCGGCGTTGGTTCCGTTGTACGACGCGGCGTTCGTCCGCAGGGCGCCCGCCACGGTGACCATCTGCGCCTCACGGAAGGCGTGGTACTGGTCGGAACCGGTCACGCTGAACAGTGAGTTGATGCAGCCGACCGAGGCGGCCTTGATCGCGTCGACCAGGGCCGTGCCCGTGTTGCCGGTGAAGTCGGAGACCCGGCAGTCGGCTGCGGCTGCGGTCGTCCGCAGCGCCTTGGGGGCCGTCGTGGCGGGCGGTGTGAGCGGTTCGAGCCGTTCGGCTCTCTGCTGCCTGCCGGGTCTGTCCTGCTCGACGATCTTGGTCGGTCCTGAGACGGGCTTGCCGCGTGGGGCAGGGGCAGGGGCAGGGGCAGGGGCAGCGGTAGTGGTAGTGGCGGGCTCCGGACCGAGAGGCGCGGCCAGTGCCTGCGCGCCGCTCCCCGCCATCAGGGCGGTACTTATCAATAAGGGCACGACGTAGCGACGTCGGTGCATGGCGACTTCTCCTTCTGCGGGGGATGCGGCCTGCGATCTTGCTTGACATGAACACATAGCACATGTGACATGTAAAATTGCACACGGTTCATGGGTGGACAAGACTCGCGTCCTTCATCCTTTTCGCCTTGTGTCATGCCACAACAGCCTTGTGGGTCAAGGGGGTTGGGCCTCAGCTGTCAGGCCGGGGGTTGCTACTCGGAGGGTCTGAAGGCGAGTTGAGGCCGGGACCGGCCAGATCGAGCCAAGGTGAAGGAGAACCTTGTCGAATTGGTCCAGTCCTTTACGAGGGTGGGAGCGTGGCAGAAGGCTCGGGGGCCGTGCATTGGTACGGCCCGGGGGCCCTCCCGGCCGCGTTGACATGCCCGCGAGGGGTGGTTCCCTGAGAGGTCTGTACCGCAGGAAGCGCGTCCGACCCCCGTCCCATCGGACCCGTTCCCGCATCCACCGCTGCCCTCGTGCGCCCCCGGCAGCGGCGGACACACGGACGCGAACCGAAGGAGAGCCTCCCGACAAGCCCGAGCACCCGGCCCCGGCAGGCCCGGCACGGACGGACGCCTCACCTTCCCCGAGGAGAGCCGTGTCCCCACTCAGATCCACACGCAGATCCCCACGCAGATCCCCACTCGGATCCTTGGCCAGATCCCACGAGGTCCTGGCCTCGCCCCGACGCCTCATCGCCGTCCTCGCCGTGCTCGCACTGGCACTGGCCGGACTCACCTCGCTCGGGGCCCCCGCCCACGCGGCCGCCAAGCTCACCGCCGCCTTCGTCAGCGAGGGAAGCGGCTCGTCCTGGACCGGCAAGTTCGTCGTGAGGAACAGCGGTGACACCGCCGTCGACACCTGGTCCCTGGAGTTCGACCTGCCCGACGGCGTCACCATCAGCGACCACACCCACGGCACCGCCGAGATCAAGGGCAGGCATGTGGTCGTGACGCCCGCGTACTACAACGCCCGCGTCCCGGCGGGCCGTGACACCGAGCCGTACAGCTACAGCTTCCGCGCCAGTGGCCAGCTCAAGCCCCCCACCGGCTGCCTCATCAACGGCGACAAGTGCGACGGCACCGCGGCCGTGCCCCCGAAGGCCCCCACCGGGCTGAGCGTCGCCGACACCACCGCCCGTACGGTCAGCCTGAAGTGGACGGCGGCCGTACAGGGCGACTTCCCCGTCGCCTCGTACGAGGTGCTGCGCGGCACCGCGGTCGTGGCGGCCAGCGCCACCACCCAGGCCACGGTGCGCGGCCTGGAACCGGCGACCGCCTACCAGTTCAGCGTCCGCGCCAAGGACTCGCGCGGCAATACCGGCGAGGCCGGCGCCCCCGTCACCGCGACCACCGTGGACCCGGCGACCGACACCGTGCCGCCCACCGCGCCCCCCAACCTCCGCGCGGGCGAGGTCACTTCGAGCACCGTGCAGCTCGCCTGGGACGCGGCCACCGACAACCAGCGCGTCGCCGCGTACGACGTCTACCGCGGCACGACCCTCGTGGAGAGCCTGCCCGCCGACACCCGCACCAGCACCGTGACCGGGCTGACCCCCGACACGCAGTACGCCTTCACCGTCAAGGCGCGGGACGCGGCCGACAACGCCTCGCCCGCGAGCAACACCCTGTCCGTCACCACCAAGGAGGCCGTCGGCCAGGGCGGTTACGCCAAGGTCGGCTACTTCGTGCAATGGGGCATCTACGGTCGCCAGTACTTCGTGCGGGACCTGGAGACGTCCGGCGCCGCGGCCAAACTCGACGTCGTCAACTACGCCTTCGCCAACATCGACCCCAAGAACCTCACCTGCCTCAACGGCGTCACCAAGGGCACCACGCAGAACCCTCAGGACCCCAACCAGGGCGACGGGGCCGGGGACGCCGAGGCCGACTACGGCCGGGCCTTCCCCGCGGGACAGTCCGTGGACGGCGTCGCCGACGACGGCTGGGGCAAGCTGCGCGGCAACTTCAACCAGCTGAAGAAGCTCAAGGCCAGGCACCCGAACCTCAAGGTGGTCGTCTCGCTCGGCGGCTGGACCTACTCCAAGTACTTCTCCGACGTCGCCAAGACGGACGAGTCGCGGAAGAAGTTCGTGAAGTCCTGCGTCGACATGTACATCAAGGGCAACCTGCCCGCGTACAACGGCGCGGGCGGCGACGGCGTCGCCGCCGGCATCTTCGACGGCTTCGACCTGGACTGGGAGTGGCCGGGCTCGCCGGACGGCCACCCCGGCAACCACTGGAGCACGGACGACAAGGCCAACAACACCGCCCTGATCGCCGAGTTCCGCAAGCAGCTCGACGCGCTCGGCGGCAGCCACCGCCTGCTCACCGCCTTCACCCCGGCCGACCCCAAGAAGATCAACGATGGCTGGGACCTCAAGGAGGTCTTCACGTACCTGGACTTCGGCAACGTCCAGGGCTACGACTTCCACGGCGCGGGCAGCGACAACTCCTGGGAACCCCACCGCACCGGCCACCAGGCCAACCTGTACAAGGACGCGCAGAGCCCGTACCCGAACGACTTCAGCATCGACGACGCCGTGAAGGCGTACACCGATCAGGGCGTCAAGCCGCGCAAGCTGACCATCGGCTTCCCGTTCTACGGGCGCGGCTGGCAGCAGGTCGCCGACGGCGGCGCGCACGGCGAGTGGCAGAGCGCGAACGGCGCCGCCCCGGGCCAGTTCCAGGAGGAGGCGGGCACCCGCGGCTACGACAACCTCGTCGCCGCCTTCCCGAATCTGACCGTCCACCACGACGAGCAGTCCGTCTCCACGTACGGCTACACCGGGGCGAACGGCCAGTGGTGGTCCTTCGACGACGCCTGGTCCATCGAGAAGAAGACCCAGTACATCAAGTCCAAGGGCCTGCTCGGCGGCATGATCTGGGAGATGTCGGGAGACACCTCGGACAACATCCTGTTCAACACCCTGGACCGCGGCCTGAAGTAGCCGTCGCCACGACCGCCGCCCGGCCGCCGTGGCACGGCGCGGCTCATGAATCGGGGCCGCTTCGGAAACTCCCTCCGAAGCGGCCCTTCCTCAGCGGCCCTTCCTCCTCGCCGTGATGGCCGACGCGTCAGGCGCGCCCGGGCCCGGCGAAACGCAGGACCGAGCCGACGTCGCGGCGCAGCGAGCGGACCGTGGGGGCCGGGGCGTCGGAGATCCGGAAGAGCAGCAACTCGGCCTCGTCGGGGTGGTGCGGCACGAGGTCGGTGAGCCTGGCGCGCAGGTCCCGCAACGTGGCGCTCTCGTCCGCGTCGAGCCCCGCCCCGCCGCCCCGTTCGACGCGCGCGAAGAGGTAGAGCAGCGAGCTGAGAGGCTGGACCGCGAGGCCGAGTGAGGTGGCGGTCAGCCACAGGCGCTGGAGTGCCCGTCCCCCTTGGACATAGGCGTCGGGGGCCGTGCCGGGAATGCTCAGGACGCCGATCGCCGACGATGCCGCGACGAGCTTGCGGGCGCCCTCCTCGAACGAGGCGCCGCCTCCGATCCGTCGCAGGAAGGCAAGGTTCGGCCAGTGCCGGGCGATGGAGATGCCGGTCAGGTCCGTCGTGTCGAGTTGGAGCGTGGCCACGTCGATGCCGTCCCGGGTGCGCCGCACGGCCTCGTCGCCCCAGCGCAGTTCGGCCATCATGTCGTGGTGCAGCGGCCTCGACATCATGCGCAGCCGGTCACCGGCGCCCAGAATGCGGCCCAGTTCGTCCAACTGGCCGCGCTCGGTGACCAGATGGAGGCGTGCTCCGCTCTCGTCCGCGCACCGTGTCAGCGCCGCGGCCGCCCGGCGCGCGAGCGGGGCGTCCGAGCCGAGGGCGCGGTTGGTCGTACGCCGCTCGATCCACTCGGTCAGCGACAGCGACAGCGGCGGCGCGTCGGCGCCCTCGCTGCCCCCTTCACCCTCGACGCCTTCGGTCAAGGTGAGTTCGCAGACCAGGCCGGGGTCGGCCGGGTCGGGAAAGAGCCGTGCCGTGCACCTCCACCCGGCGGCCCGGGCGGCCAGGTCGATGTTCTCCACCGCAGCACCGATCGCCAGATGACTGGCCGATCTCTCGAAGTCGAGCAGGGACGGCGCCTGGCTGTCGTCGATGCGGCACTCCAGCACCCGGCCCCGCGAGACGAAGAGCCAGGGCTGGGTGTTGCCCCCGGACGGGGCCTGTATTCCGTACGCGACCAGACGGCGCACCGTCTCTTCGTCCAGGTCCCCGCCGGGCTCGGGCAGGACGAGGGCGGGCGCGTCGGCCTCCGGCGCCGGCCCGTCCCCAGGGGCGGTCCCGGCCGCCCGCACGGTGACCTCCCCACCGTCCCGGACCAGTTCCCCAGGATCGACGAAGAAGCGGCCCGACGAGGTGAAGGTCCCCAGGAGCAGCCGCCGGGCCGTGTCGGTGACCAGGGCGGCACCCAACGCCACCCCCGACGCGAGCTGCGGCCACGAGGAGATGGTCTGCCCGATCTCGACGAGCGACGGGACGAAGCGCTCCGACGGCCGTTCCTGATCGAGGATCCGCAGGACGTACGGCACCTTCTCTCGGGTGGACAGCGTCTTGAGGTCGGCGGCCGCCACACCGCTCAACAGCCCGTGCAGCAGCGGCCGTTCGGGCTCACGGTCGAACCGTTCCACGTCCAGCATGCCGCGCTCGTTGGTCTCCATGAGCACCGGGATGCCCTGCGCGCGGGCCCGCTCGCGGGCGTACACCTTGATGTAGAGGTCGTCGCACTCCTCCACGAGGAGATCGGCGCGGCCGCCGCCGGTCAGGAACGCATCCACGTTGCCCTCCGCGAGCCCGTGCGGCCACACCTCGATGTCGAGGTACGGATCGATCTCGTACATCTGCCGGGCGGAGATCACGACCTTGGGCAGGCCGATGTCGGTGACCGAGGCGCGCAGCCGGTTGAGGTTCGACAGTGCAAGGCGGTCGAAGTCGGCGAGCCGGAACCGGCTGCCCACCCCCTCCTGGGCGAGTGTGACCGCGCTCGCGGCCCCCACGGACAGCCCGATGACGGCAATCGTCCGGTCCGTGAGGAGCGCCTGCTCCTCGGCCGTGATCTTGTACCGGTTGCGGGACTGCCGCAGCTCGCGGTACTCGTCCGGGGGCAGGACGTGGACGAGCCGGCGCGACCACGGATACCAGACCCAGGACCCGTACGCGCTCGCCGGACCGCCGAGGTGCGCCTCCACCGCCGCGGCCAACTCGCCGGTGTCCGGGCGCCAGTCGGGCCTGCGCGACGTCAGCAGCTCCGCCGCCTGCTCGGCCACCGTGTCCCGCACCTCGGTCACTTCGCCGCGCTCGAGCATCGCGCCGAGGGCCGCCCGCTGCGCGCCGTCGTCGAGGGCGTACAGCACCGGCCGCCAAGGGGCGTCGGCACCGCCGGTGGTGGCGGCGAGAGAACTGATCCGGGCTTCCAGATTCATCGGGCACCTTCATGCGTTGCGTGGACATCGGCGGGCGCCTGCCCGGCCCCCTTGCGAGCCAACGCTCAGACGAACGCCGGCAGATACCACGACTGATGCTTGCTGCCCGTCTTCGCCTTCCCGCTGACCGCCTTCGAACCGACCCTGGAACCGAAGGTGATCACCTTCCCCGAGTACGCGTTGCGCAGCTTCTCGTAGTTCCTGATGTGCCCCTTCTCGGCCCCGGCCTTGTTGACCGGACGCCACCGGAACTTCTGGTCGTTGTACTTCGGACAGGTCGCCTGCTTGATCGCCGCGCCCTGCCTCGTGCTGCCCACATACAGGCACTTGCCCGAATGGTCGTTCCTCAGCTTGTACCCGTACGACCCATAGCGTTCATACTTGAACGTCCATCGCTGCGTCTTGTGCTTCGAGCACTTCGCGATCCTCGGTGCGGCCCCACTCTTCTTGCTCCCGGCCATCGACAGGCACAGGTTCTTCCCCCACATCGAGTGCAGCTGAATGTTGTTCAGCTTCACTCTCGCCTGCGCCGGTGCAGCACCCTGCACCACCACGCCACCGGCTATCGCCGCTATCGCAGCCCCCGAGGCCACCACGGAACCCATCGTCTTCTTCATCCGCCTGACACTACGACCAAGATCGAAAACGCGCATCGTCCCAGGGGGCATTGCCCCTTTGGGAGGGGCGATCCGACTGGCTCAGGCCGAGTCCCAGCGCAGCAGGGCCAGGTCGACGGAGAATCCCGGGCCGAAGCCGAGGACCAGGCCCCAGGTGTCCGGCTCGACGCCTGCCGCCGTGACGTCGGCGAGGATGTGCAGCACCGACGCGGAGGAGAGGTTCCCGACCTGGGCCAGGGAGGTACGGGAGGGGGCGAGCGCCGAGGCGGGCAGGGCGAGGGAGGTCTCGACCGCGTCGAGCACTTTGGGGCCGCCGGGGTGGCAGATCCAGGCGCCGATGTCGCCGCGGGTCAGGTGGTGGTCCGTCAGGAAGGCGTCGACGGTGTCCGGGAGGTGGGTGCGGACCAGGCCGGGGATCTCCGGGCCGAGCACCGCGCGAAAGCCGGTGGAGGTGAAGTCCCAGCCCAGGGCGCGTTCGCCGGACGGGATGAGCAGGCTGCGGGTGGCCACGACGGTCGGTCCGGCAGCGGTTGCGGCTGCGGGGTGCCGTGGTCCGCACAGGGCCAGCGCCGCCGCCCCGTCGCCGAACAGGGCGCTGCCGATGAGGTTGGCGGGGGACGGGTCGTCGCGCTGGAGCGTGAGGGTGGGGAGTTCCACGGAGAGCAGCACCGCCAGCGCGTCGGTGCGGCCGCGCAGCATGTCGTCGACGCGCGCGAGGCCCGCCGCACCGGCGGCGCAGCCGAGCCCGAAGACCGGCAGGCGGACGATGTCGTCCCGTAGCCCGAGACGGGGGATCAGGCGGGCGTCGACGGACGGTGTGGCCAGGCCGGTCGTCGAGACGAACATCAGCATGTCGACGTCCGCGGGGGTGACACCTGCCGACCGCAACGCGCCGTCGATCGCCTCGGTGCCCAGGTCCGACGCGCTGTGCAGATACGCCTCGTTGGCGTCGCCGAAGCCCGTGAGTGCGTCGTAGGCGTCGAGAGGGAGGGCCAGGTGGCGGGTGTGCACGCCGGAGGAGGTGTGCACGCGGTGCAGCAGCTCCGGGTCGGCGTCGGGGAGCGCGGCCTTGAGGCGGGCGGCGAGTGTTTCCTGGGTGTGCCGGTGTGGAGCGGTGACCTTGTACACGGAGGCGATGCGTGTCATGGCGGACCGCCTTTCGGGCTGTGGAGCCGTTGAGCCGTGGAGCCGTGGAGGGGCAACTCCCGTGCAGTTGGGGGGAGTTCCTGGTTCCGGTGTGCGGCGTGCGGGGCGCGGTGTCGTGGAGTGCTGGAGCCGCCGTGGGGCTTGACGCGTGCGGGGCGTCCGTGGACGGATGGCGTCGGGTGTGCGGGGCCGGGAGGAAGGGCATCGCGATGGGATCACACGCGGCGGGGAGACGGCGCAGGCCGGTCGTGCTCGTGGCGGTCGGCGCCACTCTGCTCGCCGCCCTGCTGTGCATCCCGAGCGCCGGGGGTGCGCCGCGGTCGGGGGATGCCTGCGGTGCGACGGCCGCCACGGAGGTGCCGCGCGGTGACTGCGGGCCGTTCTGGCAGGTCCTCGCCGAGGACTTCACCGGTGACCGGGTGCCGCTCGGCGCGTTCAGCGACTGCGATCACCACATCGACACGTCGGCCGCGTACTGCGGCGGCCTCGACGGCGCGTACCGGGACAACTGGTGGGCCTACCCGACCGGTTGGCGCGACACCGCCAACGACCGGGGGCGTGACGTCGTCGGTGTCTACCACCCGGAGGACACCGTGAGCGTGGGGCCTGCGCACAACGGTGACGGCCGCATGCGTATCCGGATGTGGCGGCCCGCCGACGGAGGGCCGGTCCACGCGGCGGCGGTCGTGCCGCGCGCCGTCATGCAGATGAAGTACGGCAAGTACAGCGCGCGCATCAAGGTGACCCGTCCGGCCCCCGGATACAAGTCGGCCTGGCTGCACTACGGCGGCGGCTGCGAGATGGACCACCCCGAGGGCAACTGGACCGGATCCCTCACGGCCTTCCACCACCCGTGCGGCGGCGGCGAGCAGGGCGCCTTCCGCGGCGCCGACGACTGGACCGAGTGGCACACGGTGTCGACCGAGTGGACGCCCGGGAGCGTGCGCTTCTTCGTGGACGGACGGGAGACGGGCCACGACACCAGGGGAGTGCCGGACCGCCCCCTGTCCTGGGTCCTGCAGAACGAGAGCGCGCTGGAGGGGCCGGGGGCAGCGCCCGGCAGCAGTGCGCAGTTGGAGATCACCTGGGTCGCCGCGTACGCCTACGGGTGGAAGTGATCCGGGGGCGGATCAGCGGAGGCCGTGCGGTGCGGTGGCGTCAACTGCGGGCTGCCAGCACCGCCTTGAGGGCGTCCGTGAGGATGTCGATGCCCGCGTGCAGTTCGTCCTCGGTCGCCGTGAGCGGCGGGGCGATGCGGAAGATGCCGCCCATGCCGGGGAGTTGGACGATGTTGAGGTGCAGGCCCCGGTCGAGGCAGGCCGCCGTGACGGCCTGGCCGAGCGCGTCCGCGGGCGTCTTGCTCTCCTTGTCCTGCACCAGCTCGATGCCCTGCAGCAGGCCGCGGCCCCGGACGTCGCCCACGACCTCGTACGTGTCGCGCAGGCCAAGGAGGCGCTCGGTGAGCTGTGCGCCCAGCTTCGCGGACCGCTCGACGAGGCCGTCGCGCTCGATGACGTCGAGGACGGTGAGCGCCACGGTCGCCGCGAGGGGGTCGGAGACGTGGGTGGTGAAGAAGAGGAAGCCGCGGTCCCGGCAGACCTGTTCGATCTCCGCGCTGGTCACCACCGCCGCGACCGGCAGTCCGGCACCGAGCGTCTTGGAGAGCGTGAGGAGGTCGGGGGTGACGCCGTCGCGCTCGAAGGCGTACATCTGGCCCGTGCGGCCGAGGCCGGTCTGGGCCTCGTCGAGGATGAGGAGCATGCCGCGCTCGGCGCACATCTCCTTGAGGCGGGCGAGGTAGCCGGGCGGCAGGTCGATGATGCCGCCGGACGACAGGATCGGTTCGACCAGGCACGCCGCGAGCGAGCCGGTGGACTGCTGGTCCACGAGAGCGAAGCCGTACGCGAGTTCCGCCTCCCAGTCGTAGGAGCCGTCGGGGCGGCAAAACGGCGAGCGGTAGGCGTTGGGGGTGGGCAGGGTGAGGCTGCCCGGCATGGTCGGGCCGTAGCCGTGGCGCCCGGCGGAGAAGGTCGCCGCGGCGGCGCCTGACGTCATGCCGTGCCAGGACCGGTCGAAGGAGACGACCTCGTACTTGCCGGTGTACAGCTTCGCCATCTTGAGGGCGGCTTCGTTGGACTCGGCGCCGGTCGTCAGGAGCAGCGTCTTGGTGAGGGGGTCCGGCAGCGTCGCGGACAGGCGCTTGGCCAGGTCCACGACGGGCCGGCTCAGCATGCCGCTGAAGAGATGGTCCAGCGAGGCGACCGACTGCGAGACGGCGCGGACGATGTCGGGGTGCGAGTGCCCGAGGACGGCGCTCATCTGGCCCGACGTGAAGTCGAGGAGGGTCCCGCCGTCGCTGTCGTGGACGTAGGAGCCGCTCGCGCTCTCGATGATGCGCGGCGTGAAGCTCGCGCCGTACCGGACCACATGACGTTCGACGTCAGCCCACATGGTGTCCGCGGTCATGGGGGACCTCCTCTTGCTGGTGCGTGGCGGCGCCGGGGCCGCCGATGGGTGACGACCGATCGTCGTCCACGTTCTATGGCACAGGATGCTATGCCAAATAGAAGGGGATGCAAGCGGAGGGGCTTTATGACCTACTGGGCTACACTCTCGGCTAGGCCATAAAGGAGATCCGGAGGGTCATGGGCGCCAGCGCCAGTAACGTCAGTGTCAGTCAGCACTCCGACGTCCCCATCTACCGGCAGATCGTCACGCAGCTGACGTTCATGATCGAGATGGGTGAGCTGCGGGACGGGGAGCGGCTGCCCGGCACCCGGCTGCTCGCCGACAATCTGGGCATCAACCGCAACACCGTGGCGCACGCCTACAGCGAGCTGCGGGACCTCGGTCTCGTCGAGGCGCGGGGGCGCAACGGCATGGTGGTGGTCGGCGGCGAGCGGGCGCGCTCGACCTCGGCGGCCCGGGACCGGGCCCGCTCCGTCCTGGAGTCCGCCGCCCGCGAGTGCATGGAGCTCGGGCTGCGGCCGTCCGACATCCAGGAGCTCGTCATGGACTTCGCGCTGCGCGCGGCGGACAAGGTGCCCCAGGTCTCCTTCGTGGAATGCAACGTCGAGCGGGCCACGTACTTCTCCGACGAGCTCGGAAAGCATGTGGGCATCCCCGTGAAGCCGCTGGTCCTCGGCGAGTTCGACCCCGCCGACGAGCACCCCGACCTGGTCCTGACGACCTTCTTCCACCTCGCCGAGGTGCGCGGCATGCTGCGCCGCCCCACGACCGACGTCATCGCGATCGTGGTCGCGCCGCACATCCAGACGCTGCTCCAGATCGCCCAGGTGCCCAAGAACCGCGCGGTGGGGCTGCGTTACTCGACCGACGACCAGGCCGTGAGCATCCGCGACTCCCTCACCCAGGCCGGCGTCACCAACATCCAGGTCCTCGCCGGGACGGCCGACGAGGACCTCCGGGGCGTCGACCTCGTGATCGTCCCCAGTGAAATGCCGGACCTGAAGCGGCAGTTGGAGGGGCGGGTGCGGGTGATCGAGTTCGGCAACGTCCTCGACGCCGCGTCCATCAGGATGGTCGCCGACGTCGTACGGGACCTTCAGATCGCTTGAGCGCTCAGCGCGGTGACCAGGTCGTCCAGGCCCTCGAAGTGCCCGTCGAAGGCGTCGGAGTCCGTCGGCGGGTCACCGGCCGGGCGCCGGACGTGGGCGGTGCGCAGACCGCTCGCTCGGGCCGCGCGGAGATCCCAGGCGTGGGCGGCCACCATGAGCACGCGCTCCGGTGCGCATCCGGCGGCGTCCAGGGCGAGTTGGTAGACCCGCGGGTCCGGCTTGTAGGCGAGCGCCGACTCTCCGGAGAGGACCTGGTGCCAGCGCAGCCCGGCGTGCGCGTCGAGCCGCAGCAGGGTCTTGCCGGAGGCGTTGGAGAGGCCCAGTACGGGGACGTGGTGGGCCAGTTGCTCCAGGCCGGTCACCGTGTCCTCCCACGGGGGCAGGCGCTGTCCGGCCGTCGCCAGCCGGGCGATGGCCGCCGGGTCGGTCAGTCCCGCGTGGTCGGCCACGCGGCGGGCGGCCTCCGCGTCGATGACCTCCGAGGTCGCGTAGGCGCGCTCGCCCTGCGCGATGCGCCGCTGCTCCTCCTCGACGTGGCGCTGCCACACGGTCAGCAGCCGTTCGACGGACGCCTCGTCTGACTTGCCTGACTCGCCCGAGTCGCCGGTCTCGCCCGGGTCGCCCGATGCGGGCATCGCCTCGCGCAACGCGGCGCGCAGGCCGCCCGGTTCGTCGACCAGGGTGCCGAGGATGTCGAAGACGACGACCTCGACCTCGATGTCGCGGAACTCCACCATGGCCTCTCTCCCAGCTCGTGCGATCCGGCTCCGGCCTCGATGCGCGTCACCGGTTCAACTGGTGACGACCTTGTCAGCAGGGGGCGTCACCGGTCAAGATGGTGACGTGGAATTCGCTTTCGTGAGCGGCAACGCGGCCCTCGACCTGGCCGCCACCGTGGGATCCCGTCGGGACGAGCCCATCGAGCTCCTCGCCGTGCCCGCCGACCTGAAGCGGTGGGTGGCCGCGTGCGACGAGCTGCCGGACCGGGTCGCCGTCGACGCCGCGGCCTTCGACTCCGCCCTGTCCCTGCGCGAGGCGGTCCACCGGCTCGCTCTCGACCGGGTGCTCGGGCGGTCCTTCGACCCGAGCAGCCTCAAGGTCGTCAATGCCGTGGCCGCTGGGCCCCCGCTCACGCTCAAGCTCGGCGACAAGGGGCTGCACCGGTCGGGAGACCTGCACCAGGTCCTCGCGCACCTGGCCCGCAGCGCCATCGCCCTGCTCGCCGACCCCGAAGCCTGCCTCAAGGAGTGCGGCCGCGCCGACTGCACCCGCATCTACCTCGACCGCTCGCGCGGCGCCCGGCGCACCTGGTGCGGGATGGACGCGTGCGGCAACCGCGTCAAGGCGGCGGCCTACCGGGCCCGCAGACGAGAGGGCCGGGTGGCCGCCGCGCCGACCGACGACTGAACAAGACCGACGACTGAACGGGACCGACGACTGAACAGGACCGACGACTGAACAGCCGGCGCGACAGCCCCCCGGTGAACCGTGTCGTCCCCCCCCGGTGATGCGTGGCGTCCACCCGGCACAGCACGCCTCAGGACTCCGCGACCGCCTCCAACGGCCGCAGCCCGGCGGCCCTGCGCGCCGGTACCGCCGCCGCGAGGGCGCCCATCGCGAGCGACACCAGGCAGATCAGGGCCAGCGTCCCCCAGGGCAGTGCCAGGGAGTACTCGGGCATCGCGCCGGCCGCCAGCGCGCCGACCGTCCAGGCCCCGAACAGCCCGGCTGCCAGGCCGAGAAGGGTGCCGAAGGAGGCCACGGTCAGCGACTCCAGGCGGACCATGCGCCGGATGCCCGCGCGGTTCATGCCGAGGGCGCGCAGCATGCCGATCTCCCGGGTGCGCTCCGCGACCGACATGGCCAGGGTGTTGACGATGCCGAGCGCCGAGATGACGGCGCCGATCGCGAGCAGCCCGTACATCAGGGTCAGCAGGTCGGCCATGACTCCCGCCGCTTCGTCGGCGAGGGCCCGTCGGTCCTGGACCTTCAGGAGGGGATTGCCGCCGACGGCCGCGCGCAGCCGGTCCTCCATCGACTTCGAAACCGTGGCTCCGTCGGTGCGGACGAGGATCCGCTGCACCGAGTCGGGCTTGAACGCGGTGCGCTGCACTTCGCCGCGGGCGCCCAGGGCGTCGTGGGCGACGGGGTTGTCCTGGTAGACGCCGACGACGGTGTAGCGCACGGGCTTCTGGCCGCGGCCCAGGCTCGCCCGGATCTGCCCGCCGGTGGTCACGCCCTGCTGCCGGGCGAGGGTGCTGGAGAGGGCGATCCGGCCGGGGCCGAGGTCCTTGGCGGAGCCGCTGACGAAGTCGAGCCTCATCACGGAGTTCACGGTGGCGGGGTCGACGCCGGAGACCGTCCGGACCCCGCCGCCGACGAACAGGGAGGAGTCCGCGACGGGACTGGCCGTCCGTACGCCCTTGGTGTCGGCCACCCGCTGGACGGCGGCCTGGTCGAGGCCGTCCGTGGACGTGCGCGTACTGATCACGTAGTCGGCGCCGAGCCCGGCGGCGGCCTGCCGGTCGAGCGCCTGCGCGGTGGAGTGGCCGATGACGGCGAGCCCGGCGACCAGGGCGGTGGTGACCATCAGGGCGGAGGCGGTGGCGGCGGTGCGCCGCGGGTCGCGCAGCGCGTTCTCGCGGGCGAGCAGGCCGGTGATCCCGAAGCGGGCGGTCAGCCGACCGCTCAGCCGGATCACCGGGGCGGCGAGCAGCGGCGCGAGGACCATCAGGGCGGCGACGAGGAGGGCGCAGCCGAGCATCGCGCTCTGCAGGTTGTCCTCCGACGCGTCCTTCGCCCCGCTGAGGGACACCAGCAGCCCGGCGCCGAGGACGAGCAGGGCGAGGCCCGTCGCGCCGCGGACCCGGGACCGGGCGGCGGTGGGCGGCTGTTCGGACGCGCGCATCGCCTCGACGGGCGCGATCCGCGCCGCCCTGCGGCACGGCAGCCAGGCCGCGAGCACCGTGACGCCGACACCCACGCCGAGCGCCGCCACCACGGGGCGCGGACCGATCACCAGTGGCCCGCTCGGCAGCGCCTTCTGCGAGGTGGTGAGGAGTTCGGGCAGTACGGCGGCGATGCCCAGGCCGAGCAGGAATCCGGCCACCGACGCGGCGAGCCCGAGCAGCACCGCCTCCCACAGGACGGAGCGCACCACCTGGCGGCGGGAGGCGCCGATGGCCCGCAGCAGCGCGATCTCCCGCGTGCGCCGGGAGACGAGCATCGTGAACGTGTTGACGATGAGGAACGAGCCGATGAACAGCGCCACCCCGGCGAAGACCATCGGCAGCTTCTGGTGCCCCCGGGTCATCATGTCGACGTTCGTGGCCTGTTGGGCGGCCAGGGCGGCGCCGCTGGTGGCCTCGGCCCGGTCCGCCGGGAGCATCCCGCCGACCCGCTCGGAGAGGGCGACCTGGTCGGTGCCGGGCGCGGCGGACAGGTCGATCGCCGAATAGTGGCCCGGCGTCTCGAACAGCCGCTGGGCGGTGGCCTTGTCGAAGAGCGCGAGGGTGCCGCCCGCGGTCACCCGGCTGTCCTTGGTGGTGACGATGCCGACGAGCCGCTTCGTCAGGGCCGGGCCGTCGGTGGCGAGCGTGACTTTGTCGCCGATCGAGAAGCCACCGGCGGCCGCGGTGCCGCTGTCGACGGCGATCTCACCGCTCGTGCGCGGGGCGTGGCCCGCCACCAGCGGATAGCGGCTGTCCTTGCCGTCCTTGCCGGGCACGTAGGCGCCGGCCAGGTTGGACCAGCCGCTGCTCGCCCGCAGCGGCGTGCCGTCCGCGGAGTTGAGGGTCGCCGTGCCGTGGACCGTCGGCCGTACGTCGCTCACGCCGGGTACCGCGGCCAGCTTCCGGGCGAGCGCGTCGTCGAGGACGGAGGCGCTGCGGTGGGCGTCGGCCGTGGCTCCGGGCGGGGGTTCCTTCGCCGTCACGGAGACCGCGATGTCCGCGAAGTTCCGTGTCGCGGCGGCACGGTAGGCCGCGGCGGACGAGTCCGCGAAGACGAGGGAGCCGGAGACGAAGGCGACGCCCAGGCAGACCGCGAGGACGGTCATGAGCAGACGGGCCTTGTGCGCGAGGACGTTGCGCAGGGCTGATTTCAGCATGGTGGCTTTCGGGGAGGTGGGGCGTGGGCGGATTGCGTGGGAGCGGCTTCGCTGCGCGGGGGCTCAGCTCGTACGGGAGCGGGTGTCCAGCTCCTTCATCCGGTCCAGGACCCGTTCCGGGGTGGGGCGCGCCATCTCGTCGACCAGGCGGCCGTCGGAGAGGAAGACCACGCGGTCGGCGAATCCGGCGGCGACCGGGTCGTGCGTCACCATCACGACGGTCTGGCCCAGTTCGCGCACCGAGTCACGCAGGAAGCCGAGGACCTCGGCCCCCGCCCGCGAGTCCAGGTTCCCGGTGGGCTCGTCGCCGAAGATGATCGCGGGCCGGGAGACCAGTGCCCGGGCCACCGCCACGCGCTGCTGCTGCCCGCCGGAGAGCTCGCCGGGCCGGTGCCCGAGCCGCTCCGCGAGGCCGACCATGGAGACCACGCGGTCCAGCCACGCCGGGTCGGGCCTGCGGCCCGCGATGCTCAACGGCAGCGTGATGTTCTCCAGGGCGGTGAGCGTCGGCAGCAGGTTGAACGCCTGGAAGATGAAGCCGACCCGGTCGCGGCGGAGTTCGGTGAGCTGCCGGTCGTCGAGGGAGCTCAGCTCGGTCGTGCCGATGCGCACGGAGCCCGAGTCGGCCGAGTCGAGCCCGGCGGCGCAGTGCATCAGCGTGGACTTGCCGCAGCCGGACGGGCCCATGATCGCGGTGAACTCGCCCTCCCGGAAAGCGATGCTGACCTGGTCGAGGGCGACGACCCGGGTGTCACCGGTGCCGTATGCCTTCGACAGGCCGGAAGCGGCGGCCGCGATGCCGGGGGCGGGGTGCTGCGGTACGTACGGGGCCAGGGGTTCGGCGGTCACCGGGACTCCTCTTCGGGTGCGATCACGTGCACTCCGAAGGGTGTCCGGGGAACGTATCCGGACCTGCGCCGCCGTGTATCGGCCATGGCGCCGCTCCGTAGCAGTTCCGCGCGGGGCGCCGTCGCGGTCCCGTCAGGCGGGCAGCCGGAGCGTGGCGACGGCGCCGCCGTCCGGCGCGTTGTCCAGGCGCAGTTCGGCGCCCAGCAGCCGGGCCTGGCCCAGGGCGATGGTCAGGCCCAGGCCGTGGCCCGTGCCGCGCTCGGCGGCGCCCGTGTGGAAGCGGCGCGGACCGGTGCGCAGCAGCTCATCGGGGAAGCCGGGGCCGTGGTCGCGCACGACGACGGTACGGCCCTCGACGGTGACCTCGACGGGGGCGGCGCCGTGCCGGTGGGCGTTGACGACGAGGTTGCTGACGATGCGCTCGAGGCGGCGCGGGTCGGTCTCCACGGTGCCGGAGGCATCTGTGCCGCCCGCACCGTCTGTGCCGTCCGCACCGTCCGTGCCTGCCGCGCTGTCCCCGCCGCCCGCCGTATCGGCCGCTCCCGCTGTGACCGCTCCACCCGCCGCGTGCGCGGGGACCGTCGTGACCTTCGTGTCGAGCCCCGTCCGTGTCACGGCCTCGCTCACGACGGCGCCGAGCGGCACCCGGGCGCTGACCGGCAGTTCGGCCCCGGCGTCGAGCCGGGAGATCTCCAGCAGGTCCTCGATCAGGGCGCGCAGATCCCGCACCCGGCCCCGCAGCAGATCCTCCGTCTCACCGGGCGGCAGCAGGTCGGCGGCGGCGAGGAGACCGCCGACAGGGGTGCGGAGTTCGTGGGCGACGTCCGCGGTGAACTGCCGCTCGGTGCGCAGCCGCCTGCTGAGGGTGTCGGCCATGAGGTCGACGGTGGCGGCGATCTCGGCCACTTCGTCGCCGCCCGTGGTGGGGCCGGTCCTGGCGTCGAGGTCCCCGGCGGAGATCCGCCCCGCCGTCTCGGACACCCGCCGCAGACGGCGGCCGATCAGCCCGGCGCCGTAGGCCGTCAGCGGAACGGCCGCCGCGAGGGCGAGCAGCGAGGCCACCGTCATGGTCATGTCGAGGCGGCGCAGGGTGTGGAACTGGGAACTCATGTTGATCCGGACGGCGAGGACCGGGCTGCCCGGGCCGCCGGTCCGCTGGGCGGCCCACGCGGTCGGTCCCATGTTGGAGTCCGCGTCGACGTGTCCGTCGTGGGCCGTGTGCCGAGCCCCGTCGGCCGGGTGCCGCAGGGAGGCGGGCAGGCCGGCCGGATCGAGCTCGGCGCCGTCGGCGAGGGTGCCGGTGCGCCGGTAGACGTCCATGGCCGAGTACACGGTGTTGAACGCCTGTGCCTCGGCCCGTTCACGGATGTCCCGCGCGGTCCACACATGGACGAGCACGCCCACCGTCGCCACGACGAGGCAGGCCGTGCCCGCGGCGAGGGCGGCGATCTTCCAGCGCAAGGAGGCGCGGGCGGGCCGCAGCCGGTGCAGGAGGGGCGGTCGGCGAGGGGAGTCCACCGGGGTCAGCGCCTGAGCTTGTAGCCGAAGCCGCGGACCGTCTCGATCCTGTCCCGGCCCAGCTTGCCGCGCAGCCGCTGCACACACAGGTCCACGACCCGGCTGTCCCCGTCCCAGCCGTACTCCCATACGTTGCGCAGCAGGGTGTGCCGCTCCAGGACGATGCCCGGGTGGGCGGCGAACTCAAGGAGCAGCTTCAGCTCGGTCGGCGTGAGCGCCACGGGCTCGCCGGCCACGGACACCTCCAGGCCGCCGGTGTCGACGGTCAGGTCCCCGAAGACGAGGACCTGCCCCTCGTCGGGCGGTGGCGGCCCCTCCACGGCGGCCTGCTCCGTGCTCACCGCGGGCGCGTACGTCGCCCGGCGCAGCAGCGAGCGGATGCGGGCCACCAGGACGTATGTGTCGACGGGCTTGACCACGTAGTCGTCCGCCCCGGCCTCCAGGCCCGCGACGACATCGAGGCCGTCGCCGCGCGCGGACATCATCAGGACCGGCACCAGGCTGGTCTCCCGGACCCTGCGGCACAGCCCGATCCCGTCGAGCCCCGGCAGCATCACATCGAGAATCAGCAGGTCGAAGCTCTGCTCACGGAAGAGCTCAAGCCCGGTGAGCCCGTCGGCCGCGGCCTTCATCTCGTAGCCGTAGCGCTCCAGGGCGACGGTGAACGAGCGCCGCATCAGGTCGTCGTCCTCCACGAGCAGCACGCGCAGGGGACGGGAGGAGCCCGGGGCCGGGGCGGACGGGGACACGGGGCAGCGCTCCCTTTCGTACGGCTTGAGGTGGCTTGTTGCCACTTGATACCGAACGATAACCCCAGCTCAGCACGGATCACCTGGGATGCGGGCCCGGGCGCCGGATCGATGGCCGACCCCGTCCTGGGTGATACACGGCCGATACAGAGTCAGCTGCCGTCCCCGTCGCCCCTGCCGTCCCTGCCGTCCCTGCCGTCCCTGCCGTCCCTGCCGTCCCTGCCGTCACCGAACAGGTGCCGCACCGTCGAGCGGTAGTTGGTGCGGACGTGGGCCAGGGCGATGTCGCGGGCGCGGTCCGCGTCGCCGGAGGCCACGGCCTCGTACAGCGCGCGGTGTTCGGTGAGGAGGTGGCGCCACTCCTCGTTCTGCCGGGTCAGCCAGCGCAGGCGGCCGTCGACCGGCTCCATGACGGAGATCAGCAGGCCGTTGCCCGCCATGGCCAGGACGTGGTCGTGGAAGCGGGTGTTGATGTCGGTGATGGCCTCCGCCTCGCCGCTGTCCGTCGCGCGGGCGGCGGCGTCCAGGAGCTCCTCCAGGCGCGCCACGTCGTCGCGCGTCCCGCGTTCGGCGGCGCGCCCGGCCGCGTAGACCTCCAACGCCTCGCGCAGCTCGAAGAGTTCGGCGACGTCGGTGCGCGTCAGGGTCCGTACGACGGCGCGGCGCGGCGTCTCGAAGGTCACGAAGCCCTCGGCGAGCAGCGCCCGGACGGCCTCGCGCACCGGGACCCGCGAGACCCCGAAACGGTCCGCGAGTTCGCGCTCGACCAGGCGGTCGCCGGGGCGCAGGCGACCGCTGATGATCTCTTGGCGCAGCGTGGCGAGCACGCGTTCGCGCACCGCGCCCAAGGGTTCCACCGTCGTCATGCCCCCATCCTCCCCGACGCCCGCGCGGCCGGTGGAACAGGGGCGCGAGTGGGGTCCGGGGCGGGTGCCGTCGGCGCGTGTCAGCCGGCCGAACTGGCCGCGAAGAAAGGGTGAATGAGCATGTACCGGCGGCGGCCGGGCCGAGGATGATGAGGGGAGAGGGGCGGGGCGGCGTGCCGTCCCCGCTCAGGTTCGCGCGCCGGTGCATCGGGGATGCGAGGGAGTCACGATGACAGAGACGGCAGAGGTGTTCTCGGGGCCCTTGGCGGCACCCGTCATCGACGCGGCGGACAGCGTCACCGTCGCCGCGCATGGCGGGGCGCCACGGCTCGTCGTCCCGCTGGAGCAGGGCGGCGCGCGGCGGCTCGTCGTCCGCGTCGAGCCGTACGAGGGCATGAGCGGCGGGGACCAGGTGCAGCTGCGCTGGGACACCGGGGTGCTGCGCACCTCGCGGATCGACGGCCATGTCGTCGGCGCCGAGGACGTGGGCCACAGCATCGTCTTCACCGTGTCCGGCCCCAAACCGGGCACGGCACGGGTCAGTTACCTCGTGCACCGGGCCACCGGCGAGTGGCGGGCCTCGGAGCGGCTCGAGGTCACCGTACGGGGGTGAGTACGGCCTAGAGTGAAGCGGTGCCCCAGCTGCCCGAAGATCCGTCCCAACTCGTCGGCGACGACGACCGCGACAGCGCCGCCCGGCGCCTCCAGCAGGCGTACGCCGAGGGGTATCTCTCGCACGAGCAGATGGACGAGCGCGTGGGCCGGGTGCTCGCCGCCGCCACGCAGGGCGAGATCCGGTCGGCGCTGGCCTCGCTCCCGGCGGAGCAGGCGGGCGACACGGCCACGATCTCCGCTCCCGCGGGCCGGATCCGGCGGCGCGGCGCCTGGCGGGTGCCCCGGACGCTCAAGGTGGTGACCGGGTTCGGGCGGATGAACCTGGATCTGTCCCGGGCGGTCATCGAGACCCCGGTGGTCGACATCGAGGTGCAGCTCGGTACCGGCAGGAGCAGGATCACGGTGCCGCGCGACGCGACCGTGGACCTGGAGGGGCTGAGTGTCGGGTGGAAGGAGCCGCGCTACAAGCCCCGGCGGGGTGCCCGGCCCGGCGGTCCGACGATCCGGATCTCCGGGGTCGTCGGGTTCGGGCGGCTGACGATCCGGCACGCACGGCGCTGACGGTTCACGTCCCTGAGCCGTTCATGCCCCTGAGCTGCTGGGTCACCGCGAGGTTCCCCACTCTCCGAAAAGTGCGTTCTTCCACGTCAGCGTGCGCTCTCTTACGGTTCCCCGGTAACCACGAGAGAGGACGACAGCGACATGGCCATCACCTTGGTAAATCCCCCCGGGCTGCCGGAAGTCGACGCGTACCGGCAGGTGGCGGTCGCTTCCGGGACCCGGCAGGTCTTCCTCGCCGGGCAGGTCGCCTGGGACGCCGACGGGGTCACTGTCGGGGCCGGGGACCTCGCCGCCCAGGTCGAGCAGTGCTACCTCAACATCGCCACCGCACTGGAGGGGGTCGGGGCGTCCTTCGGTGATGTCGCGAAGCTGACCGTGTACGTCGTCGACTGGACCCCCGACAAGATGCCCCTGTTCATGGCGGGGACCGCCCGCGCCGCCGCGAGGCTCGGGGTCACGCCCGTGCCGCCGGGCACCCTGATCGGGGTCGCGGCGCTGGCCTTCCCGGAGCACCTGGTGGAGATCGAGGCGACGGCGGTCATCGACTGACAACGAAACACGCGCTCGTCGCCGCCACGCACGAGGCCGCCTGGACTCTGCACGCCGCTCAGGGCGACGTCGCGTAGCGCGTGCCCACGTTCCCCGAGTGCCACTCGTGGTTGCCGCCGATCCAGTTCGACAGCCCGGTCATGAAGCGGGCCACCACCGGGTGCGTGGGGGAGAGCGCGGCGGCCTGGTCCTCGAAGAGGTGGACGATGTCGTTGTGGACCTCGATCGCCAGCTGGAACGCCTCGTCGATGGAGCAGTCCTCCTCGGCGGCGATCGCCGTGGGCAGGCTGTAGTGGAAGCGCTCGCTCTGCTGCTCCTTGCGCAGTGAGTAGAGGTCGTTGCAGAGGGTCGCCGCGTTCGACGAGAGGGCGACCGCGCGCTGGATGCCGGGCTCCGCGAAGAGCGCGGCGGGCAGCTCGTAGCCGCCGATGGCGTCGGTGATGGTCAGGCAGGCGCGGAAGCTGTTGAACTGCCGCTGCACCAGGTACTCCCACACGGCGGGGGTGCGGTTGCGGGTGATGCAGTCGCCCTCCGCGTTGTAGCCGAGGTAGAGGTTCGCGATGTCGTGCCGGTAGCGGTGCCCCTGCGCCGGGCTGGCCAGCTCCAGGAAGTGGTCCATGGCCGAGCGCATCGAGCGCAGGGCGGGGTGGGAGGCCAGGGCGGCGCGCCCGTCGGCCTCGTAGTGCGGGGTGTTGTGGGCGGGGTCGATGGCGGACTGGGCGACGACGAGCGCCGCGCCGCGCCGGTCCGCGCGGCCGCCGTACTCCTCCTCGCAGAAGTAGTCGTCCACGGCGTTCTCCGCGACCAGGAGCCGGGCGGCGGCCATGAGGTGGTCGAGGCCGGGCGCGTCCGGGTGGCACAGCATCACCGAACGCCCGGGGTCGAAGGCGAGCAGGGCCGCGCGCAGATCGGTGTCCGGATACAGGTCCACCTCCTCTTCCGCCCACCGCACGACGCGCTCGTTGACCTCGTCGGCCAGCGCGCGGTCGTCCCGCACCGCGGGCGGGCAGTAGAGGCCCTCGATGCGCGGGGAGGGGGGCGGCGCGGCGGCCGGTGTATCAGCCTCTGCCGGGCCTGGGGCAGCCCCTTCCGGGCCCGGAGCCAGGCGCAGCGAGCTCGTGCCGAGCCCGGAGGGGCCGGACAGCAGCCGATTCAGCGTTTCCATCCGCAACTCCGTTCACAGGGGCTCGGCTCGGCGCACACACGACGAAGGGATAGCACGGCGCGCGGGGGCCGGACAAGGACACCTCTACCGCGCTCCCGGCTCCCGCGGTCACTTCTGACACATCCTCACCATCGCTATAAGCCCAGGTAGTTGAAGCACTGAACGATGGCCGAGGTCATGCGCCGAAATCCGGACGTCCTCCACCGCGGACGCGATCGGCATGCCAGGGCATCGGTGGACGTGGCGGGCCCAGCGGGGGTGCGGTGCCCCTGGCGCAAACGCGTTGTGTGCATCTGTGGTCACTCTCGACCACCCTCGTCGCACGCTGATTCACTTGCGGCGCGCAGCCCCCAATGGCAGTGGAAGGGAACAGGGATGACGACCGCATCGTCGGCGGAGCAGTCGGAACAACCTGAACAGAGTGCGGGACAGGCCCAGTTGAGCCTGGGCATCGCGGCGGCGCGCAATCTGGCGACCACCACCAAGACCGTTCCGCAGATGCAGAACATCAGCTCGCGCTGGCTGCTGCGGACCCTGCCCTGGGTGGAGGTGCGCGGCGGCACCTACCGGGTCAACCGGCGTCTGGTGTACGCGGTCGGCGACGGGCGCGTGACCTTCGTACAAGAAGGCGCGGACGTGCGGGTGGTGCCCGCGGAGCTGGCGGAGCTGCCGCTGCTGCGCGGATTCGACGAGGCCGACGCGCTGCAGGCGCTCGCCGAGCGGTTCCAGCAGCGGGAGTTCGGACCGGGCCAGGTGCTCGCCGAGGCGGGCCGCCCCGCCGACCACGTCTATCTGCTCGCCCACGGCAAGGCGGAGAAGGTCGGCACCGGCAAGTACGGAGAGGAGACCCGGCTCGGCCTCATCGCCGACGGCGGGTTCTTCGGCGGCCAGGTCGTCTCCGCCGAGCCCGGCGACTGGGAGTTCACCGTGCGCGCCGTGACCGCGTGCACCGTCCTGGCGCTGCCCCGGCAGGCGTACGAGGAGGTCGCGGGCCAGAGCGAGGCGCTGAGCTCCCACGTACGGCGGCGGCAGACCGAGGGGGAGCGGCCGCAGAACAAGCGCGGCGAGGCCGACATCGCGCTGGCCGCCGGGCACGCGGGCGAACCGGTCCTGCCAGGCACCTTCGTGGACTACGAACTGCAGCCCCGCGAGTACGACTTGAGCGTCGCGCAGACCGTCCTCAAGGTCCACACGCGCGTCGCGGACCTCTACAACGAGCCGATGAACCAGGTCGAGCAGCAGCTGCGGCTCACCATCGAGGCGCTGCGCGAGCGCCAGGAGTGGGAGCTCGTCAACAACCGCGAGTTCGGGCTGCTCCACAACGCGGACTACGGGCAGCGGATCTCCACCCACTCCGGCCCGCCCACACCGGACGACTTCGACGAACTGCTCGCCATGCGCCGCCAGACCAAGGCGTTCTTCGCGCACCCGCGCGCCATCGCGGCGTTCGGCCGCGAGTGCAACCGGCGCGGCATCTACTTCGGCGACGCCGAGGTGGGCGGCCACCGCATCCCGGCCTGGCGCGGCGTGCCGATCTTCCCGCTGGGAAAGCTGGGGGTCTCGGCCGAGGGCACCACGTCGGTCCTGGCGATGCGCACCGGCGAGGAGGCGGCCGGCGTGGTCGGCCTGCGCCAGGTCGGCATCCCCGACGAGTACGAGCCGGGCCTGAACGTGCGGTTCATGGGCATCAACGACCAGGCCGTCATCTCGTACCTGGTCAGCACCTACTACTCGGGGGCGGTGCTCGTGCCCGACGCGCTCGGCGTCCTGGAGAACGTCGAGGTGTCCCGCACCGCCGACTGACACCGGCCGCCGCCCCACCCTCCGCCCGCCCCGAACGCCGCGCAAGCGTCGGCACGTTGTGTAAGGAGCCCGCACGATGACGACTACTTCGGAACCCTCCACGAACTCCGCCTCCCCTGCGAACTCCGCCTCCTCCGCGCGCGTCCTGCGCACCGCCTACCAGCAGGCGGTCGCGCAGTACTGGAACAACGAGAAGGACCCGGTCAACCTCCGCCTCGGCGACGTCGACGGCCTCTACCACCACCACTACGGCATCGGCGACTGGGACCCCGCCGTCCTCGAAGGCCCCGAGGAGACCCGGGACAAGCAGATCATCGCGGAGCTGCACCGCCTGGAGTCCGCCCAGGCCGACGTCCTCCTCGACCACCTGGGCCCGATCGCGCCCGCCCACCGGTTACTGGACGCGGGCTGCGGCCGCGGCGGCACGAGCGTCATGGCCAACGCCCGCTTCGGCTGCGAGGTCGACGGGGTCTCGATCTCCGAGTCCCAGGTCGACTTCGCGGGCACCCAGGCCCGCAAGCGCGGCGTGGACGACAAGGTCCGCTACCACTTCCGCAACATGCTCGACACCGGCCTGCCCACCGGCGCCTTCCAGGGCAGCTGGAACAACGAGTCCACCATGTACGTGGACCTGCACGAGCTGTTCGCCGAGCACGCCCGGCAGTTGACCCGCGGCGGCCGCTACGTGACCATCACGGGCTGCTCCAACGACGTGACGGGGCTGCGCTCCAAGGCCGTCAGCCGCATCGACGAGCACTACACGTGCAACATCCACCCCCGCAGCGCCTACTTCAAGGCGCTCGCCGCCAACGGCCTCGTGCCCATCAACGTCGTCGACCTCACGGCCGCGACCATCCCCTACTGGGAACTGCGCGCCAAGTCGACGCTCGCCACCGGCATCGAGGAGCCCTTCCTGACGGCGTACCGCGAGGGCAGCTTCCACTATCTGCTCATCGCGGCCGACCGCATCTGAGGGAGCGCCCCTCGGGGTCGGCGTACACCGGCGGGGAGTAGTTACGCTGGCCGGCATCATGAGTCCCAAGCAACAACGCGGCGCCGAGACGGCCGACCGCCTCCTGGACACGGCGCTGCGGGTGTACGCCGACTCCGGCGAACAGGGCGTCACCGTCAGCGCGCTGACCCGGTCCAGTCGCGTCAGCCCGGGCAGTCTCTACCACCACTTCGGCAGCGTCGACGGGCTCATGAACGCGCTGCTGCTCCGCTGGCTCGGCCGCCTCCTCGAAGAACTCGCCGCGGCCGTCGAGCGGTCCCGCACGGCCCGGACCGGCGTGCGGGCCCTGGTGCGGACCTATCTGGCCTTCGTCCAGGAGCATCCGGACGCGGCTCGCCTGCTCCACTCCTCGTACGCCGACCGGCTGGGGATGGCGCAGGCCAAGCAGTTGCGCGACGCCCAGGAGGCCCGGCTCTCGCCGCTGGCCGACTGGGTGCGCGCGCACATCGAGGCGGGTGAACTCGCCCCGCTGCCCGTGCCGTTGGTGGAGGCGCTCGTCATGGGGCCGGTCATCGCGACGGCGCGCCGGTGGCTGTCCGGCATCGACGACGTCGACCTCGATCAGGCCGCGCGCATCCTGCCGGAGCGGATCTGGTGTTCCCTCAGCCCGTGAGCCGCGCGCTGCTTCAGGCGCAGTCGGGGCACAGGCCCCGGTAGGTCACCTCGACGTCGGAGACCGTGAAGCCGAAGCGCTCCGAGTCCGGCAGCGCGGCCAGCGGGTCGCCGCCCGGGTGCACGTCGCGGATCGCGCCGCAGCCCGAACACACCAGGTGCTGGTGGGGGTGGTGGGCGTTGGGGTCGTAGCGCTTGGCGCGGCCGTCGGTCGCCACCTCGATCACCTCGCCGAGCGTGACGAGTTCACCGAGGGTGTTGTAGACGGTCGCTCTGGAGATCTCCGGGAGGCGGCTGGTGGCGCGCGCGAGCACTTCGTCCGCGGTGAGGTGGATGTGGTCGCCGTCCAGAACCTCGGCCACCACGCGGCGCTGAGCCGTCAGCCGCCAGCCGCGTCCACGAAGCCTTTCGAGCAGGTCACTCATGCCACCAGCCTAACTGTGCGTCGTCCGACGGATGAATCCGTACGGGCCTGTCTGTCGTATTGACTTGGATTTCGTCCATCGTAGGATCGGTTCCGGCCGACGGCCAAGGGACAGGGCAACAGCGAGGAATGGTGCGTGACTTCAGGAAGCGGGTCCGCTCGCACCGAGGCGATCGCCTCCGGGGTGTGGGACGACGTGAGCCGCAGCTCCTCTCCAGCCGTACTCCTCGGTGTGCCGTGCTTCCTCCCAGTGCCGTGCGTGTGGCCTCCCACACCTGCATGGCCGCGTATTCGTCGTTCCACCGCCCGCAGTTCCTGAGCATCGTGATCCGCCCCGTCCGGAAGGATTCCCATGACTGAGAACCACGACGCGATCGTCACCGACCCCGAGCCGGCGGACGCCACCGGCTGCCCGGTCGCCCACGGTCGCGCCCCGCACCCGACCCAGGGCGGTGGCAACCGCCAGTGGTGGCCGGACCGGCTGAACCTGAAGATTCTGGCCAAGAACCCCGCCGTGGCCAACCCCCTCGGTGAGGAATTCGACTACGCCGAGGCATTCACGTCCCTCGACCTGCCCGCCGTGAAGCGGGACATCGCCGAGGTCCTGACCACCTCGCAGGACTGGTGGCCCGCCGACTTCGGCAACTACGGCCCGCTGATGATCCGCATGGCCTGGCACAGCGCGGGCACCTACCGGATCAGCGACGGCCGCGGCGGCGCGGGCGGCGGCCAGCAGCGCTTCGCCCCGCTCAACAGCTGGCCGGACAACGCGAGCCTGGACAAGGCCCGCCGTCTGCTGTGGCCGGTCAAGAAGAAGTACGGCCAGTCCATCTCCTGGGCCGACCTCATGGTCCTCACCGGCAATGTCGCCCTGGAGACCATGGGCTTCAAGACCTTCGGGTTCGCCGGCGGCCGCGTGGACGAGTGGGAGCCCGACGAGGACGTCTACTGGGGTCCCGAGACCGAGTGGCTCGGCGACGCCCGCTACACCGGCGACCGCGAACTGGAGAACCCCCTGGCAGCGGTCCAGATGGGCCTCATCTACGTCAACCCCGAGGGCCCCAACGGCAACCCGGACCCGGTCGCCGCGGCCCGCGACATCCGCGAGACGTTCCGCCGCATGGCGATGAACGACGAGGAGACCGTCGCCCTCATCGCGGGCGGCCACACCTTCGGCAAGACCCACGGGGCGGGCCCGGCGGACGCCGTCGGCAACGACCCCGAGGCCGCGCCGATGGACCAGCAGGGCCTCGGTTGGAAGAGCACCCACGGCACGGGCGTCGGCAAGGACGCGATCACCTCGGGCCTCGAGGTGACGTGGACCGAGACGCCCACCCAGTGGAGCAACAACTTCTTCAAGAACCTCTTCGAGTACGAGTACGAGCTCACGCAGAGTCCGGCCGGTGCCAACCAGTGGGTCGCGAAGAACGCCGAGGCGATCATTCCCGACGCCTTCGACGCGTCGAAGAAGCAGCTTCCGACGATGCTCACCACCGACCTGTCGCTCCGCTTCGACCCGGTCTACGAGCAGATCTCGCGCCGCTTCTACGAGAACCCGGAGCTGTTCGCGGACGCCTTCGCCCGCGCCTGGTACAAGCTGACGCACCGTGACATGGGCCCGGTCGTCCGCTACCTCGGCCCCGAGGTCCCCGCCGAGGAGCTCCTGTGGCAGGACCCGCTGCCGCAGCGCACCGGTGAGGTCCTCGGCGCCGCCGACGTCGCCGCCCTCAAGGAGCAGGTCCTCGGCACGGACCTGACGGTCGCCCAGCTGGTCTCCGCCGCCTGGGCCGCCGCCTCCTCCTTCCGCGGCAGCGACAAGCGCGGCGGCGCCAACGGCGGCCGCATCCGCCTGGAGCCGCAGCGCGGCTGGGAGGTCAACAACCCGGACGCGCTCGCCCAGGTCCTGCGCACCCTCGAGGGCATCCAGGAGTCGTTCAACTCCCAGGGCGGCAAGCGGGTCTCGCTGGCCGACCTCGTGGTGCTCGCGGGCACCGCGGCCGTCGAGAAGGCGGCGGGGGACGGCGGCGTCGAGGTCGAGGTGCCGTTCACGCCGGGCCGCGTCGACGCCTCGCAGGAGCAGACGGACGTCGAGTCGTTCGCCGCGCTCGAGCCGAGCGCCGACGGGTTCCGCAACTACGTCGGCAAGGGCAACCGCCTGCCCGCCGAGTACCTGCTGATCGACAAGGCGAACCTGCTCAACCTGAGCGCCCCCGAGCTGACCGTCCTCGTCGGCGGCCTGCGCGTCCTGGGCGCCAACCACCAGGGCAGCAAGCACGGCGTCCTCACCGACCGGCCGGGCACGTTGACGAACGACTTCTTCGTCAACCTGCTCGACCTGGACACGCAGTGGAAGTCCACGTCCGAGGCGCAGGACGAGTTCGAGGCCCGCGACGCCTCCGGTGCCGTCAAGTGGACCGGCACCCGTGCCGACCTCGTCTTCGGCTCCAACTCCGAGCTGCGCGCGGTCGCCGAGGTGTACGCGAGCGACGACGCGAAGGCGAAGTTCGTGAAGGACTTCGTCGCGGCGTGGGACAAGGTCATGAACCTCGACCGGTTCGACATCGCCTGACCGGCACTCCCTGATCGCCCGGATCCTCCGGAGATCACCCGGTGCTGACGTCCAGGGCCGGCCCGTTAGGGTCGGCCCTGGACGTTTTCCGTTCCGGAACCCTTCACCCCCCGGACGGAACCGTCCAGGCAAGCCGACACGTCGTCCACATGCGGGGCCCTGCGCCCCGCACGGACATTCATCGGGGGATGGACATGCGCATCATGGAGTACGACGAACCGACGGCGGAACGCGCCGCCGCCTTCGAGGAGATACTCGACCGAGCCCTGAACTCCCGTGAGATGGCGCGAGAGCTGGCCCGCCCGGCGCGAGCCGCCGACCGGGCGCGGCTGCGCGCGAGCGCCCTGCGGGGCAGGGGCGCCATAGAGGCCGCGGCCGCCGCGGAGTACGCGGCCTACCAGGAGGCGAAGGAGCACGCGGCGCAGCGCGCCCCCGGCCTGGCGCAGGGCGTCGACGAGACCCCCGCCCCCTTCTCCCGCACCCGCGACGGCATCCTGCCCGCGCTCGCGATCGTCGTGCCGGCCCTGTCCGGCATCGCGTCGGTGGTCTTCCTGGTGTGGGGATTCGTGATGAGCGCCGTCGACGGCCGCCACTACGTCGGCGGCGGGCTGCTCACGGCCGGGGTGGTGTGCGCGTGCGTGGCGGTCGGCGCGGCGGTGGGCGATCTGGCCTGGCTGCTCTCGGCCGCGGCCCGCAACCGGCCCGTGGCGGAGGGCACTCCGTCCCTGGCCGAGGACGCCGAGGTCGGCGCGGCCCGGGACGCGTGGGAACGGGCGCTGCTGGAGCGGGGGATGCTGCCCTTCCTGCGCGACGGCCTCGGTGACCCGCCCCTGCCGCACCCGTAACAGACGGGTGCGCGCCGGGCCGAGCCGAGGACTGCCCCGCCTTGACGTGGGCACTCATGAAGTCGAGTGCTCTGTCGACGAGAGGCGAGCGGCATGGAGATCTCGGGCATCATCAGCGCGATCCTGATCGGCATCGTGATCGGAGTCCTGGGCCGCCTGGTCATTCCGGGCCGTCAGCACATCGGTGTGCTGTGGACGATCCTGGTCGGCATCGCGGCGGCGTTCGTCGGCACCGCCATCGCCGTCGCGTTCGACGTCGCCGACACCAAGGGCATCGACTGGATCGAACTGGCCATCCAGGTCGGCCTGGCCGCGGTCGGCGTCGCGGGCCTGGAGCGGGCGAAGGGGCGGCGCTGAGCCGAGCCGAGCTGAGTTGAGCTGAGCCGGGGGCGCGGGTGCGCGAACTGCCCGCGCCGCTCAGGCGAGCAGCCTCTTCCTGACCGCGGCGAGGACTTCCGTACGGCTGCGCGGGCCGTTGTCGGCCGCGATGAGATGGTCGCCGACGCGCAGCGAGAAGCTGATCAGGCAGCGGGCCTCGACGTCACCCTCGTCGGGGCAGAAGGCGCCGTAGAGCCCCCGCAGATAGTCCATGCGCCGGTTGTCGACGCGGCGCAGCCGGCCCGCCACGATCTCGTCGCGGCGGGCCCAGTCGCGGATCGTGAGTTCGAGGGCGGGGCTGGTGACGTGGGTTCCGTGCCCGCCCACGTAGTCGAAGAGCCGCTCGAGCCGCTCGCGGGCGTCGCCGCCGTCGCGCTCGATCTCCTCGATCACGTCATCGCTGACTCCGCGCTCCCAGGTGTCGAGCATCTCCTCCAGCAGAGCGGCGCGGTTGCGGAAGTAGCCGTAGAAGCCGCCCTTGCTGACGCCGAGAGCCTGCGCGAGGACCTCGACCCGGACGGCCTCGGGGCCGCCCGCGGCGAGGGCCCGCAGACCCTCCTCGATCCACTTCTCCCGCGGGGTGCGGACCGCGCCCATGTTTGTGTCTCCTTTCACAATCCCCCTGGCCCGCCACGAGTATACGGCGCCGTATAGATGGGTCTATGCTCGCTTTATACGGCACCGTATAGACCGTATGGACAGGGGGTCCGTCATGAGCAGCCTGCGCCTTCCCGCCACCGACCACACCCACCGCGCCTGGCGCGTCCACGAGATCGCCGGGGACTTCCGGCTCGAGGACGTGTGGATGATTCCGACGCCCGGCGGCCCGGACGATCTGCACCACCTCGTCGAGCAGATCGCGGCCGACGGCGACGAGAAGCCGACCGGCGCCGACGCCGTGGGCCGCTTCCTCTTCGCGGTGCGCTGGAAGCTCGGCGCGCTGCTCGGCTGGGACGGGCCGGAGTCCGGTGTCGGCGACCGCGTGGCGACGCTGCGCGACCGGCTGCCGGACGATCTGCGGGAGGGGTCGCGGGGTCCCGACTCCGCGCCCTTCACCTCGATTTTCCAGACGCACGACGAGTGGGCCGCCGAGTACGCCAACAAGACCATGCACGGGGTGATGCACATCGGCTGGGTCCCCGACGGCCACGGCGGCTACCGGGGCCAGATGGCCGTCCTGGTCAGGCCCAACGGCCGCCTCGGCTCCCTGTACATGCTGGGCATCAAGCCCTTCCGGTACCTGGGGGTGTACCCGGCACTGATGCGACAGGCGGGCCGGGAGTGGCGGCAGAACGAGACGCGTCGCCGCGCGGCGCACTGACGCCCGCGCTGCGGCGGCGCTCCGCCCATCGCACGGCGAGCGGCGCCGCGAGACCCGTCACGGCGAACAGGGCCCCGACGACGTACCAGCCGGGCCGGCCCCAGGTGATGCAGAGCGAGATGAGCAGACCGGGGCCGAGGGCCTCGGCGAGTCCCGCGCCCAGCCCGAAGACGCCCAGGTACTGGCCGGTGGCGTGGTGCGGGGCGAGGGCGAAGGAGACCTCGAACCCGCCGGCGGAGTGCCAGAGTTCACCGACGGTGTGGACGGCCACCGCGGCCATGAGGAGGGCGGCGGCCGCCCACGCCGGGACGCCCGCCGAGAAGGAGATGAGCGCGCACGCGACGAGGAAGGCCGCTCCGGCACGGCGATAGGCGCGGCCCCCGGCCGCGGGCGAGTCGACGGAACGGCTCGCCCGCACCTGCAGGGCGATGATGAGCACCGTGTTGACGAGCATCGTCCCCGAGATGAGCCAGCGCGGCGCACTCGTGGCCGCCACCAGCCACAGCGGCACGGCCACCGTGAGCACCTTGAACTGGACGGCCATCACGCCGTCGAGCGCGGTGAGGACCAGATACGGGCGGTCCCGCAGAGCCACCCAGCGCGGTCCGCGCGCGGCGGGCGAGGGCGCGACCGACGGCAGCCGGACCAGCATCACGGCCGACGCGAGGAAGGCGAACGCGTTGCCGACGACGAGGAGTTGATACGCGGTCAGGGTGTCGACCTGCACCGCCCAGCCCGCCAGCAGCGCGCCCAGTGAGACCCCGACGTTGGTCACGGCGCGCAGATAGGCGCGGAACTCCTGCGGCCGCTCGCCTCCGTAGTGCCGGATGAGCGGGGAGCGCGCGGCCACCCCCGCCGCCTTCGCCCCGGTGGCCGCGGTCACCGCGAGGACGAACGGCCAGAAGCCGTCCGCGAGGACGAACCCGGCCGTCGCCAGGGCCTGTACGACGAGCGTCCCCGCATAGACGCCGCGCGCTCCGCGGGCGTCCGCGAGGTGCCCGACGGCGATGCCCGCGAGCAGCGAGACGAGCCCGGCGACGCCGAGCCCCAGCCCCACCTGCCCGGCCGGGAGGCGCACGGCCTCCGTGAAGTACAGCACCCCCGCCGTGAGGTAGACGCCGCTGCCGACGGTGTAGACGAAGTTGGCCGCGGCGAGGGTGCGTTGGGGCCCGGCGACCGGCACGAACCTGGGCATGCGAAGGCTCCGCCTCCTGGACGGTAGGTAAGGACCAGTCAAGATTGTTGCTTATTACTCGCAAGGGCAAGAGCTGCGCGGGAAAGACATCGGGAACTGATCGCCGCCCCCGTCCGACTCCTGAGAGGTGATGAGCAAGTCCCAGCTTCCGTTCGCGCTCTGCGCCTTCCTCCTGCTGCTCGCGGCGATGTTCGCGGTGGCCTACGCCGTGGGGTCGGCCGCCGGGCCGGTCGCGCCCGGCATGCACCGCGGCGACACCGATGACCCCGGTGGCCGAGAGAGCGGCGGGGGCGGCGACATGGGCGGCATGCACGGAGGACACGGGTGAGCGGCGTCGAGGCGGCCGACACCGCCGCCACCACCGACCTGACCGTCGGCGGCATGACCTGCGCGGCCTGTGTGAAGCGCGTCGAGAAGCGGCTCGGGCGCCTTGAGGGGGTGACCGCCACGGTCAACCTCGCCACCGGTCGCGCCCGCGTCAGCCACCCGCCGGACCTCGCGCCCGAAGAGCTCGTCGCCGCCGTCGAGCGCGCCGGCTACACGGCGGAGCTGCCTCCGGAACCCGAGGACGAGAAACAGAAACCGCAACACCCGGCGGAGGAAGCCGAGTCGGGGTCACGCGACGACCTGCGGCGACTCCTCGTCACCGCCCTCCTCTCCACCCCCGTCCTCGTCCTCTCGATGGTGCCCGCCCTCCAGTTCCGCAACTGGCAGTGGCTGTGCTTCGTGCTCGCCGCGCCGGTCGCCGTGTGGGGTGCGTGGCCCTTCCACGTCCGGGCGCTGCGCGGGCTGCGGCACTCGGCGGCGACGATGGACACGCTCGTGTCGCTCGGCGTCGCCGCGTCGTTCGCCTGGTCCACGTACGCGCTCTTCCTGGGCGGTGCGGGGGTGCCGGGCATGCGGATGCCGTTCACCCTGTGGGTCTCCGGTGCGGGGCAGCAGGGTGTCGCGCATGTGTACCTGGAGGCGGCCGTCGGGGTGCCGCTGTCCGTGCTCGCCGGGCGCTGCCTGGAGGAGAGGGCGCGGCGTGGCACCGGGGAGGCGCTGCGGTCCCTTGCCGGGCTCGCGGTCAAGGATGTCGCGGTGCGGGACGGCGGGGCCGGGACCGAACGGCGCGTACCCATCGGGGAGTTGGTGAAGGGGCAGGTCTTCGTCGTGCGGCCGGGGGAGCGGGTCGCCACCGACGGGGTCGTCGACTCGGGTGGGTCCGCCGTGGATCTGTCGCTCGTCACCGGGGAGAGCGAGCCCGTCGAGGTCGGGCCGGGCTCCGCGGTGACCGGAGGCGCCGTCAACGTGGGCGGGCTGCTGCTCGTGCGCGCCACGGCGGTCGGCGCCGACACTCAACTCGCCCGCATCACCCGCATGGTGACGGATGCTCAGGCGGGCAAGGCGCGCGCCCAGCGGCTCGCCGACGCGGTGGCCGGGGTGTTCGTGCCGGTCGTGCTCGCCCTCGCCGTCACCGTGCTCGGGTTCTGGCTCGGCGCCGGGGCCGACGCGCAGGCGGCCGTCACCGCGAGCGTCGCCGTCCTCGTCGTCGCCTGCCCCTGCGCGCTCGGCCTGGCCACCCCCACCGCACTCCTCGCCGCCACCGGCCGGGGTGCCCGGCTCGGCGTCCTGGTCAGCGGTGCCCGCGCCCTGGAGACGCTGCGCCGCATCGACACCGTCGTCCTCGACAAGACGGGCACGCTCACCTCCGGGCACATGAGCGTCACCCGCGTCACCGCCCGCCCCGACGGCATCGGGGAAGAGAAGGTGGTGCGGCTCGCGGGGGCCGTGGAGCAAGGGTCGGAACACCCGGTGGGGCGGGCCGTCGCCGCGTACGCGCAGAGCCGCGCGGGCGACGAAGGGCTCCCGGACGTACGGGAGTTCCGGGCCGACGCCGGGCGGGGCGTGCGCGGCCGTGTCGCAGGGCGGCTCGTCGAAGTCGGCGCGCCGGGCGACGCGTTGGAGGGCGTCCCGGACGGTCCCCTGGACGGCGCCCTGAGCGGAGCGCTCGCCGAGGCCGAGACCGCCGCGCACACCGCCGTCCTGGTCCGTGTCGACGGCGAGCCCGCGGCGCTCATCGCCCTCGCGGACCTGCCGAGGCCCGGCAGCTACCGCGCCGTGCACCGGCTCCGGCGGCTCGGCGTGCGCCCCGTCCTCGCCACCGGGGACCGTGCGGCCACCGCCCGCGCCGTCGCCGCCGACCTCGGCATCCACGAGGTGCACGCCCGCCGCACACCGGAGCAGAAGGCAGCCCTCGTCAGGGAGTTGAAGGCCGAGGGGCGCCGGGTCGCGGTCATCGGTGACGGTGTCAACGACGCGGCCGCCCTCGCCGGGGCCGACCTCGGGATCGCCATGGGCGGCGGCACCGACGCGGCCATCGGCGCCGCCGACGTGACGCTCGTGCGCGGCGACATCGAGGCCGTCGCCGACGCGGTCCGGCTCGCCCGGCGCACCCTCGCCACCATCAGGACCAACCTGCTGTGGGCCTTCGGCTACAACGCCGTCACGCTGCCGCTCGCCGCGGTCGGGCTGCTCAACCCGATGGTCGCCGCCGCCGCGATGTCCGCCAGCTCGCTCCTGGTGGTCGGCAACAGCTTGCGGCTGCGCACCTGGCAGCCCGTACGAGGAGGACTGCGATGACCCGACGGACGGCCGATGCGCTGCGCGCCGCGCTGGCTCCGGTGGCGGCGAGCGCCGTCGCCCTGTGCGGGCTCGTCCTGTGGACCGGCTCCGGAGCCGCGGGCAGCCCGCCGCGCATCGAGGTCGACGCGGGGCGTGTCTTCCTGCCGTACGGCGACACCACGGACACCGCCGCGTTCTTCCGGATCACCAACTCCGGTGGCGCGGACGACCAGTTGGTGTCCGTGACGGCGCCCGGCGTCGACGACGTGATGCTCGGCCGGTACGCGCCTCTGGGCGGCGGGGCGGCGTCCATGCGCATGGTGGGCTCCGCGACCGTCCCGGCGCGCGCGACCCTCGCGATGGCGCCCGACGGCCTGGACATCATGCTCACGGCGCGCGCCGACTGGCGGGTGGGGGACCGGGTGCGGTTCGAGCTGACCTTCCGGCACGGGGGCCGCGTCGCGGCGGAGGCGGTCGTGGTCCGCCCCGGTGGCTGACGCCACGCCCGACTTGGATCCGCCGGGAACTCATCGGTCCCGCGCCCCGACTCCTGTCGAGGAACACCGAGCAGGCAGAAGTGGGGAGTGAGCGGGGAGTGAGCAGCGCCATGGACGGTCCCGACGCGCGCGGGGCGGGCGGGACGGACGGTCTCGACGTACGGATGCGCGACGTCGCCTGCCGCCACGGGCGGGTCGAGGCCGTGCGCGGCGTGGACCTCGACGTCGCGGCAGGTGAGCGGATCGCCCTGACCGGCACCAACGGGTCGGGCAAGACGACCCTGTTGCGGGCCGTGCTCGGCCTGCACCGCCGGGTCGGCGGGACCATCCGCGTCGGCGGCCGCACGGCGGGCAGCGCCGCCGAGTGGGCATGGCGGCGGCGCGCCTGCGCGTGGATCCCGCAGAAGCCCGCCGTGGGCCGGTTCCCGCTGCTCGCACGGGAGTTGCTGGCCAGCGGCGGCGCGGCGGGCCCGGCCGGGGAAGCGGCCGGGAGGCTGGGCGTGGCCCACCTCGCGGACCGGCCCCTGCACACCCTGTCCGGCGGCCAGCTCCAGCGCATGTACCTGGCGCGGGCGGTCGGCTGCGTCGCCGCGGGCGCCGGGGTGCTGCTCGCCGACGAACCCACCGCCGCCCTCGACTTCGAAGGCCAGGAAGAGGCCGCCGACGTGCTCCTGTCGCTGCCCGTGACGGTCCTCGTCGTCACCCACGACCGGTCCCTCGCCGACCGCTGCGACCGGACCCTGGAGATGGCCGCGGGCACCCTGCGCGCGGTGGCGCGCGACGCCTCGGCGGCGGGAGGCGCCCGGTGACCGCCGTCGCGTCGGCCGACCTCGGCGTCCTGCTGCAGCTGCTGCCGGTCCAACGGGCGGGCGCAGCACTGCTGTTGGCGGCTCTGGGGCTCCCCGTGATCGGGGTCGTCATCGTGGGGCTCGACATCATGCCGGTGCGGTTCGCGATGATGCACGTCGCGCTGCTCGGCATCGCCGTGGGCCTGCTCACCGGGCTCGACCCGATGCTGTGCGCCCTGGTCGCCTGCGGACTCGCGGGCGCCTCGGTCGCCCCGCTCGCCCGCACCCCGGACGGCCTCTCCGGGGCGATGGGCCTGCTGATGAGCCTCGCGATCGCGGCCGCGCTCCTGGTGCTCGCGGTGTCCGGGGTGAACGCCTCGGGCGCCTTCGCGCTCCTGTGGGGCTCGATCCTCTCCGTCGGCGCCGCCGACCTGTGGGTGGTCGGAGCGCTGGCCGTCGCCGTTCCCGTGCTGTTCTGGTGGCGCCGCCGCGACCTCGCGCTGCTCCTGTACGACCGTGAACTCGCCCTGTCCTCAGGGGTCCGCGTCGAGCGGCTCACCCTGCTGCTGCTCGTCCTGGTCGCGGTGGCCGTCGCCGGGGCGATCAAACTCACCGGCGCGCTGCTCGTCGACGCGCTCACCCTGCTGCCCGCGCTCGCCGCCCGGCGCCTCGGGTCGTCCCTGAAGTCCATCACCGCCTGGGCGGTCGGCATCGGCGTCGCCGTGAACCTCTCCGGGTTCCTCGTCGCCCTCAAGTTCGACCTGCCGCCGGGCCCCGTGCTTGTCCTGACGGCCGGGGCCGTGGTCCTCGCCGTCCATCTCATCCCCGAACGGAGAATCAGCTCATGGCGCGCACCCGCGTCCGTATCCCCGCAGTCCCCTCCCACCGCTCCGTCCCTGCCTCCCTCGCACTGACCCTGGCCGCGGGCCTCGCGTTCACCGCGACGGCCTGCGGGGGCGACAGCGAGAAGTCCGGCTCCGCGGGCAAGGGCTCCAAGGGCGGGTCGCCGTCCGTCGTGGTCACCACCACCTGGGAGGGCGCCTTCGCCAAGGCGGCGGGCGCCCGCGACGTGCGGGTGATCGTCCCGAAGTCGGTGCACCACGCCCCCGACTACGACCCGAAGCCGTCCGACCTCGCGGCCGTCGCCGACGCCGACTTCGTGCTCTACGCGCCCTTCGAGCCGTACGCGGCGAAGATCAAGGACGCGGCCGGCTCCGACGCCGAGCTCGTCGAGGTCGGCCTCGACAACGACGCCGCCAAGGTGACGGCCGAAGTGACGCGCCTGGGCAAGAAGTTCGGCACCGAGGCGGCGGCCGCCCGCTGGAACACGACCTTCAAGGCCGAGTACGGCAAGCTGCACAAGGAGCTGACGGCGTCCTGGCCCGGCGGCAGGGCGCCGAAGGTCGCCGCGCAGACGTTCACCGCGTGGTCCGCGAAGCTCGCGGGCGCGGACGTCGTCGGCACGTACGGCCCGGAGGCCGTGACCGCGAAGCAGCTGTCCGACCTGTCGGAGAAGAAGCCCGCCCTCGTCCTGGACAACGCCCACATGACGACGGGCAAGGTCCTGCCCGACTCCGGCGCCCGGCAGGTGGAGATCGTCAACTACCCGGGCGAGGACCTGGACCTGCTGGCGGTGTACCGGGACGCGGCCGGGGCGGTGAAGAAGGGGATGGGCGAGAGCTGACCGAGGCCCGCCGCCACCGGCAGCGGCACGTGCAGGTGTGAGGGGGCCACCCGGATGATCCGGGTGGCCCCCTCACGTACGGCTGATCAGACCGCCCCGGCCAGCGACGGCCGTCCCGCGTCGATGTCCTCGAACGCGCCGCCCAGCCGCTTCCGCAGCAGCGGGCGGTCCGGCTTGCCCGCCGGGGTGAGCGGCAACTCCCGGACGACGAGCAGCTGTTCGGGGTGCTTGCGGCGCTCCAGGCCGCGGGCGTCCAGGTGCGCGGAGAGCTCGGCGAGCGTGGGCGGCCGAGCGGTGGACGCGACCACGCAGGCCGCGAGGCGTTCGCCCATCAGGGGGTCGGGGACCCCGACGCACACCACGTCCCGCACCAGCGGGTGCGCGGCCAGCTCGACCTCCACCTCCGCCGGGCTGATGTTGGCGCCGCCCCGGATCACCACGTCCTTGAGCCGCCCCACCACCCGCAGCGTCCCGTCCTCGTCGAGCCGCCCCAGGTCTCCCGTGCGCACCCAGCCGTCGGCGGTGCGGTAGCGGGCGTCCAGGTCGGGGGCGGCGACGTAGCAGAGCGGCGTCATGGGGCCGCGCGCGACGATCTCGCCCACGGCGCCCACGGGTGCCTCGACGAGGCCGGGCGCGTCCGGCACGGCGATGCGTATCTCCGCGACGCGGGCGTCCGGGCGGCCCGCGAGCACCCCGGCGGCGTGCTCCTCCTGGACGGGCCGTGCGTCGAGCCCCGTATGGCAGTTGACGCCGTCGGCGGAGCCGTAGAGGTTGACGACCGGGCAGCCGAAGACCCGCCGGGCCTCCGCGGCCGTCGCTTCGTCGAGGGGGGAGCCGCCGACGACGAGGGCGGTGGGGGAGGGCAGTTCGGGGCGGGTGGCGTCGCCGCTCGTGATGCGGTCCAGGAGCATCCGCACCATCGTCGGCACCCCGAGGACGTGCGTCGGCCGGTGCTCGACGAGCGCGTCCAGGGCCGCCTCGGGCGTGAAGTGGTCGAGGAGCACGAGGGTGCCGCCGTGCCGGGCGAGCGCGACGGCGGTGCCGTTGCTGCCGAACGCCGACGCCAGCGGGACCAGGAACAGACACCGCGGCGGGGTGCCGTCCGGCATGAGGGAGGCGAGGAAGTTGCCGCGCCCCCCGGCCAGCGCGTTGTGCGAGTACGCGACCATCTTCGGCTCGGCCTCGGAGCCGGAGGAGACGAGGATGCGCGCGGCCCGGTCGGGGTCGGGCCGCACCGGCGTGAAGGCGGCGGGGTCGCCGTCCCGCAGGAGGGCGGACAGGGCGACGGCCCCCGCGGGCACCTCCGCCGCGGTCCCGGTGGCGACGACCGTACGCAAGTGGGGGAGTTCCCCGGCGAGGGCGAGCAGGTCGGCGGCGTGGTGGGCGCCCCGGTGCTCGGTCGCCGCGAGCACGGCGACCGCCTCGGACCGGCGCAGCAGCGACGCGGCCTCCCGCCCGCCCCGCCCCACGGGGAAGGGCAGCGCGACGGCCCCGAGCGCGGCGAGCGCGAGATCCGCGACGACGGCATGACGGCCACTGGGCAGCTGCACGCCCACGACGTCCCCCGCCCGTATCCCGAGCCCCGAGAGCCCGGCGGCCAGACATCGGGCCTTCCGGTCGAGCGCGGTGTAACAGAGCTTCCCCTTGCCGTCGATGACGGCGGTGCGATGCGGGTCGGCGATCTGCCGCGCCCGGAACAGGCTGTAGAGGTCCAGGTCGGGGCAGGTCCCGTCGGCGGCCCAGGACCTGCGCAGGCCGGCGGGGAGGAGGTCGGGGAGGGCGAGGGTCATGCGGGGCTCCTGGGAGTGGGAGTCGGAGTGGTGGGTGGCGCGCGGGTGAGTGGGGGCAGCCGCAGGGAGGGCGGGGGTGCTCACGCGAAGACCCAGGGCGCCGGGACCGCCGGGGCGCCGTGGGTGTCGCGGGGGATCTGGCCGCAGGGACCGGGGGACCGCAGCAGGGCGGAGAGGTCGGTGGTGACGGGCGCCGCGGACAGGCCGTGGCCCCGGAGCAGGCCCACGGCCTCGGGCGTGGGGAGTCGGCGCAGGTCGTACGCGGCTGCCGCGGGCGCGCTCGCGTCGGTGGGGGACAGCCAGCCGTCCGCCGTGGGCAGCGGGCGGCGGAACCCCGCCGGCCGGCGGGCCGTGCCACCCGCCGCGACGCGGGCCCGCGCGGACGCCGTCAGCACATCGGCGGCGCCGAGCAGCGACGACTCCACGCCCACGCCGCGCCCGGTCCGCTCCCGCGTCAGCAGGCCCGCGAGGATCGCCTCGGCGCCCAGCAGCCCGCCCAGGACGTCGAGCAGCGTCATCAAGGACGGCGCGGGCGGCTCGTCGGCGGGGCGCACGGCCTCGCCCACCCCGGTGCGGGCCTGCACCATGAAGTCCGTGCCCATCGGCGGGTCCGGGACACGGTCCGCCCAGCCGCTCGTGTACGCGTAGACGAGACCGGGGGCGGACGCCACCAAGTCGGCGCGGTCCAGGCTCAGTTGGGCTGCCTTGCCCGGCGCCCAGTTGTGCAGGAACACATCCGCGCCCGCCACCAGCTCCCGCAGCCGCGCCCGGTCCGCCGCCGACTTGATGTCCACCTCCACGGCCCGCTTGCCCCGGTTCAGGGCGAGCCAGCGCGCCGAGACGCCCGAACAGGCGGGCGGCATCCCGCGCAGCGGATCACCGCCCGGCGGCTCGACGCGCACCACGTCGGCGCCGAGCAGCCCCAACAGGTGCGCGGCGAGCGGTGCTTGGATGCGCCGGCCCGCTTCCAGGACGGTGAGCCCGGCCAAGGGCCCGTCGGTGGTCCCGGACAGGGGGCGGGCCAGAGAGCCGTTCTCCCGGGAGTACGAGGGTGTGTACGCGTCCTCGTACGACCTGACCTGCCACGGCGCCGCGCCGTCCGCCTCCCCGACCCGGTCCCCGATCGACCGCAGCGCGCACACATCGGCGCCGGACGCCTCGGCGACGTGCCGGATCCGGCCCCAGGTGTGCGCCCGCACCACGTCGTGCAGCACCGGCGGGAAGGGCGCGCAGGCCGTCGCGTACCGGAACTGGAAGGGGCGCCAGCCCCGCCGTATCGCCTCCTGCGGGGCGCCGAGCGCACGCCAGAACGCCGCCCACACACCGGGGTCGAGGGTCTCCAGCTCGAACACGGTCCCGTCGGACGATGTGAACGGCGGTCCGCCCGGGGCGAGTTCGGCCGCCTCGCCCTCCTCCGCCCCGGCCGCCGCCAGATACTGCGACACCGCGAGCAGCCCGGCCCGCTCGGCGCTGACCCGCACCCGGCCGGGCGCCGCCGTGCCGCGCGCCTGGGCGAACAGCCCGGCGAGGAGGCCCTGCACGGCGAGGACGCCGGTCGCGGTGGCGGCGTAGTCGACGGCGAGGCCGCGCGGGGAGCCGTCGCGGCGGCCGTGCACCGCCATCATGCCGGTCGTGGCCTGCACGGTCGCCTCGTCGGTGGCGTCGCGTGCCGCGTCGCCCCAGGCCGTGACGAGGGAGACGTCCCCGAACCCGGCTCCGCCGAGGGTGATGTGCCGGCCACCGGCCGTGGACTCGCCGCCCTCGCTGTCCTCGCTGTCCCTTCCTCCCTCTCCTCCCTCGGCCCCGAGGCGCCGCAGGTGCTGCACCACCACGTCTGCTCCCGGCCCCGGCGGATCCGGTGGACCCTGCTGAGCCGAGGTCTCCAGACGGAGCCCGTCGAGCGGCTGCCGGACCGTCCGCGCGGCCGTCGGTGTGGCTGGTGTCCCCATTGCCTCGTCCCCTGCCCTTCGTGATGCGCATGCCGTCGCGCGGGAACTCGGAGGCGGTCGCCCCCGACCTGTTCCACGGAACAGACAGTCGGATCGCCGTCGCCGGGGGTTCCCGGGGGCTGGAGGAAAGTGATGACGGAAGCGCAGTCGGTGGCGCCGGAGCGGGAGCCCGAGCCGCAGCGGGACCGGGAGGGGGACCGAGAGTGGGAGGCGGTGGGCGGGGCCCCGTGCCCGGCGGACGCCGTGGGCGTGAGGGACCGCGTCGCGGACTTCGTACGCCGCCGGGTCGGGCCCTGCGAGCCGGTGCTCGACGCGGGCGGCCCGGACGCGGCGGCCACGCTGCGCGGCCTCCAGAAGGAGGCGAAGGACGCGGGCCTGTGGGCGCTGCCCCTGCCCGTCGAACTCGGCGGCCAAGGGCTCCCGTTGACCTCGTACGCGCACGTCGCCGAGGCCGAGGGCGCCAGCGACCACGGCCCCGCGGCACTCGGCTCGCACTCCCTCCTCGACGCGCTGATGCTCTGGCGGCACGGCAGCCCGCGCGTGCGCGAGCGGTACGTGCAGCGGCTGGTCGACGGGGACGTCCGCGCCTGTTACGGGATGACCGAGCGGGAGACGCCGGGCACGGACCCCTTCCTCACCGAGACCCGCGCCGAGGTGGGGCCGGACGGCGGCTGGCGGCTGCGCGGAGGCAAGTGGTTCACCAGCGGGGTGGGCGACGCCGACCTGGTGACGGTGCTCGCCCGGACCGACGGAACGGCACCCGACCGCCAGGGCCTGTCCCTTCTCCTGGTCCCGGCCGACGCGCCCGGCTTCCGGGTGGTGCGTGAGCTGCCGGTGCTCGGGGCGGCCGGACAGGGGGAGTTCGCGCTGGACGACGTCCGGGTGGACGCCGACCACCTCATCGGGTCCCGGGGCGGCGCGCTCGCCGTCGCCGCCGAACGCCTCCAGCTGGGCCGCACGTTGCGCTGTCTGCGCTGGCTCGGTCAGGCGCGGCGCGCCTTCGACCTCATGCGGGACCGCGCCACGACCCGCAGCCGCTCCCGCGGCCCCCTCGCCGACCTGCAACTCGTCCAGCTCCACGTCTTCGAGGCGCTGCTCGCGCTGCGCACCACCCGGCCGCTGGTGTACGAGGCCGTGGCCCGCCTGGACGCCGGGCAGGACGCCCATGTGGAGGTGGGGCTCGCGAAGGTCGCGGCGGCGCGGATGCTCCAGCAGGTGGCCGACTCCGCGATCCAGGTCCACGGCGCGGCGGGACTCGCGCCCGACAGCCCGCTGCCCGCGCTGTTCCGCACGGGGCGGCTGGCGCGGATCCTCGACGGTCCCGACGAGCTGCACATCGCGTCGGTGGCGCGGCGGGTGCTGGCCTAGGAGGTCGGTGCGGGGGGGAGAGAGAGCGTGGGCAGGCGGCGCCTACGCCTCGTGCGGTCCCACCAGGCCGGTGAGCACGGCGAGGGCGTGCGCGAGGAAGAAGTCGCCCCAGATCAGCTCGTGCCGGACGGCCGTCGCCGAGCCCAGGTCGTAGCAGCCGTCCAACAGGCGGCCGTCGTCGGTGAGATGGCGGTGGACGAGTCGTTCGAGCACCGCCACGGCCCGTTCACGCTCGTGCCCGTGCCCGTGCCCGTGCCCGTACTCGTGCTCGCCGAGCTTGAGCAGCGCGAGTGCGGTGATGGCCGCGGCGGAGGTGTCGAGGGGGCGATCGGGGCCGCGGGGGGTATCGGGGCCCCCGGGGTCGCCGGGGATTCCGGGAACGCTGGGGCTTTCGGGGGCGCTGAGGTCGTCGGGGCGGTCGGCGGCGTCTGCCGCGGGTACGAGGACGGAAGGGGTCAACTCCCGTACGGCAGAGGTGAGATCACCCGTGCCGGACTCCCCGAGGGCGTGCCGCGCATCCGCCAGGGCCAGCAACAGCCAGGCCGGCCCCCGCCCCCAGCCGGGCGGCGGCTCGGCGCACGGCGCCCACCGCTCGCCCTCCTCCCGGCGCCACGCCCAGTGGAACGGCCGCTGCCCGAGGCAGAGTTCGACGTGGGTGCGCAGATGGGAGCGGGCCGCGTCCGGGTCCACCAGGGCCAGCAGGGGCACGAGGCCCGGCACCCCGTCGACGCGGGCGAGCAGGCGCGGACCACCGAAGGCCGAGCCCCACGGCACCAGGCCCAGCCGCTCGTCGAACGCGCCGCGACAGGAGCGGGCCGCTCGCAGCCGCAGCGGTGCGAGGGCGTCCCGGTCCGCGCCGTCGGCGAACGCGGTCCCGTACCAGAGGATCAGGCCACGGGTCGCCGTATCGGCGTCGATCCAGGGCGCGAGACGCTCGGCACAGTCCCGCGCGGCCGCCCGGTCGCCGTGCTCCCCGCTGCGCCGGGCCCGCAGCCACAGCAGCCCCGCCCAGAACCCGCCGGTCCACGACCCGCGCCCGGTCGTGGTCCAGCGCCCGTCCTCGGGGTCCGCGAACAGCGGGAACCGTGTGCCCACTTCGGCCCGGGTGCGGGCGACACGGGCGAGGAGGGAGTCGAGGGCCGGTCCGGCCCAGTCGGGGGCGGGGGAGGGAGAGGGAGAGGTGGCGGCGTCGGGCCCCCGATCCGTCCGTCCGATCCGGGAGGGTGCGGCGGCAGCGGGGTGCGAACTCCTCGCTGAGGAGGGCGAATTGGTCGACGTCTGGGTGGTGGTGTTTGCGGGTTCCGTATGGCCGGTGGTGTTCGCCGGTCCTGTAAGGCTGGTGGTGTTCACGGGTTCTGTACGGCCGGAGGTGTCCACGGGCTCCGTACGGCCGGAGGTGTCCACGGGCTCCGTACGGCCGGAGGCGCTCACCAGCCCCGTACGGCCGAAGGTGTTCACCGGCCCCGTACGACCGAAGTCGCTCACCCGCCCACCCCCTCACGCCGCCGGTCCCGAACCGCCCACACCAGCGCCACCGCCCCCGCCACCGCGAACTCGGCCGCGACCAGGAGCCAGCCGGTGCCGTAGCGTCCGGTCGCCGCGAAGAGACCGAACAGCGGGGGGCCCGCGGCGAAGCCCGCGAAGAAGCCCGCCGCCACCAGGGCCGAGTCCTGGCCCGCGCGTCCCGGTGCCGCGCGCTGCAGGACCAGCACCATCGAGACCGCGTTGGCCGCCACCGCGAACACCCCGACCGCCACCGCCGCAAGCCACACCAGTACGCGGGCCGACGACGAGGCCGTGAGGAGGAGCGCCGCCGCGACCGCGCCCGCGGCGAGTCCGCCCGGCAGCCACACCGCGCGCTCGGGGCGGCCCGCGGCCTTCGACCAGCCGACCCGGCCCACGATCCCGGTGACCCCGAGCACCGCCACGAGGGCGCCCGCCGCCGTCGGCCCGAAGCCGAGCCGCTCCGTCCCGTACAGCGCCACATACGTGTTCACGGACGCGATGCCGCAGCCCAGGAACAGGGAGAAGACCGCGAGCCAGGCGATCATGCCGCGCGGCACCCACGCCGCGCGCACGGACTTCGGGGGCGGGTCGGCGGGAAGGGCCCGCGCCGCCCACGCCGCGGCGACCACCGCGGCCGCGGCCGCCGTCCACACGGCGCCCCGCCAACTCACCCACCCGGCGAGCGCGGTGAGCGGCAGCCCCGCGGCGAACGCCCCGAGCTGCACACCGGACTGCTTCGTCCCGGTCACCCGGCCCCGTGCGGCGGGCGGCACGGCCGCCAGGATCGCCTTGTTCGTCGCGGGGTTGGCCAGCGCCTGCGGCAGCCCGCCGACGCCGACCGCCGCCAGCAGGAACCCGGCACTCCGGGCCGAGCCGATCAGCGCGAGCGCCAGCGCCGACACGAGGAGCAGCGCCACCAGACAGCGGCGCGGACCGACCCGGTCCACCACCCGGCCGCCCAGCGGCGACAGCACGGCGGCCGTGCCGAAACCGATGGTCGTGGTGAGCCCCAGCGTGGCCGGTGAGACACCGAGTTCGTCCACCAGGCGTGGGCCGAGCGCGCCGAGCAGGAACAGCTGGAGCATCGAGAAAGCCATGGCGCAGGTCAGCAGCGCGGTGGTGGAGCGGGCGGAGGGCGCGGATTCCGGGAGTCCGCCCGTAGGCGGGCCGCCTGCGGCGCGGTCCGTGTCCGGTCCCGCTCCGCCCAGTCGAGCTCGGTGTTCCGCCGCCACAGCCGTCCCCTCGTCCCCTTCATCCCCTGACCTGCACGTCCGCTAGAAGTCGGGCCGAACGCCGCGCCAGTTCCCGCATGTTGTTGTGGCCTGGGTCACAACTTGCCGCAGGCCCTTGCCGCATGGGCAATTTCCGGACCGGCTCTTGTGGTGTCCGAAGCGAATGCAAGGATGACCCCGCCATGACTGCTGAGTGGGTGTCCCGCACGGTCCGGGCCGCGGTGTTCGCGGCCGTCTGTGTGCTGCTCGCGGCCCTGGGGCACGTGCTGATGTCCGGCGCGGGGCTGCCCGGGTGGACGCTCGCCGCGGGCGTCGTCGCCACCGGCGGCGCCGCCTGGTGCCTGGCCGGAACCGAACGGGGCCTGCTCGTCGTGGTCTCGGCCACCGTGGCCGCCCAGGCGGCCCTCCACTCCACGTTCACGCTCGCCCAGACGCTGGCGGCCCCCGCACAGCCGGGCGGTCCGTCCCTCGCGACGCAGTGGGTACGGGATGTGACGTGTGGGGCTGTTGGGGGCGGAGGCGGGAGTGACTCCGGTGCGGCCATGCATGACATGGGTGCTATGTCGTCGATGTCGTCCATGGCGTCTATGCCTTCTATGTCGGCGCAGCAACACATGGAGCACATGGGCGACTTGGGGCACATGGGCCACGCTGCGGACATGGGCCACGACATGGGCATGGGCCACGACATGGGCATGGGCCACGGCATGGGCATGAGCCATGACATGGGCGGCATGTCCCCGACCGGCATGCTCGCCGCCCACCTCCTCGCCGCCCTCGTGAGCGGCCTCTGGCTCGCGTACGGAGAGCGTGCCGCCTTCCGTATCGCGCGGGCCTTCGCAGGCTGGCTGGTCGCGCCGCTGCGGGTGCCCCTGGTGCTGCCCGCGCCGCCGCACCGGCCGCGGATCCGGGTCCGCAGGACCCGTTCGCACCGTGCGGTGCCGGACCTCCTCCTCGTCCACGCCATCACTTCTCGGGGTCCGCCCATGGGGACCGCTGTCATCTGAGACAGCCGGTTTCCGAGGCCATGGGCGCGTCCAGCGCGCCGTGCCTCAGGCATCGGCCGCGCGCGTACTCATCCGCATCCGTGCACATCCGCACGGATCCGTACGCCCGGCCGTCCCCCATCACTTCACGCCACCGGATCCGCTGACGCGTGCGCAGAACGCGACAGGCAGAACGCGCCACGCCACCCGTCCTCGATCCGGATTCCCGAGAAGGACACCAGGTGATCACTCCTGCCCTGTCGCCCTCGCGCGACGAGTCGATAACGGCGTGGGCGCTCGCCGCCCGCGGCGGTGACCCCGACGCGATCGAGCACTTCGTCCGCGCCCTCCACCTCGACGTGCGCCGCTACGTCACCTACCTCGGCGCGGACCCCCAGGCCGCCGACGACCTCACCCAGGACACGTTCCTGCGGGCCCTCGGCAGCCTGCACCGGTTCGAGGGGCGGTCCTCCGCCCGTACGTGGCTGCTGTCCATCGCCCGGCGCGCGGTCGTCGACAGCATCCGGCGCACCGCGGCCCGGCCCCGGATCTCGGACACCGACGACTGGCAGCTGCTCGCCGAGCACACCCAGTCGCGCGGGCTGCCCGGCTTCGACGACGGGATCGCGCTCACCGAACTCCTCGACGGCCTGCCCGACGAGCGGCGCGAGGCGTTCGTCCTCACCCAGCTCCTCGGTGTGAGCTACGCGGAGGCGGCGCTGATCAGCGGCTGTCCCGTGGGCACGGTGCGGTCGCGCGTGTCCCGGGCCCGGCTCTCGCTGATCGAGTCGCTGGAGGCCGCCGAGCGTCCCGCGCTCGTGGGCGCCGCGGCCTGATCCGCGGACCGTGCGACGGGCCCGGACCTCACCAAGGGTCCGGGCCCGTCGGGCTCATGGCGTAGGGCTCACGGCGTGGGACTCACGGCGTGGGGCTCACGGCGTGGGGCTCACAGCGGGGGACTCCGCGCCCGCCGCCGGGGCCCGCCCGGCACCGCTCTCCTCGCCCCGCGAGCCGCCCCGCGAGCCGCCCCGAGCGTCGCCCCGCGCGCGGAACAGCCGCCCCGGCCACCAGAACCACCGTCCGAGGTCCAGGGCGAGCGCCGGCACCAGCACCGTGCGGACCAGGAACGTGTCGAGGAGCACGCCGATGCCGACGAGGACGCCGAGTTGGGCCATGGAGACCAGCGGGAGCCCGGCGAAGACCGCGAACGTCGCGGCGAGCACGACGCCCGCCGAGGTGATCACGCCGCCGGTGCCGGCGAGCCCCTCCAGGACGCCGCGCGCGTGGCCCAGGCGCCCGGCCTCTTCCCTGACCCGGTGCATCAGGAAGATGTTGTAGTCGATGCCCAGGGCGACCAGGAACACGAAGCCCATCAGCGGGATCGACCAGTCCACGCCCGCGAAGCCGAGGACATGCTCGAAGAGCAGGTTCGAGGCGCCGAGCGCGGCGAAGTAGGACAGGACCACGGTCGCCAGGAGCAGGACCGGGGCGACCAGGGCCCGCAGCAGCCACACCAGCACCCCGAGGACGACCAGGAGCACCACCGGGATGACCGTCTTCAGGTCGCTGTCGGCGGCCCGCCGGGTGTCGAGGGTCTGCGCCGTGGTGCCGCCCACCAGCGCGTCGGCGCCGTCGACCGCGTGCACCGCCGTGCGCAGCGCGTCGATGGTGTCCTTCGCCGCCTCGCTGTCCGGAGCGTCCTTCAACACCACTTCGTACGTGGTGAGTTCGCCGTCCTTCGTCTTCCGGCCGCCCTCGACGCGGGACACGCCGTCGACGTCGGCAGCGGCCCGCTCGACCGCCGTCGCGCCGTCGCTGTTCGTGACGACCTTCGCGGGGTCGGAGGCGCCGGACGGGTAGTGGGCGGAGATCCGCTGCTGTGCCACGACCGACTCCGGCTCGTCCTGGAACATCTGCGACTGGGTCAGGCCCATCGAGATGCCGGAGCCGCTCAGCGCGAGGACGCCCGTGACGGCGACCGACATCATCCACGACCAGCGCGGGCGCAGCGCGACCGCGTCCCCGATGCGCGCCCACACGGTCTTGGACCGGTGCGCGGGCGTGCCGTGGCGGGGCACGAACGGCCAGAACACCCAGCGGCCCGCGACGACCAGGAGCGCGGGCAGCACGGTGATCATCGCGAGGAAGGCGCACAGCACGCCGACCGCGCCGACCAGGCCGAGGGAGCGCGAGGAGTTGATGTCGGCGAGGGCCAGACAGGCGAGGCCCGCCGCGATGGTCCCGGCCGAGGCGAGGACCGCGGGCCCGCAGCGGCGCAGCGCCGTCCGCATCGCCGCGTGCCGGTCCGCCTCGCGGTGCAGCTCCTCCCGGTAGCGGGCGATGAGCAGCAGTGCGTAGTCGGTGCCGACGCCGAAGACGAGCACCATCAGGATGCCCGCGCTCTGCGGGTCGACCGGCAGCCCGGCCCAGCGGGCCAGCGCGTACGTGCCGGCCTGGGTGAGGACGGCGGCGAAGCCGACGGCGAGCAGCGGGAAGAGCCAGAGGACCGGGCTGCGGTAGGTGACGAGGAGGAGCACGGCGACCACCAGGGCGGTGGCGATCAGCAGCGTCGAGTCCAGGCTGTCGAAGACCGCGACCTGGTCGGTGAGCGAGCCCGCGGGGCCGCCGACCTCGACGTCCACGCCCGGGGGTGCGTGCGCGTCGGCGATCGCCCGCAGCCGGTCGACCTTGTCCGTGATCTCGTCCTCGGTGTCCAGCGGGACGACGGTCAGCAGGGCCTTGCCGTCGTCGGACGGCACGGGCGCCGCGACCCGCTCGCCGTGGGCGGCGAGTTTCGCGAAGGCGTCCGTGTCGGCGGCCGCCTTCGCCCGCGCCCCGTCGCCGGTGTAGACGACGACGGCGGGCATGACCGTGTCCGTACGGAACTTCTCCAGCTCCGTGTTGACCCGCGCGGACTCGGCGCCGCGCGGCAGGAAGGCGTTGGCGCTGGAGTCCTCCACGTCGCCGAGCTTCCCGGCGAGGGGGCCGAGGGCGATGGCCAGGACCAGCCAGGCCAGCAGGACGAACCACTTGGACCGGCGGCCCGAGGGCACACCGGCGACGCGCCGTGTCAGCGCACGCATGGGTAATCTCCTTGGTGTGGAGCGCACGGCCGGTCCTGCCGGACCGGCACAGGGCGCACGGGGCCCGCACCACGGCGACGAGGTTGTCCAGACCTGCCGTGGCGTACGGGCGGTGTGTCGATGTGAGGTGTTCTCCCTCGGTACGGCCGGGAGTTGCCGCTCCCGGCCGTACCCGCATATCCGGGTATCCGGATAGCCGGATGTGTCGTTACTCGATCTCGCGCATCATCTTCTCCATCGAGCCGACCGACTCGCGGGTGCGCGCCAGCTCCTCGCGGGTCTGCTTCAGCTCCTCGAGCGAGCGGCGGTGCAACTCCACGTTGTCCTCCAGGAGTTGGGCGTACTGGCCCGCGAGCTCCTGGTACTGCTGGTCGCGGGCCGCCAGCATCCGGGACCGCCAGGTGGCCGCGAGCTGCCAGACGATCACGATCAGCAGGAGGAAGGTGCCGCCCGCGCCGACGGCCCCCACCCAGGCACTCGCGTCGCCGTCGGCGAGCGTCACCGGTTCTCCGTTCACTTGGCTTCCTCTTTCGCTGATTTCTCGGTGAGGGTCGAGGCGGCCCGGTGGACGGCCTCGGGGGTCAACTCGTAGAGGAAGGGCGCCACTTCGAAGTACTTCATGGTCTTGCCGTCCGCCGCCACCTCGGATGTTCCGACGACGAGACCGGCGCCCTCGAGCAGCTTCAGGTGCATGTGCAGCAGCGGGCGGCCCATGCCGATCTCGCGGGCCAGCGCGCTCACGTAATTGCGCTTCTCGCAGAGCGCCGCGACGATCCGCATGCGATGCGGATTGCCCAGCGCCGAGAGCACCTTGAGCAGCTGGTCGCCCGTCGGCTCCCGATCGCTTTCCCCGGCCATCGCGGCCTCTCTCTCGTGCCTGTCAAGAAACGCTGACACGTATCTCCGGGGCCTGTCAAAGTTTCCTGACACATCTCAGGGACGGGTCAGGGACATCTCAGGGTCGGCCGTACGAGGGGTCAGCCGTACGAGAGGTCGGAGCAGGCGTCGGTGTCGCCGGAGCGGGCGTCGGCGGCGACCTTGGAAGGGACGGGCGAGGGGGTGGCGGAGGGCTTGCCGGACGCGGGGGTCGACGGGTCGTCGGCGTAGGCGCGGCCGAGCGTGATCCGGATGCCCGGGGCGTCGGCCGGAGCCGCCTTGAGTTCGGCGTCCGTGAAGAGGCGGGCCACGGACTCGGCCTTCTTCTTCTGGCCGGGCCCGTACTCGATCAGGGTGGTGGTGTGGTCCTGGCGGTCGGCCGTCGCGGTGCCGGTGACGGTGAAGCCGTGCCCGGTGAGCGTCCCGGCGGCGCGGGCGGCCAGGCCCGTGACGGTGGTGCCGTTGCGGACGGCGACCTCGATGCCGTCGCCCCGGACGGGGCCGCTGTCCTTGGGTGCGGGCCGGCCGTCGTCGCGCCCGCCGCCGCCCGCGTCCTTCCCGTCGAGCGTGCGGTCGTCCTTGAGCGAGGCCCACAGCGCGTCGGCGTCCGGCTGGACGACGGCGACGCGCGAGCCCTCGTACCGCCAGGGGAGGGTGACGAACTTGGTGTTGCTCAGGTCGATGTCCCGCAGCGACATCGCGAAGGAGATGAGCTTGTCGGCGGAGCCGAGGCCGGGGTCGACGGTCAGCGACTTGGTCGCGGCGTCCGCCAGCGGCAGCAGCTTGGTCGGGGTGAGGCCGTCGCTCTTCACCTTCTTCAACAGGCTGGCCACGAAGGCTTGTTGGCGCTTGATGCGGCCGATGTCGGAGCCGTCGCCGATGCCGTGCCGGATGCGGACGTAGTCCAGCGCCTTGGTGCCCGACACCTCCTGCGGGCCCTTGCTGAACAGGCGATCGCCCCGGCTGCCCCGGTTGGGGTTGAGGTCGCCCTCGTACACGTCCTTGGGCAGGCAGACCTCGACCCCGCCCACCACGTCCGTCAGCGAGGCGAAGCCCTTGAAGTCGACGACGACGGTGTGGTCGACGCGCAGCCCGGTGAGCTGCTCGACGGTGTTCTGGGTGCACGCCGGGTTGCCCTTGGCGGTCTGCCCGACCGAGTACGCGGCGTTGAACATCGTGTCCGGCTGCGTCTTCGTCCAGGAGCCGTCCGGCAGCCGGCAGGGCGGGATGTCCACGAGGGTGTCGCGCGGGATGGACACGGCGACGGCGTGCTTGCGGTCGGCGTACACGTGCAGCAGGAACGCGGTGTCCGAGCGGCCGATGTCGCCCTTGTCGCCGCCGCCGAGCGCGCTGTTCCCGCCGGTGCGCGCGTCCGAGCCGATGACGAGGACGTTCTGTCCCTTCGACGAGTCCGCGCCCGGCCGGTCGTCGGAGATGCCGTCCGAGCCGAAGGTGTTGATGTTGCCGTTGAGCCGCAGATACACCCAGCCCGCACCGGCCGTCGCGAGGACGCCGAACGACACGACGGTCAGGAGCGCGCGCCGCCCCCGGCCCCGCTTGCGCTTGTGACTGGCTGCCAAGGGTGCCCCTCCTCCATGGTTGTACAGTTGCGCAATGTAGCAACCTTTCCTGAGAGGGCACCCGGGCGGTCCGCCGGAGGTGCGCCTCTCGGGCCGACGCGAGAAGGGGTGGGGCGGCCATGCTCCGCAATGCACTGGAACCCTGGCACCTGGTGGTCGTGGCGCTCGTCGTCATCGTGCTCTTCGGCTCGAAGAAGCTCCCGGACAGCGCGCGGGCGGTGGGCAAGTCGCTGCGCATCCTCAAGAGCGAGACGCGGGCGATGAAGGAGGACGGGAGCGCGGGCGCCGGGGGAGTCGCGGGTGCCACGGGAGCTCCGGAAGCCGCGGGCGCGGCGGGAGTTGAGCGGAAGTCCTAGGGCGCGCTCGCGGGACCAAAGGCCCGCCCTCAGGGCCCAACGTCACCCACTATCTAGCGTCGGCGTGTCGCCCATAACCCCACATGTAGTGTTTCGGCAGTCGGTTCGGCGGGCACCTCAGCTGCCCGCCGAGGCAACAGGGAACCCGGTGCGAGTCCGGGGCTGCCCCGCAACGGTGAGTGCCGCACGACGGCCCGAGTCCGATACCTGCCGGCCGCCTCCCGCGCACCTCCGTGCGGCGAGGACCTTTCTCCGTACTGCCTCGTGGGAGGGCCGACGTGACTCAGATCGACGCCGTGGCTTCGGTGACCGAATATGTGGACCGCAGCGACTGGCGGGTCAACGCCAACGCGAATCAGGGGTACTCGCTGGGCGGGCTCATCCTCAACACCGCCGGGAAGGTCGTCGCCAACTACTGGCTGGACCAGGTGTATCCGGCTGCGGTCGCCGACGCCCACCGCGACGGCGACCTGCACCTCCACGACCTCGACATGCTCGCCGGGTACTGCGCGGGCTGGTCGCTGCGCATCCTGCTCACCGAGGGGTTCAACGGCGTGCCGGGGCAGATCGACTCGGCGCCGCCCCGGCACTTCTCCTCGGCGGTCGGCCAGATCGTCAACTTCCTCGGCACCCTGCAGAACGAGTGGGCGGGCGCGCAGGCGTTCAGCTCCTTCGACACGTACATGGCGCCCTTCGTGCGGAAGGACGCGATGACGTATGAGGAGGTCCACCAGTGCATGCAGGAGCTGGTGCACAACCTGAACGTCCCCTCGCGCTGGGGCACCCAGACCCCCTTCACCAACCTCACCTTCGACTGGACGTGCCCGGACGACCTGCGCGAGCAGGTGCCCGTCATCGGCGGCGAGGAGGCGGACTTCACCTACGGCGAGCTCCAGGCCGAGATGGACCTCGTCAACCGCGCCTACATCGAGGTGATGACCGAAGGGGACGCCAGCGGGCGGGTGTTCACCTTCCCCATCCCCACCTACAACATCACCGCGGACTTCCCCTGGGAGAGCGAGAACGCCGAGCGGCTCTTCGCGATGACCGCGAAGTACGGGCTCCCCTACTTCCAGAACTTCATCAACTCCGACCTCGCGCCGCACCAGATTCGCTCCATGTGCTGCCGCCTCCAGCTGGACCTGACCGAGCTGCTCAAGCGCGGCAACGGCCTCTTCGGCAGCGCCGAGCAGACCGGCTCCCTCGGCGTGGTCACCCTCAACTGCGCCCGCCTCGGCCATCTGCACGCGGGCGACGAGGACGCCCTCTTCGCGGCCCTCGACCGGCTCCTCGGCCTCGCCCGCGACAGCCTGGAGGTCAAGCGGGTCACCGTCCAGGATCTGATCGACGGCGGCCTGTTCCCGTACACGAAGCGCTACTTGGGGACGCTGCGCAACCACTTCTCCACCATCGGCGTGAACGGGATCAACGAGATGATCCGCAACTTCACGCACGACGCGTACGACATCACCGACCCGCGCGGGCACGCCCTCGCCGTCCGCCTCCTCGACCACGTGCGCGCCTGCATGATCGCGTTCCAGGAGCGCACCGGCCACCTCTACAACCTGGAGGCGACCCCCGCCGAAGGCACCACCTACCGCTTCGCCAAGGAGGACCGGCGCCGCTTCCCCGGCATCCTCCAGGCGGGCACCGATGCGAACCCCTACTACACCAACTCCTCGCAGCTGCCCGTCGGCTGGACCGACGACCCCTTCGAGGCGCTGGAGCGCCAGGACGAGCTGCAGACCAAGTACACGGGCGGCACCGTGCTGCACCTGTACATGTCCGAGCGCATCTCCACGGCCGAGGCGTGCCGCCATCTCGTACGGCGCTCCCTGGAGCGCTTCGAGCTGCCCTACCTCACGGTGACCCCGACCTTCTCCATCTGTCCCGAGCACGGCTACCTCGCCGGTGAGCACCACAACTGCCCGACCTGCGGAGGCAGTTGTGAAGTGTGGACGCGGGTGATGGGCTACCACCGGCCCGTGGCCGCCTTCAACATCGGCAAGAAGGGGGAGCACGCCGAACGCGTGCACTTCCAGGAAGCGGCGGTGTGATCCGGATCGGCGGCTGGGCGCGCCTGTCGAGCTGCGACTGGCCGGGCCGCCTCGTCACCACCGTGTTCTGCCAGGGCTGCCCGTGGCGCTGCGGCTACTGCCACAACCCCGCGCTGCTCGACCCGCGCGCCCCGGCCGCCGTCGACTGGGCGGAGGTGACCGCCCATCTCGCCCGCCGCCGGGGCCTGTTGGACGGCGTCGTCTTCTCCGGCGGCGAACCCCTGCTGCAGACCGGTCTCGCCGACGCGATGCGTGCGGTGCGCGGCCTCGGCTTCCAGGCGGGCCTGCACACCGGCGGCGCCTATCCGCGCCGCTTCGGGGAGATCCTGGAGGCGGGGCTCGTCGACTGGGTCGGATTCGACGTGAAGGCGGCCCCGGCGGCGTACGAGCGCGTGACCGGCGTGCGGGGCAGTGCCGCGCCCGCGCTGCGCAGCCTGGGTCTGCTGGCGGACTCCGGGGTGGCGCACCAGCTGCGGACCACCGTGGATCCCGCGCTCCTCGACGCGTCGGACGTCGAGGAGCTGCGGGGGTGGCTGGCGGAGCGTGGCCTTGGGGAGCCTGTGTGGCAGGAGGCGCGCGCCGTCTGAGCGGGGCAGGAGAGGCTGGCGGGGAAGGGGAGACTAGCGGGGCCGGGGGCGCTACGGCTGTGTGTCCGCGACCGGATACGGGACGAACGTGCTGCTCCGCTCGTCCACGGCCAGCGGACGGCCGAGCGGCGGGACCGCCCGCTGCGGGCAGTCGAGGCGTTCGCAGACGCGGCAGCCCATGCCGATCGGGGTGGCCGCCGCCGTGGAGGCGAGGTCGAGTCCGTCGGAGTAGACAAGACGGTGGGCGTGGCGCAGTTCGCAGCCGAGGCCGATCGCGAAGGTCTTGCCCGGCTCGCCCCAGCCGCCCCGGTGCCGGGTCACGGCGCGCGCGGTCCACAAGTACCGCTGGCCGTCCGGCATCGAGGCGATCTGTACGTGGATGCGGCCGGGCGCGGCGAACGCCTCGTACACGTTCCACAGCGGGCAGGTGCCGCCCGCCCGCGAGAAGTGGAAGCCCGTCGCGGACTGCCGCTTGGACATGTTGCCCGCCCGGTCCACCCGCACGAACGAGAAGGGCACCCCGCGCAGCCGGGGCCGCTGCAGGGTGCTGAGGCGGTGGCAGACCGTCTCGTAGCCGAGGCCGAAGCGGTCGGTGAGCCGCTCGATGTCGTAGCGGACCTCCTCGGCCGCCGTGCGAAAGGCCGTGTACGGCAGCACGAGCGCGGCCGCGAAGTAGTTGGCGACGCCGATGCGGGCCAGGCCGTGGGTGGGGGAGCCGGCCGCGAAGTCCTCCTCGGCGAGCCGGTCGAGCTCCGCGTCGTGTTCGAGCAGGGCCAGCTGCGTCGCCATGCGGAACGCCTGCTGGCCGGGGCGCAGCCGTCCCGACAGGTGCAGGACGCGGGCCTCGGGGTCGTAGTGGTGCAGCCGGGCGGCCGCGTCGGTGCCGGTGGCCAGGCGGACGCCGTGCCGCTCGGCGAGCCGCCCGGACAGGGCGCGCACGACCTCGCCGGGGCGGATGCCGATCTCGCGGGCGAGGGCCTCGGCCGCGAGATCGGTGTCGTGCAGATAGTTGCGGCGGCGGTAGAAGAACTCGCGGATCTCCTCGTGCGCGTCGCGCGGAGCTCCGGGGGCTTCGTGCCGGCCGTCGGCCGTCTCGGCCAGGTGCTCGGTCAGTGCGTGGGCCCGCCGCCCCAGGTCCACCAACACCTGGGCCACCGCGGGCAGTCGGGACGCCAGGTCCGCCAGGTCCGCGGGGGAGACGCGGTTCGCCGTGACCTCCGCGGCGAGGGTCTCGCGCAGATCGGCGACGAGGCGGCTGGTGTCCCGCTCGGAGAAGAACGCGGCGTCGACGCCGAAGGTCTCGGTGAGCCGGAGCAGCACGGGCACCGTGAGCGGGCGCGAGTCGTGCTCCATCTGGTTGAGGTAGCTCGGTGAGATGGCGAGGACCCGGGCGAGTTCCGCCTGGCTCAACTGCCGCTCCTCGCGCAGCCTGCGCAGCCGCGCACCCGCGTACGTCTTGCTCATGCCCGTAAGCCTATGACGATCACGCCGACTTGAGGGCTTCGCAAGCTTGGCAATTCCGGGTCCGAAGATGCGCAGAACTTGGCATGGATCCACGGTTGAGGGCACTGAGTGCCACTGCCAGAGTCGAACTGCGGCCCACCGCGCACCAGTTGCGCAGCATCGCCTCCCCGCGAGAACGACGGGCCGCGCCCGCACTACAGCGACACCCAGTGCCAGGAGTTGGCACACTTCACCACACACTCCGGGAGACGACCATGGCGCAAGCAGGTCAGCAGGGCACGACGGCCGCGGAGCTCGAGCGGCGCTGGGCGACGGACCCGCGCTGGCGCGGCATCGAGCGCACCTACGGTGCGGAGGAGGTCGTCCGGCTCTCCGGCAGCGTCCGCGAGGAGCACACCCTGGCCCGGCGCGGCGCCGAGCGCCTGTGGCGGCAGCTGCACGAGCAGGACTACATCCACGCGCTCGGCGCGCTCACCGGCGGCCAGGCCGTGCAGCAGGTCAGGGCCGGGCTCCAGGCCATCTACCTGTCCGGCTGGCAGGTCGCCGCCGACGCCAACCAGGCCGGGCACACCTACCCCGACCAGAGCCTGTACCCCGCCAACTCCGTTCCCCAGGTGGTGCGCCGGATCAACAACGCGCTGTTGCGCGCCGACCAGATCGCCACCTCCGAGGGCGACACCTCCGTGGACTGGCTCGCGCCGGTCGTCGCCGACGCCGAGGCCGGGTTCGGGGGTCCGCTCAACGCCTTCGAGCTGACCAAGGCGATGATCGCGGCGGGCGCGGCCGGCATCCACTACGAGGACCAGCTCGCCTCCGAGAAGAAGTGCGGCCACCTCGGCGGCAAGGTCCTGGTCCCCACCGCCCAGCACATCCGCACCCTCAACGCGGCCCGTCTCGCCGCCGACATCGCCGACGTCCCCACCCTCGTCGTGGCCCGCACCGACGCGCTCGCCGCGAACCTGCTCACCAGCGATGTCGACGAGCGCGACCGGGAGTTCGTGACCGGCGAGCGCACCGCCGAGGGCTTCTACCGCGTCCAGAACGGCATGGCCCCCGTCATCGCGCGCGGCCTGGCCTACGCCCCGTACGCCGATCTGATCTGGGTCGAGACGGGCACTCCGGACCTCGCGCAGGCCCGTGAGTTCGCCGAGGCGATCCACGCCGAGCACCCGGACCAGATGCTCGCCTACAACTGCTCGCCCTCCTTCAACTGGAAGGCGGCCCTGGACGACGACCAGATCGCCAAGTTCCAGCGGGAGCTGGGCGCGATGGGCTACCGCTTCCAGTTCATCACCCTGGCCGGGTTCCACTCCCTCAACCACGGCATGTTCGACCTGGCCCGCGGCTACGCCGAGCACGGCATGACCGCCTATGTCGACCTGCAGGAGCGGGAGTTCGCCGCGCAGGAGCACGGCTTCACCGCGGTCCGGCACCAGCGCGAGGTCGGCACCGGCTACTTCGACCTGGTCTCCACCGCCGTGAACCCGGCCTCCTCGACCACGGCCCTCGCCGGGTCCACCGAGGCGGAGCAGTTCCACTAGATCCCACGATCAGGCGGGGGCCGGACAACTCCGCTCCGTCCGGCCCCCGCCGTACCTTTCGCCGCTTCTCCCGCCTTTCCTGCCTTCTCCCCCTTCTCCCCCTTCTCCCCCTGCTCCGCCTGCCACGCCGAGGAGTTCAGATGAGTGCCACCACGACCACCAGCCGGGTGCGGGTTCTCGGCGCGCCGCGCGACCGCCACGACGAGATCCTCACGCCCGAGGCGCTCGACTTCCTCGCCCGCCTGGACGAGGCATTCGCCGCACGCCGCTTCGACCTGCTCGCCGAGCGGCGCCGCCGCGCCGAACGCATCGCCTCCGGCGTGCCGTTGGGCTTCCCGCTCACCACGGCCGCGGTCCGCTCGGACCCGGACTGGCGGGTCGCGCCGCCCGCGCCCGGCCTGACCGACCGGCGCGTGGAGATCACCGGCCCGCCCGAGCGGCGCATGGCCGTCAACGCGCTCAACTCCGGCGCCCAGGTGTGGATGGCCGACTTCGAGGACGCCACCTCACCCACCTGGGACAACATCGTCGGCGGCCAGCTGACCCTGCTGGACGCCATCGAGCGGCGCATCGACTTCACCAGCCCCGAGGGCAAGGAGTACCGGCTCCGCGACCGCAGCGAGCTCGCCACGATCGTGGTGCGGCCGCGCGGCTGGCACCTCGTCGAGAAGCACCTGGTTGTCGACGAACGCCCGCTGCCCGCCGCCCTGGTGGACTTCGGCCTGTACTTCTTCCACTGCGCTCGCCGCCAGCTCGACGCGGGCCACGGACCGTACTTCTACCTGCCCAAGCTGGAGAACCACCACGAGGCCCGGCTCTGGAACGACGTCTTCGTCCTCGCCCAGGAGCTGCTCGGCATCCCGCGCGGCACCATCCGCGCCACCGTCCTGATCGAGACGGTCACCGCCGCCTTCGAGATGGAGGAGATCCTCCACCAGCTGCGCGAGCACAGCGCCGGGCTCAACGCGGGCCGCTGGGACTACCTGTTCAGCCTGATCAAGAACCTCGGGCACCGGCCCGACTTCGTCCTGCCCGACCGCGCCAAGGTCACCATGACCGCGCCCTTCCTGCGCGCGTACACCGAACTGCTCGTGCGCACCTGCCACCGGCGGGGCGCCCATGCGATCGGCGGCATGGCGGCGCAGGTGCCCGGCCGGGACGCGGACGCGCATGCGGCGGCGCTCGCCACGGTGCGGCTCGACAAGGAACGCGAGGCCGAGGACGGCTTCGACGGCTCCTGGGTCGCCCACCCCGGGCTCGTCGCGGTGTGCCGGGAGGTCTTCGACCAGGTCCTCGGGGAGCGCCCGCACCAGCTGGACCGCACCCGCGAGGACGTCGAGGTGGCCCCCGCCGACCTCCTGGCGGTGCGCCGCACCGTCGGCCCGCCCACCCCGGAGGGCGTCCGTGCCAACGTCGCCGTCGCCCTGCGCTACTTCGACGCGTGGCTGCACGGGCAGGGTGCCGTCGCACTGGGCGGTCTGATGGAGGACGCCGCGACGGCGGAGATCGCCCGCGTGCAGATCTGGCAGTGGCTCCGCCACCGCCTCGTGGACCGCGACACGGTCCTCCGCATCCTCGACGAGGAGGCGGCCGCCCTCGGCGCCGAGCACCCCTGGGCCCGGGTCGACGAGGTCCGCGCCCTCTTCGAACGCACCGCCCTGGGCCGGGAGTTGCCCGCCTTCTTCACCACCGACGCCTACACCCGCCACCTCGCCGCGCGAACGGAGATCCACGCATGAGCACCCCTGGAACGAACGCCGGCATCACCAGAGTCGGCGTCGTCGGCGGCGGACAGATGGGGGCCGGGATCGCCGAGGTGTGCGCCCGCGCCGGTCTGGACACCGTGCTCTGCGAAGTCGACGCCGTGGCCGCCCGCGCCGCGCGCGAGCGGATCGCCGTCTCGCTCGAACGCGCCGTGCAGCGCGGCAAGCTGGACCGCATCTCCGCCGAGGACGCACTGACCCGGATGAGCTTCACCGGCAGCCTCGACGACCTGGCCGACCGCCGGCTCGTCATCGAGGCGGTCGTGGAGAACGCCGACGCCAAGACGGAGGTCTTCACCGCACTCGACAAGATCGTCGAGGATCCGGAGGCGATCCTCGCGACCAACACCTCCTCGATCCCCGTGATGCGCCTCGGCATGGCCACCGGGCGCACCGACCGCGTGCTCGGCCTGCACTTCTTCAACCCCGTGCCGGTGCTGCCGCTGGTCGAGGTCGTGAGCTCGCTGCACACGGCGCCCCACGTCCTCGACACCGTCCGCGAGTTCGTGACGGGCACGCTGGGCAAGACCGTCGTCCACTCCCGGGACCGCGCGGGATTCGTCGTCAACGCGCTCCTGATCCCGTACGTGCTGTCCGCGATCCGGATGGCCGAGTCGGGCTTCGCCACCGCCACCGACGTGGACGCCGGGATGGAGCTGGGCTGCGCGCACCCCATGGGCCCGCTCAGACTGGCCGACCTCATCGGCCTCGACACCGTCGCGTCCATCGCGGAATCCCTGTACGACGAGTTCAAGGAACCCCTGTACGCCCCGCCGCCGCTGCTCCAGCGCATGGTGGAGGCGGGGCTGCTCGGCCGCAAGAGCGGACGGGGGTTCCACGCCTACGAGGGGGCTTAGCCGGGGTCCTGGACGGCGGGGCCTAGATTTACTAGGACGTCCAACTATATAGTCGCGACCAAGGCCCGCGGTGCAGGGAAGCCGGTGTGAATCCGGCACGGTCCCGCCACTGTGACCGGGGAGTGTGCCGTCGAGCGGTACGCCACCGATGAACCCTGAAGGGGGAGTCGGGAAGGCGGACGGCGCGCGCAGATCCGGGAGTCAGGATACCGGCCGCGGGATGTTCCGTGTTGTCCACGAGGATGGAGCTGACACGCATGGCACCGGTGTGCACACGCGTCCCCGGCGGAACCGCGGCCCGACGGGCCCGGCCCCCGCACGGCGAGCGTCGAACGGCCGTCGCAACCCCCTGACGGCCCACCGTCCTTCGCGGTCTCGCGCAGCCCCGCTCCCGCACGCCACCGCGTGCGCGCGGCGCGGCGGCGCGCCATCCCGGATCACCTGACGAGAGCAGGCACACCCATGGTCCGCGACCAAGTCACCGCCCCCGTACGTGAGTTGACCCACTTCATCGGCGGCAAGCACACCCCAGGAACCTCCGGCTCCCACGGCGACGTGTACGACCCCAACACCGGCCGGATCCAGGCCCGCGTGCCCCTCGCGAGCCGCGCCGAGACCGAGGCGGCGATCGCCGACGCCGCCCGCGCGCAGCCCGGCTGGGGCCAGTGGAACCCGCAGCGCCGCGCCCGCGTGCTGCTGCGGTTCCTCCAGCTCGTCGAGGACGAGAAGGACGCCCTGGCCCGGCTCCTGTCCGCCGAGCACGGCAAGACCATCGCCGACGCCCACGGCGACATCCAACGCGGCCTGGAGGTCGTGGAGTTCGCGGCGGGCATCCCGCATCTGCTCAAGGGCGAGTTCACCGACAACGCGGGCACCGGCATCGACGTCCACTCGCTGCGCGCGCCCCTCGGCGTCGTCGCGGGCATCACCCCGTTCAACTTCCCCGCGATGATCCCGCTGTGGAAGGCCGCACCCGCCCTCGCCTGCGGCAACGCCTTCATCCTCAAGCCCTCCGAGCGGGACCCGTCGGTACCGCTGCGGATCGCCGAACTGTTCCTGGAGGCGGGCCTGCCGCCCGGTGTCCTCAACGTCCTGCACGGCGACCGGGAAGCCGTCGACACCCTCCTGGAGGACCCGCGCGTCGCCGCCCTCGGCTTCGTCGGCTCCACCCCCGTCGCCGCGCACGTCTACGCCACCGCCGCCGCCCACGGCAAGCGCGCCCAGTGCTTCGGCGGCGCCAAGAACCACATGATCGTGATGCCGGACGCCGACCTCGACCAGGCCGTCGACGCGCTGATCGGCGCGGGCTACGGCTCCGCGGGCGAACGCTGCATGGCGATCTCCGTCGCCGTCCCCGTCGGGGAGCAGACCGCCGACGCCCTCGTGGCCCGCCTCAAGGAGCGCATCGCCGCGCTGCGCATCGGCCGCAGCGACGACCCCGAGTCCGACTTCGGCCCGCTCGTCGGCAAGGACGCCGTCGACCGGGTCCGCTCCTACGTCGGCCTCGGCGTCGAGGAAGGCGCCGAACTCGTCGTCGACGGACGGGACTTCACCCTGCCCGGACACGAGGACGGCTTCTTCGCCGGTGCCTGTCTCTTCGACCGGGTCACCCCGGACATGCGGATCTACCGCGAGGAGATCTTCGGGCCCGTCCTGTGCGTCGTGCGCGCCGCCGACTACGAGGAGGCCCTCCGGCTGCCCAGCGAGCACCTCTACGGCAACGGCGTGGCCCTCTTCACGCGCGACGGCGACACCGCACGCGACTTCACCCGGCGCGTGGACACCGGCATGGTCGGCGTCAACGTGCCCATTCCGGTGCCCGTCGCCTACCACACCTTCGGCGGCTGGAAGCGCTCCGGCTTCGGCGACCTCAACCAGCACGGCCCGGACGCCATCCGCTTCTACACCCGCACCAAGACGGTGACGTCCCGCTGGCCCGCAGGACTGCGCGAGGGTGCCAGCTTCACCCTCCCGACGATGGGCTGACGCCGATGACCACCACCCTCCTGACCGAGGACCAGCAGGCCCTCGTCGAGACCACCCTGGACTTCGCCCAGGACCACATCGCCCCGCACGCCCTCGACTGGGACCGCGACAAGCACTTCCCCGTCGACGTCCTGCGCAAGGCCGCCGGGCTCGGCCTCGGCGGCGTCTATGTCCGCGAGGAGTCCGGCGGCAGCGGCCTCACCCGCTCCGACGGCGTGCTCGTCTTCGAGACCCTCGCCTCCGGCTGCCCGTCCATCGCGGGCTATCTGTCCATCCACAACATGGTCGCCTGGATGATCGACCACTACGGCGACCCGGGCCAGCGGGAACGGTGGCTGCCCCGGCTGTGCGCCATGGAGGACCTCGCCGGCTACTGCCTGACCGAGCCGGGCGCGGGCTCCGACGCGGCGGCCCTCACCACCCGGGCCGACCGCGACGGCGACGACTGGCTGCTCAGCGGAGTCAAACAGTTCATCTCCGGCGCGGGCGCCGCCCAGCTGTACGTGGTGATGGCCCGCACCGGCGGCGAAGGACCCGACGGCGTCTCCGCGTTCGTCGTCGACAAGGACGACCCCGGCGTCTCCTTCGGCGCCAACGAACGCAAGATGGGCTGGAACGCCCAGCCCACCCGCCAAGTCGTCCTGGACGACGTCCGGTTGACCGGCGACCGGCTCCTCGGCGCCGAGGGCCAGGGCTTCCGCATCGCCATGAACGGCCTGAACGGCGGCCGCCTCGGCATCGCCGCCTGCTCGCTGGGCGGCGCCCGCAGCGCCCTGGACCGCAGCCTCGCCCACCTCGCCGACCGCGAGGCGTTCGGCCGCCGCCTCCTGGACGCCGGGGCGCTGCGCTTCCGCCTCGCCGACATGGCCACCGAACTGACCGCTGCCCGCGCCCTCGTACGACAGGCCGCGCAGGCCCTGGACGAGGGCGACCCGCAGGCGCCGTACCTGTGCGCGATGGCGAAGCGGTTCGCCACCGACACCGGGTACACGGTCGCCGACCGGGCGCTCCAACTGCACGGCGGCTACGGCTACTTGAGCGAGTACGGCATCGAGAAGATCGTCCGGGACCTGCGGGTCCACCAGATCCTGGAAGGGACCAACGAGATCATGCGTGTCATCGTGGCCCGCGGCCTGACGGAGGCGTTCGCGTGACCGCCGACGACGTGCGGACGACCGCCGACAGCCCGCACAGGACCGCCGCCGACGACGAACAGCCGGTCCTGCTGCGCACCACCGGCCGGGCCGCCCGCCTCACCCTCAACCGCCCCCGCGCCCTCAACGCCCTCACCCACCCCATGGTCCGCGCCATCGACGCGGCGCTCACCGCGTGGGAGCACGACCCGGCCGTCGAGACCGTCGTCCTCACCGGCGCGGGGGAGCGCGGCCTGTGCGCGGGCGGCGACATCCGCGCCATCCACGACGACGCCCGCGCGGGCGACGGCAGCGCCACCGCGGCGTTCTGGCGCGACGAGTACCACCTCAACGCGCGCATCGCCCGCTACCCCAAGCCGTACGTCGCCGTGATGGACGGCATCGTCATGGGCGGCGGCGTCGGAGTCTCCGCGCACGGCAGCGTCCGCGTCGTCACCGAACGCTCCCGGATCGCGCTGCCCGAGACCGGCATCGGCTTCGTCCCCGACGTCGGCGGCACCTACCTGCTCGCCCTCGCCCCGGGCGAACTGGGCACCCACCTCGCGCTGACCGGCACGCCCGTCGGCGCGGGCGACGCCCTGCTGTGCGGACTCGCCGACCACTACGTGCCCTCCGCCGCGCTGCCGGGCCTCGTCGACGACCTCGCCGCACTTCCCGTACGCGAGGTCCTGGCCCGCCATGTGCAGCCGCCGCCCCAAGGGGTGCTGGCCGACCGGCGCGCATGGATCGACGCCTGCTACGCGGCCGACACCGTCGAGGAGATCGTCCGAAGGCTGCTCGCCCACGGCGACCCCGACGCCAAGGAAGCCGCCGAGACGCTGCTCGCCAAGTCGCCGACCGCCCTGAAGGTCACCCTGGCGTCCCTGCGCGCCGCCCGCAGGCTCGGCCCGCTCGAACGGGTCCTGGACCAGGAGTACCGGGTCTCCTGCGCGGCCCTGGCCGGCCCCGACCTGGTGGAGGGCATCCGCGCCCAGGTCATCGACAAGGACCGCGCCCCGCGCTGGTCCCCGGCCGCGCTCGCCGACGTCACCGACGCCGACGTCCGGCGCCACTTCACCCCGCTCGGCGAGCGCGAACTCGGGCTCGAACTCGGCCTCGCCGGACCCGACACCACCGAGGAGGTGGCCTGGTGAGCCCGACCGTCGCGTTCATCGGACTCGGACACATGGGCGGCCCGATGGCGGCCAACCTCGTCAAGGCCGGACACCGGGTGCTCGGCCACGACCTCGTGGCCGACGCCCTCGACGCCGCCGCGCGGGCAGGGGTGGAACCCGCCGCGACCGCGGCCGAGGCGGTCACCGACGCGGACGTGGTCCTCACCATGCTCCCCGCCGGACGCCACGTCCTCGCCCTCTACGACGGCCTCCTCGCCGCCGCCCGCCCCGGCACCCTCTTCGTCGACTGCTCGACCATCGACGTCGCCGACGCGCGCACCGCCCACGAACGGGCCGTGGCCGCGGGAGCGCGCGCCCTCGATGCCCCGGTCTCCGGCGGCGTCGTGGGCGCCGAGGCCGCCACCCTGACGTTCATGGCGGGCGGGGGAGAGGAGGAGTTCGCGCAGGCGCGCCCCCTGCTCGAGGCCATGGGCAAGAAGGCCGTCCACTGCGGCGGCGCGGGCGCGGGGCAGGCCGCCAAGATCTGCAACAACATGATCCTCGGCGTCTCCATGATCGCCGTGAGCGAGGCGTTCGTGCTCGGCGAGCGCCTCGGCCTGACCCACCAGGCCCTCTACGACGTGGCGTCCACGGCGTCCGGCCAGTGCTGGGCCCTCAGCGTCAACTGCCCCGTCCCGGGCCCCGTCCCCACCAGCCCCGCCAACCGCGACTACCGGCCGGGCTTCGCCGCGTCGCTCATGGCGAAGGACCTGGGCCTGGCCGCCAACGCCGTGCGCGCGGGCGGCGTCCATGCCGAACTCGGGCTGCGGGCCGCCGAGTTGTACGCCGCGTACGCCGAGCGCGCCGGTGCCACGGAGGACTTCTCCGGCATCGTACGAACGATCAGGGACCAGAGCGGAGAGCAGGAGTGACCACGGAAGAGACCAGCGACAGCACGTCGAGCGAGTACGAGACCATCCGGGTCGAACGCAAAGGCCGCACCGCCCTGCTCACCCTCGACCGGCCGAAGGCGCTCAACGCCCTCAACCTCCAGGTCATGAACGAGGTCGTGGCCGCCGCCGAGGCCCTCGACCGGGACCCCGGGTGCGGCTGTCTCGTCATCACCGGCTCGGCCAAGGCGTTCGCCGCCGGGGCCGATATCAAGGAGATGCAGCCGCAGACGTACATGGACATGTACCTCGGCGACTGGTTCGCCGCCTGGGACCGGCTCGGGCAGCTGCGCACGCCCACCGTCGCCGCCGTCTCCGGCTATGCGCTCGGCGGCGGCTGTGAACTCGCCATGCTCTGCGACATCCTGCTCGCCGCCGACACGGCCGTCTTCGGCCAGCCCGAGATCAAACTCGGCGTCATCCCCGGCATCGGCGGGTCCCAGCGCCTGACCCGGGCGGTCGGAAAGGCCAAGGCCATGGAGCTGTGCCTGACCGGGCGCACCATGGACGCGGCCGAGGCCGAACGCGCCGGACTCGTTTCCCGGGTCGTCCCGGCCGACGCGCTGCTCGCCGAGGCGCTCGCCGTCGCCGAGACCGTCGCGGGCATGTCGCTGCCGGTCGCGATGATGGCCAAGGAGGCGGTGGGCCGGGCCTTCGAGACGACGCTCACCGAGGGCGTCCGCTTCGAACGCCGCCTGTTCCACGCGGTGTTCGCCACCGCCGACCAGAAGGAGGGGATGGGGGCCTTCGCCGAGAAGCGGCCGCCGGAGTTCCGGCACCGCTGAAGCACCCCGTCACGAGCGGCCGCCGTTCTCCACCTGGTACGGCACGTACGGGCGCCGGTCCGGGTCGACGGCGAGGCGGCCGCCCGCCGGGGGCCGGGCCCGCTGCGCGCAGTCGCGGCGCTCGCAGATCCGGCAGCCCAGACCGATCGGCGTCGCCGCGCGCGGATCGGTCAGGGCGACCCCCTCCGCGTACACGAGCCGGTGCGCGTGCCGCAGGTCGCAGCCGAGGGCGACGGCGAACTCCGCGCGGGGCGCGTGGTGGCCGAAGCCGCCCCGGGTGAGGGTCCGCGCCACCCAGAAGTACCGCTTGCCGTCCGGCATTTCGGCGACCTGGGTCAGGATCCGGCCCGGGGCGGAGAACGCCTCGTACACCGTCCACAGCGGGCAGGTGCCGCCGAGCCGGGAGAAGTGGAAGTCGGTCGCGGACTGCCGCTTGGAGATGTTGCCCGCCCGGTCGACCCGCAGGAAGGAGAACGGCACGCCCCGGCGGCCGGTGCGCTGCAGGGTGCTCAGGCGGTGGCAGACCGTCTCGAAGCCGACGCCGAAGCGCGCGGACAGCAGCTCGATGTCGTAGCGCACGTCCTCGGCGGCGGTGTGGAAGGCGGTGTACGGCAGGAGCAGGGCGCCCGCGAAGTAGTTGGCCAGGCCGATGCGGGCGAGTGTCCGCGACTCCGGGGAGGTCAGGGCGGCGGCGCTCGCACAGAGGTGGGAGAGCAGCGGGCCGTGCTCCAACAGGGCGAGCTGCGTGGCCAGTTGGAAGGCGCGCTGGCCGTCGCTCAGCCAGGGGGAGAGGAACAGGAGCCCGGCGTCGGCGTCGAAGCGGCGGGCGTCGGGGGAGTGTCCCGGGGGTGCCTGGACCACGGTGACGCCGTGCCGCTCGGCGAGCCGTGCCGTGAGCGGGTCGGCGCAGCGGCCGGGTCGCAGCCGCCACTCCTTCGCCAGGCGCTCGGCCGCGGTGTCCAGCGGCTCGAAGTGATTGTGGTGGGCGTAGAAGAAGTCCCGTACCTCGTCGTGGGGTTCGCCGGGTGGAAGCAGCGCGCCGTCGGCCCGGCCGGGTGCGGCGAGGGCGGCGGCCTGCTCGGCGGCGTCGCGGTAGCGGCGGTGCAGGGCGACCAGGGCGCGGGCCACCTCGGGGTGGTCGCGTGCGGCCTCCGTGATCTCCTCGGCGCCGGGCGGCTCGACCCCGCACGCCTCGTCGGCGAGCGCCGCCCGCAGATCGGTGGCGAGCCGGTCGCCCGCCGCCTCGGAGAAGAACTCCGCGTCCACCCCGAAGACCTCCGCGATCCGCAGCAACACCGAGGCGGTCAGCGGGCGTTGGCTCTGCTCGAGCTGGTTGGCGTAGCTCGTGGAGATGGCGAGCGCACGGGCCATGTCGACCTGGTTCATGCCGTGCTCTCGGCGCAGTCGGCGCAGCTTGGCGTGGGCGTAGATCTTGCGGTCGGCGGGTCGCCGGGCCATCGCGGACCTCCTTGTGGGCGGCAGCCCTTGCGAACCTAGCATCCGCACTCTTCGCAAGATTCGCGGATTCACCGTCAGAACATGGAGCAGATCCGCAGGTTGGAGCGGTGGCCCGAGGGCGGTCATGGGGGCAGCCTCGATACGTCAGCACCCCACCAGGACCCCTGTTCAAGGAGCCCCGTGATCGACCACCACGTCCGCGTCCACCCCAGCGCCGACCGCCTCCCGCGCGAGGACCAGCTCGCCTGGAAGCTCGCCGCCGTCGCCACCGCCACCGAGGAACTGGACGCCGACAGCGCCGCCATGGCCGTCAACCGCGTCATCGACAACGCCGCGGTCGCCGTCGCGTCCCTGCTGCGCCGCCCGGTCGCCGTCGCCCGCGCCCAGGCCACCGCCCACCGTGCGAACGGGACACCGCGTGGAGCTTCCGTCTTCGGTACCCCGACCCGCGTCTCCCCGGAGTGGGCCGCCTGGGCCAACGGCACCGCCGTGCGCGAACTCGACTTCCACGACACCTACTTGGCGGCCGACTACTCCCACCCCGGCGACACCGTTCCGCCGCTCCTCGCCGTCGCCCAGCACACCGGCCGCACCGGCGCCGACCTGCTGCGCGGCATCATCACCGCGTACGAGATCCAGGTGGCCCTGGTCAAGGGCATCTGTCTGCACGAGCACCGCATCGACCACGTCGCCCATCTCGGCGCCGCCACCGCCTGCGGCCTCGGCGCCCTGCTGCGGCTGCCCACCGAGGCGGTGTACCAGGCCGTGCAGCAGACCGTGCACACCACGACCGCGACCCGGCAGTCCCGCAAGGGCGAGATCTCCAGCTGGAAGGCGTACGCTCCCGCCCTCGCGGGCAAGGCGGCCGTCGAGGCGGTGGACCGGGCGATGCGCGGCGAGAACTCCCCCTCGCCGATCTACGAGGGCGAGGACGGCTTCCTGGCCTGGATGCTGGACGGACCCGGCGCCGACTACACCGTCCGGCTCCCCGGGCCCGGCGAGCCGCGCCGCGCGATCCTCGACACCTACACCAAGGAGCACTCCGCCGAGTACCAGGCCCAGGCCGTCATCGACCTCGCCCGGCGCCTGCGCGACAAGACCGGCCCGCTCGACCGGGTCCGTTCGGTGGTCCTGCACACCAGCCACCACACCCACCACGTCATCGGCTCCGGCGCGAACGACCCGCAGAAGTACGACCCCATGGCCAGCCGCGAGACCCTCGACCACTCCGTGCCGTACATCTTCGCCGTCGCCCTGGAGGACGGGGTCTGGCACCACGAGCGCTCCTACGCCCCCGAGCGGGCCCGCCGCCCGGAGACCGTCGCGCTCTGGCGGAAGATCAGCACCGTCGAGGACCCGGAGTGGACCCGCCGCTACCACGACCCCGACCCGGACCGGCGCGCCTTCGGCGGCCGTGCCGTCCTCACCCTCGACGACGGCACGGTCGTCGAGGACGAGCTCGCCGTCGCCGACGCCCACCCGGCCGGGGCCCGCCCCTTCCGACGCCCCGCCTACGAGGGCAAGTTCCGCACCCTCGCCGACGGCGCGGTCGCCCCGGCCGGCCAGGACCGCTTCCTGGCCGCCGCCGCGCACCTGGCCGACCTCGGCGCCGCCGACCTGGACGGCCTCTTCCCGGCCGTCGACTCCGAGGCCGTGGCGGCGTACGACGCGCGCCTGCCGAAGGGGCTGTTCTGAACCCGGAGAGCTCGTCCGGAACCGCAACGGACTCCTCTGAAACTGCGACGGACTCTTCTAAGAACCGCGCCGGACTCCTCTGAAACCGCGACGGATTCCTCTGATACCGAAGGGGCACTCCTGATGCTGCACACCCGCGCCACCCCCGCCCAGCGCCGCCGCGCCCTGCGCGAACGGCTCGCCACAGGGCGCCTGTTGACCATGCCGGGCGCCCTCAACCCTCTCTCCGCCCGCCTCATCCAGGACGCCGGCTTCGAGGCCGCCTACCTCTCCGGCGCCGTCCTCGCCGCCGACCTGGGCCTGCCCGACATCGGCCTGACCACCGCCACCGAGGTCGCCGCCCGCGCCCAGCAGACCACCCGGGTCACCGACCTGCCCGTCCTCGTCGACGCCGACACCGGCTTCGGGGAACCCCTCAACGCCGCCCGCACCGTCCAGCTGATGGAGGACGTGGGCCTGGCCGGGCTGCACCTGGAGGACCAGGTCAACCCCAAGCGCTGCGGCCACCTCGACGGCAAGACGGTCGTGGCCCGCGAGGAGATGTGCCGCCGCGTCCGCGCGGCCGCCGACGCCCGCCGCGACCCGGACTTCCTGCTCATGGCGCGCACCGACGCGCGCGCCGCCGAGGGCCTGGCCGCCGCGGTCGACCGCGCGAAGGCGTACGTCGACGCCGGCGCCGACGCGGTCTTCCCCGAAGCCCTCGCGGGCGAGGCCGAGTTCGAGGCGTTCCGCGCGGCCGTCGACGTCCCCCTGCTCGCCAACATGACCGAGTTCGGCAAGAGCCCGCTGCTCGACGCGCGGACGCTGCAGGACCTCGGCTACGACATCGCCCTCTACCCGGTCACCCTGCTCCGCCTGGCCATGGGCGCCGTCGAGGACGGCCTGCGCACGCTCGCCGCCGACGGCACACAGCAAGCCCTGCTGCCGCGGATGCAGACCCGCTCCCGGCTGTACGAGCTCCTCGGCTACGAGGACTACGCGGCCTTCGACACGGCCGTCTTCGACTTCACGCTCCCGCCGAATACCTGACGCACCGTCACCCCGTACCTGACGCACCCGCCCCCCCCCCGCATCTGACGCTTCGGAGGCACCTCCATGCCCACCACCGCACCCGCGATCCACCGCGGCCTCGCCGGTGTCGTCGTCGACACCACCGAGATCTCCACGGTCATCGAGGAGACCAACTCCCTGACCTACCGCGGCTATCCGGTCCAGGACCTCGCCGCCCACCGCTCCTTCGAGGAGGTCGCCCACCTCCTGTGGCACGGCGAGCTCCCGGACGCCGCGCAACTGCACGCCTTCCAGGCCCGCGAGCGCGCCCTGCGCCCCCTGGACCGCACCACGTCGGAGCTGCTCGCCCGGCTGCCCGAGACCTGCCACCCGATGGACGTCCTGCGCACCGCCGTGAGCCTCTTCGGTGCCGAGGACCCCACGGAGGACGACGGCAGCCCCGCCGCCCACCGCGCCAAGTCCCTCGCCCTCCTCGCGAAGCTGCCGACGGTGGTCGCCGCCGACCAGCGGCGCCGCCGGGGCCTCGCCCCGATCCCGCCGCACCCCGAACTCGGCTACGCCGAGAACTTCTTCCACATGTGCTTCGGGGGCGTGCCCGCGCCCGAGGTGGTCCGCTGCTTCGAGATCTCCCTCACGCTGTACGCCGAACACAGCTTCAACGCCTCGACGTTCACAGCCCGTGTCGTCACCTCCACCCTCTCCGACCTGCACAGCGCGGTCACCGCCGCGATCGGCGCCCTCAAGGGCCCCCTGCACGGCGGCGCCAACGAGGCCGTGATGCACATGCTGGACGAGATCGGCGACCCCGCGCGCGCCGAGGAGTGGCTGGACGAGGCGCTCGCCGAACGCCGCAGGATCATGGGCTTCGGCCACCGCGTCTACAAGGACGGCGACTCCCGCGTCCCGGTCATGCAGGACGCTCTGGACCGCCTGGTCGCCCGCGCCGCCGACCCGGAGACGTCCCGCCTGGCCACCCTGCACACGGCCCTGCGCGACGCCATGCTGGCCCGCAAGTCCCTGCACCCGAACCTGGACTACCCGGCGGGCCTGGCCTACCACCTGATGGGCTTCGACACCCCGGCCTTCACCCCGATCTTCGTGATGAGCCGCATCACCGGCTGGACGGCCCACATCACCGAGCAGCTCGCTCACAACGCGCTGATCCGGCCCCTCGCCTCGTACGCGGGGCCGGACCAGCGGACGCTGCCCGTCAGGACGGGGTGATGCCGGTCAGGACGGGGTGATCTCCTCGCGGACCGTGCGGGCGGCGGCCACCAGGCTCTCCAGGGACGCCCGGGTCTCGGGCCAGCCGCGGGTCTTCAGGCCGCAGTCCGGGTTGACCCAGAGCCGCTGCGGCGGAATGGCCTCAAGTCCCTTGCGGAGCAGGGCCGCCGCCTCCTCCGCGCTGGGGATGCGCGGGGAGTGGATGTCGTAGACCCCGGGCCCGGCCTCGCGCGGATAGCCGTGCGCCGCGAGCTCGCGCGCCACCTGCATGTGGGAGCGGGCGGCCTCCAGGCTGATCACATCGGCGTCGAGGTCGTCGATGGCCTGGACGATGTCGCCGAACTCCGCGTAGCACATGTGCGTGTGGATCTGTGTGGCCGCGCGTACGCCGCTCGTGCTCAGCCGGAACGCCTCCGTCGCCCACGCCAGATAGGCCGGGTGGTCGGCGGCGCGCAGCGGCAGGGTCTCGCGCAGGGCGGGCTCGTCGACCTGGATGACCGACGTTCCGGCCGCTTCGAGGTCCTCGACCTCGTCGCGCAGCGCGAGGGCCACCTGGCGCGCGGTGTCGCCGAGCGGCTGGTCGTCGCGGACGAAGGACCAGGCGAGCATCGTCACCGGACCGGTCAGCATGCCCTTGACCGGCCGGTCGGTGAGCGAGTTCGCGTACGCCGTCCAGCGCACCGTCATCGGCTCGGGCCGGGAGATGTCGCCCGCCAGGACCGGCGGGCGCACATAGCGGGTGCCGTAGGACTGGACCCAGCCGTGCTGCGTGGCGAGATAGCCGGTGAGCTGCTCGGCGAAGTACTGGACCATGTCGTTGCGTTCGGGCTCGCCGTGCACGAGGACGTCGATGCCCGCCTTCTCCTGGAAGGCGAGGACGTCGCGGATCTCGGCCTCGATGCGCTCCTCGTACGCGGCCGTGTCGATCCGTCCGGCGCGCAGCTCGGCGCGGGCGGTGCGCAACGCTCCGGTCTGCGGGAACGAACCGATCGTGGTGGTCGGAAGGAGCGGCAGGCCGAGGTGGGCGCGCTGGGCCTCGGCCCGCCGCTCGTACGGCGCCGAGCGGCGGCCGTCCGCGTCCGTGACGGCGGCGGCGCGGGCGCGCACCGCCGGGTCGTGGGTGATCGCCGAGCCGGCGCGCGAGGCCAGGTCGGCGCGGTTCGCGGCGAGTTCGGCGGCGATGGTGTGGATGCCGCGGGCGAGGCCGCGGGCGAGCGTGACGACCTCCGCCGACTTCTGCTTGGCGAAGGCCAGCCAGCGCAGGATCTGCGGTTCGATGTCCCGCTCGGCGGCCGCGTCGAGCGGCACGTGCAGCAGCGAGCAGGAGGCCGCCACATCGACCCGTTCGGCCAGACCCAGCAGGGTGCCGAGCGTTGCGAGGGACTTCTCGAAGTCGTTGATCCAGATGTTGCGGCCGTTCACGATGCCCGCGACGAGCCGCTTGCCCGGCAGGCCGCCGACGGCGGCGAGGTCGTCGAGGTTGGCGGCGGCGGCCCCGGTGAAGTCCAGGGCAAGGCCGTCCACCGGGGCCTTGGCCAGGACGGGCAGCGCGTCGCCGAGCCGGTCGAAGTACGAGGCCACCAGGAGCCTCGGCCGGTCCGTGAGCGCGCCGAGGTCCCGGTATGCGCGCTCGGCGGCGCCCAGTTCGGCCGGGGTGCGGTCCTGGACGAGGGCGGGCTCGTCCAGCTGCACCCAGTCCGCGCCCGCGGCGCGCAGGTCGGCGAGGACCTCCGCGTACACCGGGAGGAGCCGGTCGAGCAGGGTGAGCGGCACGAAGTCGGCGGCGACGCCCGGCGCGGGCTTGGCGAGCAGCAGGTAGGTGACCGGGCCGACGAGGACCGGCCGCCCGGTGTGGCCGAGCGCCAGGGCCTCCTTGAGCTCGGCGACCTGCTTCGTGGAGTCGGCGGTGAACACCGTGTCCGGGCCCAATTCCGGGACCAGATAGTGGTAGTTGGTGTCGAACCACTTGGTCATCTCCAGGGGTGCCACGTCCTGGGTGCCGCGCGCCATCGCGAAATATCCGTCGAGGCTGTCGGCGGCGACGGGGGCGCGGTGGCGGTCGGGGACGGCGCCGACCATGACGCTGGTGTCCAGGACGTGGTCGTAGTACGAGAAGTCGCCGGTCGGCACCTCGTGGAGGCCGGCGTCGGCGAGCTGTCGCCAGGTGGCGCGGCGCAGTTCGGTGGCGGTGGCGCGGAGGGCGTCGGCGTCGACGCGGCCCTTCCAGTAGCCCTCGATCGCCTTCTTCAGTTCCCGGTTCTGACCCTGGCGGGGGTAGCCGTACACGGTGGCCCGTGCTGCCGCGGCTGCGGGCTTGGTGGTCACGGAGATCTCCTTCGCGAGATGAATCCCTGAGATCCCGGGGACGGGACGAGAGCGCGAAGGGTGACGGACCTGGCGGGGCGAGCGTGCGCGGCATGGCACGGTCCGTCCGCCTGGTATGTACGCCGACCCGCCCTCGAGGTCACCGGGATGTCCGCGCACGAGTGGTTCGTACGCGGGCAGTTGGCAGGTCTTCGGACTTGCGGGCACGTCCTCACGTGGAGGACACCTACTGGCCGTCGCTTCCCAACCCCTTCCCGGGGCCAGTGCGTGTGACGGCGGTCGTTCCCGCTCACCGCTGCGGGGCAGTCCCGGATTCCCACCGGGTTCCCTCTTGCGACGCTCCCGCCTGGCGGACGGGGCGAACCAGCTGCACGGGCCACCCTACCTAACGGTCGCGTTCTCCCGCCGTCGTTGCGGGGGAGACGTCCGGCGTCGTAGCAGCGGCGTCCGCTGTCGTACGGGAGACCAGCCGCTCATAGCGCTGCCGGGCGGCCTGCGGGGTGCCGAGGCCGAGGCCGAAGGCGATCTCCGGCCAGGTCATGCCGCGGCCGCGCGCCATCTGCAGCAGCCCGGCCTCCAGTTCGTCCATCTCGCCGCGCGCCAGCGGTATCAGGGTCAGCGCGGCGGTGAGGTCCGCGCGGTCCACCTCCGCCTCCCCGTCGGCGCGTTGGGCCGCGCCGCTGAGCAGGAACGACACCAGCCTGATGGCCTCGTGCGGCGCGAGCACCGCGGGGTGGACCTGGCGCCCGCGCTGCGCCGCGTCGGCCGCGTGCCGCTCGGCGATGCGGAAGAGGGCCGCGGGGGCCCGCCGGGCCTGCGCCCGGTCGGGGTCCGGGGGAGTGAACACGGCTGCGGACACGGCGAGTTCGGCGGACTCGGTGGACTCGGCGGATTCAGTGGGCTCAGTGGATTCGGTGGGCTCCGGGTCAGGAGTGGGTGCCATGCGTTCAGGGTGCCGGGCCACACAAGAACGCGTCAACGGATTATTGTGAACGGTTTGTTTGCAGGCGGAGGCGGGACGCCGCGATCTCCGCGTAGGTGTGGTCGCGGTCCTCCCAGTGCGAGCCCTCCACGGACTTGCCGGGCTCCAGGTCCTTGTAGACCTCGAAGAAGTGCGTGATCTCGCGACGGTCGAACTCGGGGATGTCGATGATGTCCTGCACGTTCTCGTGCCGGGGATCGTGCGCGGGCACGCACAGCACCTTCTCGTCGGGCCCCTTCTCGTCGCTCATCACGAACATCCCGATGGCCCGGCAGCGGATGGTGCAGCCGGGGAACGTACGCTCGCCGACGAGCACGAGGGCGTCCAGCGGGTCCTCGTCCCGGCCGAGGGTGCCGTCGATGTAGCCGTAGTCGGCGGGGTAGCGGGTGGCGGTGAACAGCATCCGGTCCAGCCGGATGCGCCCGGAGGCGTGGTCCATCTCGTACTTGTTCCTGGACCCTTGGGGAATCTCGATGGTCACGTCGAACTCGGGTAGCTCGGCTCTCTCCATGACGCGACCATCCACCAGCCGGGCGCCCCCGTCTACCCGGCTGCGGGCAGGACCTCGCCGGGCACGGCGCAGGCCCCCACCCACACCTGGGTGATGGCGCTGATGTAGCGCGCCCCGCACCGGTCGGACGGCACCACGAGCTGGCTGCCCGCCCGGTCCAGGTCCGCGCCGTCCAGCGAGGTGGCGAGCAGGACCGGCACGTCGCCGAAGTCGGCGTCGAGCTCCGCCCAGGACAGCACCGTGTGGTGCCCGTCGCCGCCGTGGACCGCCAGGAGGAAGCGCGAGCGGTCCTTGCGGCGACGGGCGTCGAAGGCGGGGCGCGCGTCGGCGACCACGTCCCGCAGCAACGGGCCCTCGAACACGTGGTGCTGGGGGCCGTTCGTCGCACAGTCGAAGGTGACCTCGGCGCGGTGCCGCGGCCAGCCCCGGCGCAGGTCGGCGACGGACAGCGTCGTGGGACGGTGCAGCTCGCCCCGGAGCGCGAACGTCCCTGTGCGCATGCCGAGTTGGTTCATCCGCCCGCCCCCTGCCGCCGGTCCGCCGATCCGTCAACACAGGAGGATCTCAGAATCGAGCCGAAGCCGAAAGATTCCTCGCAGACTTGACGTGATGATGAGAGCGACCCTGGCAGATGCGCTCTCCCTGCTACGGATATCCGACCGTCTCGCGGCGGGGCAACTGGCGGATCGACCAAAGGTCGCGGAGCAGTTCCGAGGCATCGTCTGAGGGGCGCTTCAAGAGGTTTCGTCGACTGTTGATCTTGCATCTACGATGCATGCACTCGTGCTCGCCCGGCGAATGCGAGGTGCCGGGATCGCCGCCCGTCCCCGGCAGTCACGCAAGGAGCCACCGCATGCACGTCGACCACCTCCTCCAGCTCGAAGAGCTCGGCCTGCGACTCCTGTGGGGCGAGCCGCCGCTGCTCGCCCGGGAGATCAGCGGAGTGACGACCACCGACCTGCAGGACCCGGTCCGCTTCCTGCAGTCCGGCGAGATCGTGCTGAGCGCCCTGGTGTGGTGGAACCTCGAGGAGGGCGCGGCCAGGACCGAGCGCTTCGTCTCGGCCCTGCGCACCGCCGGGGCCGTCGCGCTCCTGGCGGGCGAGGAGCACCACGGCACCGTCCCCGAGCACGTCGTGAAGGCATGCCGCGAGCACCGCATTCCCCTCCTCGCCGTGCCCGCGCACACCACTTTCCGGGCCATCACCGAAACCGTGTACCTGCGCCAGTGGGGCGACCTGAGCCGCCGCTCCACCGACCACCACGCCCTCCCCGAGAATGTCCGTGCCGAGCTCGGCCGCCTCCTCGACCGGAACGCGCCCACCGCCGAACTCCTGGACCGCGCCTTCGCCCCGCTCGGCCCGCTGCCCTGCTACCTCTTCACCGCGACAGGCCGCACCCTGGCCCGCACCCAGGCGGCCCCCGCGCTGTCCGCCCGGAAGGCCGCGGCATCCCTCGCGCGCGGCGACGGCTTCACGCTGCGCGTCGACAGCGACGCCACCCCGTACGACAGCTGGCACCTCCATCTGCCGGGCGCCACCGAGGCCCCGCCGCGCGTCCTGCACGACATAGCCGAGGTCATCGCGCAGCACCGGGCCGGGCGGGAGCGCCACCGCACGGCCCGCCGCCGGGCGGCCGACCACCTCGCCACCCTGGTCGCCGCCCCGACCACCGACGCCACGGCCCTGGAATCAGCCCTGACGGCCTGCGCCCTCCCGCCCGCCCAGGGCCCCTACCGCGTCCTCTCCACGACCCTGACCGGCACCGACGGCCCGCTCGGCGCGGAAGCCGCCGCGGCCCTCAGCGAAGCCCTGGGCCACCTCCCGGGCGCGCGGTTCGCGGTGGGCCGGCTCCCGCACGGCGAGGCGATAGCGGTGCTTCAGGAGCGGCCCGAGCCGACGGGGCCTGATGACCGGACCACCGAGCCCGACGAGCCCGACGGAACGGCCGGTCCCGACGCGAGCACCCCCACACCCCTCACCGAAATCTGGCCCCTGCTGCACGCCTGCGCCCCCGACTCCGTCCCGCACGGCGGCCTCAGCACCCCGGCCGCCGGCCCCACCACCCTCAACTCGGCTCTCACGCAAGCCCGTTACGCCCGCGCGGCGGCCACGGCCACCGACCCGCACGGCCCCCGCGTGACCGCCGTCCAGGACATCACCGCACTCGCCCCGCTCCTCGCAGGCGTCCCCGAAGAGGTCCGCACGATCTACCGCACCACGGTCCTGGGCCCCCTCGTGAACGGCGAACAGGGCTCCCGCGACGTGCTGTTGGAGACCTTGAAGGCGTTCCTGGCCCACGACTGCTCCTGGGCCCGCACGGCCGAGGCCCTCCACGTGCACGTGAACACGGTCCACTACCGGGTCCAGCGCATCGAGGCACTCACGGGGCGGGATCTGTCGCGGCTGGACCACAAACTCGACCTGTATGCGGCGCTGTTGGCCGGTGGGGACAGGACGTGAAGCTCGTCGGAGGAGGCGTCAGACGGACGCCCCGCTCGGATCCCCGTACACGGAGTCGAGTGCCAAGTACGCCCCACCCCGCGCCGGCGCCGTGAACCCCAGTGTGGACGGCAGGAGCGCGCAGCCCCCGGCGTCGGGGGCGATCACTCGGGCGTGCAGGACCTCGCGGACGCGGTCGGTCAGGAGGTCGGCGAAGTAGGCGAAGTAGCCGCCGAGGACGATGGCGCGGGGGTTGAGGACGTCGGCGAGGAGGGCGAGGCCCACGCCGAGGCCCTCGGCGACCTCGTCGAACGCGGCGAGGGTGGCCGGGTCGGCGGCGTCGGCGCGGCGGCGCAGCTCGGCGAGGCGGTGTTCGAGGTCGACGGTGGGGTCGAGCACGGGGTCGTCGTCGCGGGCCGCGCGGCGCAGCAGGGCCGCGAGTCCGACCATCGTCTCCCAGCAGCCGCGCCGCCCGCAGGCGCAGGGATGGCCCGCCGGGTCGAGCGGCATGTGGCCGATCTCGCCCGCGAACCCGGCGGAGCCGCGCAGGAGTTGGCCGTCGCTGATGATGCCGCCGCCGACGCCGGTCTCGCCGGTGACGTAGATCAGGTCGTGGATGTCGGCCGCGGAGGCCACCAAGTACTCGGCGACCGCGCCGAGTTTGGCGTCGTTCTCCACGCGGAGAGGGGGAGCGGACAGGCCGAGGCGGTCGCGGAGGCCGGTGGCCACGTCCACGTCGCGCCAGCCGATGTTGGGGGCGTACGAGACGACGCCCGAGTCCCGCTCGATGACGCCGGGCGCGGCGGCCGTGACCGCCACCGTCCGCACGCCCCGGTCGCGGAGGGCTGCGACGGTCTCCTCGATCAGGTGCGCCGTCGCGTCCAGGACCGGGCCCGGGTCGGCGCCGCGTGCGTCCAGGGCCGTGCGGCGCTCCACGGTGACCTCGCCGCGCAGGTCGAGGGCGGCCAGCGCGACGTAATCGACGTTGATCTCCACGCCTATGCCGCAGATCGCGCGGCCGTCGAGCTCCACGGTGCGGCTCGGGCGGCCCACGGACCCGTCGCGCTCGGCCTCGCCCTCGCGCACCAGGCCGAGTTCGACGAGTTCGGTCACCAGGCTGGTGATCGTGGCCTTGGGCAGTCCGGTCTCGGCGGCGATCCGGGTCCGCGAGCGGGCGCCCGCGTCGCGCAGCAGGCGCAGCACGAGACCCAGGTTGGTCCTGCGCACCGACGCCCGGTCGGTGGCCCGCGGCGGCCCCGCCATGCCGAGGCTCCGCACACCCGCATCCCGTAGGTCCGCCTTCACGCGGCTGCTCCCTGTCCTTCGATGTAGCTCGGCTCGACCGTCACCAGCATCCCCTTCAGTACGCCAACTTAGTTCGTTGCCTCAACTCCCTTGACGGGCCCGAAGTTAGTTTGGATCCTACTCGAACTAATTGCCAGCGAGGGAGACGACGTTGAAGATGCGAGCGATACGAGCGGTGGCCCTGGCCGCCTCCGTGCTGGTCGCGGCCACCGCCGTGACGGCCTGTTCGTCGGACGGCAGCGACTCGGCGGGGGCCGGCGGCAAGGTGACCCTCGACTTCTGGGGGTGGGCGCCGGGCTATGAGGAGGCCGTCGCGCAGTTCAACGCGTCGCACCCCGACATCAAGGTCAACTACCAGAAGACGGCGTCCGGTTCGAAGGGCGGCTACACCAAGATGCTGACCGCCGCGAAGGCGGGCAACGCGCCCTGTCTCGCGATGGTCGGCTACGAGACCATGCCGAGCTTCGTCGCCGCGGGCGCCCTCCAGGACGTCACCGAGTACGCCGCGCCGAGCAAGAAGAAGTTCGCCGACTGGACCTGGAACCAGGTGACCGTCGCGGGCCACACCTACGGCGCCCCCGTCGACACCGCCCCCATGGCGCTCTTCTACCGCAAGGACCTCTTCGCCAAGTACGGCATCGACAAGCCCCCGGCGACCTGGGCCGAGTACGAGGCGGCCGCCGAGAAGGTGCACAAGGCCGACCCGGACGTCTCCCTCGGTTCCTTCGGCAACGACGCCTACAACTACGCGGGCCTCGCCTGGCAGGCGGGCGCCAAGTGGTTCGGCACCGGCGGCGACAAGTGGCACGTCACCCTCGACAGCGCCGCGGGCCGCAAGGTCGCCGGCTACTGGCAGGGCCTGCTCGACCAGAAGCTCCTCGCGTCCCACCCGAGCTTCGACCCCTCGCTCTACAAGGACATGGCGGCGGGCAAGGTCATCGCCGACGTCAACGCCGTCTGGGCCGCGCCGATCCTCGCCTCCAGCGTCAAGTCGACCTCCGGCAAGTGGGCGGTGGCGCCCATGCCCGTCTGGGACGCCGACAAGCCCGCGTACGGGAACGACGGCGGCTCCGCGACCGCCGTCATGAAGGGCTGTGAACACCCCGAGCAGGCAACGGAGTTCGCGACCTGGCTCAGCACGAACAAGGACAGCCTCTCCACACTCATCAAGAAGACCGGCATCTACCCGGCCGCGACCGCGGGACTCGACCACCCCGCCCTGTCCAAGCCCGACCCCTTCTACGGCGGCCAGAAGATCTACGACGTCTTCAAGAAGGAGACCCCGCACATCGACACCAGCTGGCAGTGGGGTCCCACGATGACGCAGACCTCCACGGACGTCGCCGACGGCCTCGGCGCCGCGGGCAGCGGCGGCAAGAAGCTCCCCGACGTCCTCGCCGCCACGCAGAAGAAGACCGTCGGCGAGATGAAGCAGCAGGGCCTCGACGTCACCACCTCACGCTGAGCCGTCATCACTGCATACGGAGACGTCACCGCCTCGCGCTGAGCCGTGAGCGCCACGCACTGAGTCACCACCACGTACTGACCGGAGCACCCCGTGACCACCACCGCAGCACCCGGGAAGGCGGCGGCGCCCCCGCGCGGCCGCCCCTCGCGGCACGCGCGCCGCCGCACGCGGACCGCCGTCCTCTTCCTCGCCCCCTTCGCCGTCCTGTTCGCCGGCATGTACCTGGCGCCGATCGCGTACACCGTGTACCAGAGCCTCTTCGAGCAGCACCGCTCCGGACTCGGCCTCGGCGCGCCCACCAAGTCCTTCGCCGGGCTCGCCAATTACACCCGCGCCCTCGGCGACGAGGGCTTCCGCGCCTCGCTGCTGCGCGTGCTGCTCATCGGCGTGGTCCAGGTACCGCTGATGCTCGGCCTCTCGCTCGCCCTCGCGCTGCTGCTCGACGCCAAGCAGACCCTGTTCAAGCGGTTCTTCCGGCTCGCCTACTTCCTGCCGTACGCGCTGCCCGGTGTCATCGGGGCGATCATGTGGTCGTTCCTGGTGGCGCCCGGCCTCAGCCCCATCACGGCCGCCGCCGAACACCTGGGCCTGCACCTCAACCTGACCTCCGACGGCCTGCTCGGCCCCGTCATCGGCAACATGCTGACCTGGGGCTGGACCGGCTACAACATGCTGATCATCTACTCCGCGCTGCAGTCCATCCCGCCCGAGATCAGCGAGGCCGCCACCATGGACGGCTGCTCCGCCCTCGGCATCGCCTGGCGCATCAAGATCCCGATGGTGCGGCCCGCCCTCGTCCTGACCACCGTGTTCTCCATCATCGGCACCGCGCAGCTCTACAACGAGCCGTCCATCCTGCACAACGTCGCCCCCAACCTGAGCAGCGACTACACCCCGATCTTCGCCGCCTACAACGCGGTCAACGCCGGGAACTTCCCCTACGCCGCCACCCAGTCGGTGATCCTCGCGCTGCTCGCCCTCGTCCTGTCCTTCGGCTTCCTCAAGCTGGTCCAGCGCAAGGGGGAGGCCCTGTGACCGCGACCCTCGAAACCCGTGAGCAGCGGCGGCGCGTCACCGGCTCCGCCCGCGCCGCCCGCCGCCCGGCGCGCCCCGGCCAGGGCGCCTCCCGCTGGGTGATCCTCGGCGTCATGGGCATCGCCGCCTGCTACTTCCTGCTGCCGGTCTGGTGGCTCCTCGTCTCCGCGACGAAGACCAGCTCGGGGCTCTTCACCGGAAACGGCTTCTGGTTCGGCGACTTCGCGTTCTTCGACAACGTGCGGTCCGTCTTCTCGGAGCAGCACGGCGTCTTCTCGCGGTGGCTCCTCAACAGCGCCGTGTACGCGGTCGGGGGCGCCGCCGTGAGCACGGTCGTCTCCGCCGCGGCCGGGTACGCCCTCGCCAAGTACGCCTTCCGCGGGCGGGAGTTCGTCTTCAACGTGGTCCTCGCCGCTGTGCTGGTGCCGCAGCCGCTGCTCGCCATCCCCCTGTACCTGATGTTCTCGCCCGTCCACCTCGTCAACAGCTACTGGGGGGTGCTGCTGCCCAGCATGGTCAGCCCGTTCGGGGTGTATCTGGCGCGGATCTACGCCGCCGCGTCCGTGCCCGACGAGCTCATCGAGGCGGGCCGCGTCGACGGGGCGGGGGAGACCCGCATCTTCGCCACCATCGCGCTGCGCGTGATGTCCCCGGCCCTCGTCACGATCTTCCTCTTCCAGTTCGTGAGCATCTGGACCAACTACCTGCTGCCCGTCCTGATGCTCGCCGACGACAAGCTGCAGCCGGTCACCGTCGGCATCGTCGGCTGGCAGGCCCAGCGCGGCATCGGCACCGCCGTCCCGTACAACGTGGTGATCACCGCCGCGCTGATCTCCGTCGTGCCGCTGGTCATCCTCTTCCTCTGCCTGCAGCGCTTCTGGCGGTCGGGCCTGGTCGCGGGGAGCGTCAAGTGACCGACGGATCAGGCCGGACGGCAGCCGGGGCACGGCGGGCCCGCTACCACCTGCGGTTCCAGATCCGCCCTTCCGAGCACGTCGCCGAGGACGCCGCCGCGCTCGCCAAGGCGTGCGGGGCGGCCGAGGTCGACGAGGTGGTGCTGCTGCTCGCCGCCGAGGAGGCCCACCCCGGGCACCTCGCCGGGGCCGCCGAGGACCGCTGGTACGAGACGGTCGCCGAGGCCCGCGACGTGCTCGCCGCCGAGGGCGTCGGCGTCAGCCTCAACCCCTGGGTCACCGTCGGCCACGCCGACCGGGGCCGCCGCGACCCGCACGGCTTCGCGCCGATGGTGTCACCGACCGGCCAAGTGGCCGCTGCCCAGGCGTCGTTCGCCTGCCCCAGGTGGCGGGAGTGGCTGTACGCGCACTACGGGCGCTTCGCCGGGCTCGGCCTGCGCGTCCTGTGGATCGAGGACGACTTCCGCATCCACAACCACGCGCCGCTCGACTGGGGCGGCGGCTTCGAACCCCTCATGCTGGAGCGGCTCTCCGCCCTCGCCGGCGAGCCCGTCACCCGCGCGGCCGCGGCGCGCGCGTTCACCGCCCCCGGCCCGCCCCACCCCTGGCGCCGCCTCCTCCAACAGGTCTGGCGCACCGCGCAGTTGGAGGTGGCCGACACACTGTCCCGGGTCGTCGCCGACCGCTCCGCCGGACGCTCCCGCCTCGGCCTGATGAGCTCGCGGCCCGACCTCTCCTCGGCGGAGGGCCGCGACTGGCCCGCCCTCTTCCAGGCCCTGGCCGTCGACGGGCGCACGGGGCACGCGGGGGAGCCGAGACAGGGGGAGCAGGTGGTGCACCGGCCGCACTTCGCCCCGTACGCGGACGCGCCGGGCCGCGGACTCACCTCCGGCGTCTGGTCCCTGGAACTCCAGCGCACGCTGCGCCCGCCGGCCGCCACCACCGAACCCGAGATCGAGAACTGGCCGCACACCTCCTGGGCGAAGTCCGACACCCAGACCTGGTCCGAACTGGTCACGGCCCAACTCCACGGCGCCGACGCCCTGTTGCTGAACCTCTACCCGACCCACGGCGCCCGCCCCGAGCGCTACCCCGAGGTCGAGTCCCTGCTGCGCCGCGCCCGGCCGGCCCTCGACTGGACCGCCGCCCGCACGGGCCGCGCCCCGCAGCCGCTCGGCGTCGGCCTGCCCTTCCGCCAGGACGCCGCGAGCCGCATACGCTCCCTGGGGCCCCGCATCGCCGACCTCGCCGTCGACCCCGAACCGGCGGCGGACTTCCTGCTCGGCTACGGCGTCCCGGTCACCGCCGGCCCGGCCCCCGTGCAGGCCCTGTTCGGGCGGCTCGCGGACGCCTTCGACGACGGCGAGCTGCTCGCGCTGCTCGGCGGCGGGCTGATGCTGGACGGGACGGCCGCCGCGATCCTCGCCGCGCGCGGCTTCGCGGATCTGCTCGGCGTACGGGTACGGGGAGTGGTCGGACGCGAGGAGGACGACCTCTCGGGACCGTACGCGTCGGAACACGTCGTGGCGGTCCCCGGGGGTCATCTCCCTGATACCGACGCCGTGTTGAGCGTCGACGTGCAGCCCGCCCTGGCCCGCCTCGACGCGGCGGAGGGCGCCACCGCGCTCACCGAGGTCCGCGCCCCCGACGGCCGCCCGTGGGGGGTCGGCCGCAGCGCGTACGTCAACCGGCTCGGCGGCCGCGTGGTGGTCCTCGCCGCGACGGAGCCGCGCGCACTGGCGCGCAGCGACACCGGACGCCGCCTCGTGCACGCGGCGATCCGCTTCCTGGAGGGCGAGCGCCGCACGCTCCCGCTGGTCTCCGGCGGCCCCCACCTGATCCCCCGCCTGACCCGGAGCGACGGCACACACCGCCTGGCCCTCGTCAACGGCAGCCCGGACCCGGCCCGGCCCCGCGTCGAGTGGCCCGACGCCGCCCCCGAGACCGCCCGCGCGACCCTGCTGGCCCCGCTGGCGCCACCGAGAGAAGTCCCGCTCACGCGGGACGGCAACAGCCTCCGACCGGAGGGGCAACTGCCGTACTACGGGTGGGTGTGGGTGGAGTGGTGAGCTCGTGGTGGTTGATGGGTCGGCAACCCCCGACACCCACCGCACTTCTGTCCACCGCCGGCACCTGGCCGAATCCCCCTCGTCAGCGCGGGAGCAGCAACCCCGCCTGCGTAGCATGACCAGGCGGGCGGCCGACGGGGAAGGGCGGGGGGCGCGGGGCGGGGACCCATGGGACGGCGAGGCGTGAGCACGGACACGGACTATCGGTTGCTGGGACCCGTCGAAGCGTGGCGCGCCGGGCGGCGGCTCTCTCTCGGTGGGCCCAAGCCCCGCGCCCTGCTCGCCGCACTGCTCCTCGAACCCGGCCGGGTCGTCTCCGCCGACGCCCTCATCGACGCCCTGTGGGGCGAGCGGCCGCCGGACACGGCGCGCGGCCTCATCCAGTCGTACGTCTCCACGCTGCGCCGGGCGCTGTCCGCGGACGCCATCGAGACCCGCCCGCCCGGCTATGTGATCCACGCGGACCACGCCCTCGTCGACCGGGTCGCCTTCGAACGGCTCGCCGCCGAGGGGCGCCAGGCCGCCGCCGGGGGCGACCACCCGGCGGCCGCCCGCCTCCTCGGGGAGGCCCTCGCGCTCTGGCGCGGCCCCGCGCTCGGCGGCATCGGGGAGACCCTGCGGGCCATGGCCGACCAGCTCGAGGAGGCCCGCGAGGCCGCCCTGGAGGAGCGCATCGCCGCGGACCTGGCCCAGGCGGGCCGGGAGACGGACCTCGTCGCCGAGCTCACCGCCCTGGTCGCCACCCACCCCACGCGCGAGCGCCTGCGCGGCCAACTGATGGTGGCGCTCTACCGGTTGGACCGGCAGGCCGACGCGCTCTCCGTGTACATGGAGGGGCGCGCGGTGCTCGCCGAGCAGTTGGGCATCGACCCCGGGCCCGCCCTGCGCCGGCTCCACGAGGCGATCCTGCGGGCCGACGCCGGTCTGCTGCCCGCCGAGGAGCCCGGCCCCACCGCTGATCCGGCGCAGACCACACCCGTGGCCGCCCTCCTGCCGCCCGCCCTCGGCGACTTCACCGGCCGCACCGAGCCCCTCGCCGACGTGCGGGCCGCCCTCACGGGAACCCGCGACGCCACCCCCGTGGTCGTCGTGTCCGGACCCGGCGGCGTCGGCAAGTCCGCCCTCGCCGTCACCGCCGCCCACCGCGTCACCGACGCCTACCCCGACGGCCAGCTCTACGCCGAACTCCGCGGTGCCACCGACCCCGTGGCCCCCGCCGACGTCCTCGGCCGCCTCCTGCGCGCCCTCGGCGCCGACCCGCCCGAAGGGGACGCCGAGCGGCGCGACCTGTTCCGCAGCCTGGTCGCCGGGCGCCGCATCCTGCTCGTCCTCGACGACGCGGGCAGCGAGTCCCAGGTGCGCCCCCTGCTGCCCGGCAGCCCCACCTGCGGCGTCCTCATCACTGCCCGGGGCCGCCTCGCCGGACTGCCCTGCACCCACCGCGCCGAACTCGACGTGCTCGACACCGGGCAGGGCACGGCTCTGCTCGCCCGGGTCGCGGGGGAGGACCGGCTGCGCGGCGCGCCCGACGCCGCCCGCGACATCGTCGAGCTCTGCGGCGGACTGCCGCTCGCCCTGCGCATCGCCGGGGCCCGTCTCGCCACCCGCCGCCACTGGACGGCCCGCACCCTCGCCGAGCGGCTCGGCGACGAACACCGCCGCCTGGACGAACTCGCCGTCGGCGACCTGGAGTTGCGCGCCGGACTGGGGCTGAGCTACCGGGCCCTGGACGCGCCCGCGCGCACCGCCCTGCGCCGCCTCGGCCTGCTCGGCGCGCCCGACGTCGCCGCCTGGGTGATCGCGGCGCTCCTCGACGCGACGGGCGACGAGGCCGAGCGCGTCGTGGACCAGCTCGTCGACGCCCAGCTGCTCCACTTCACCGCCGTCGACCGCGCGGGCCAGGCCCGCTTCCGCCTCCACGACCTCGTGCGCGTGTACGCGGCCGAACGCGCCGAGGCCGAGGACGCCCCCGCCCTGCGCGCCGCCGCCGTCGGCCGCGCCCTCGGCGGCTGGCTCTGGCTCACCCGCCGCGTCGCCTCCGCCACCCCCTCCGGCGCCGTCGAGCTGCACCGCGGCCCGGGCCGCGTCGGCAACGTCCCGCCGCCCCCGCGCCGCCCGGCACGCCCTCCCGACGCACCGGCCGCAGGCCCGAGTCCGTCCCGCACGGGCCGTCCGCCCAGTACGGGCCGTGCGTCCAGTACGGGGGCTGCCGGCCGGCCCGCCGAGAGCACGCACACGGCACAGCAGGACCCGCCCCACACCGACAGGACCGGCGACCCCGGCCCCTCCGCACGCAACGCCCTCGACCACGTCGTCAGGACCGTCGGCCCGGAGGCCGTCCGCAGCGCCCTCGCCGACCCGGCCGCCTGGTTCGACGCCGAGGCCGACGCGATCGCCGCCGCCGTCGAACGCGCCGCCGCGCTCGACCTGCACACCCTCGCCTGCGAGGCCGCGGCGCTGCTGTGCTCCTCCGCGTACGCCCTCGGTAACCGCTTCGAGGCGTGGTGGCGCACCCACGACGCCGCCCTGGCCGCCGCGCGCCGCGCCGAGGACCGGGCGGGCGAGGCGCTGCTGCTCATCGGAATCGGCCAACTCCGCTACGAACAGGACCGGTTCGACGAGTCCCAGGACTACTTCCGGCAGGCGGTGCGGCTCTGCGACGAGCTGGGCGACATGCGGGGCCAGGCCGCCGCCTTCGCCGGACTCGGCAGTGCCCTGCGGGAGTCGGGACGCCTGCGCGCCGCCCAGGACGCGCTGGTCCGCGCCGCCGACGGCTTCCGCGCCCTCGGCGACGACCCCGGCATCGGGCTGTCCTGCCGCTACGCCGGGTCCGTCCAGCTCGAACTCGGCGACCACGGCGCCGCCCGCACCCTCCTCGACGAGTCCCTGCACGCGTACCGCAGGCTCGGCAGCCGCCGCGGCGAGGCCCTCACCCTGCGCTCCCTCGGCCTGGTCCACCGCGCCCTCGGCGACTACGAGACGGCCGAACAACTCTTCGTGCAGGCCGTGGAGTTGCTGCGCGGCGTCGGGGACCCGCTGATGTCGGCGTACGCGGTGCAGGCCCTCGCCAAGTGCCGGATCCGGCTCGGTCGCCCGGACGCGGCGGACCGGGACCTGCGCGGCGTCCTCGACGTGTGCCGCGCCCACCGCGACCGCTTCGGCGAGGCCCTCGCGCTGCGCACCCTCGGTGAGTGCGCGCTCGCCGGCGGCCGCCTCGACGCCGCCCTGGAGCAGCTGACCGCGGCGGCCGCGCTCTGGCAGGACCTCGGCCTGCCGCTGCCGCGCGCCCGCACCCTGCGCGACCTCGCCACGGCGCGGGAGGCCGCGGGGGACCGGGACGGGGCGCGGGCGCTGCGCGCCGAGGCGTGCGAGGTCTTCGAGGCGTACGAGGCGCGCGAGCGCGCGGAGTTGAGCCCCTGAGGGCGGTCCGAAGGGCCCCGGCAGGCGGCTTCAGGCGGACTTGCAGAGAATTTGCAGCGCCGTGCGTCAGGCTCCTGATGTCGGCGGCCACTGCGCCGACGGCCACGGGGGAGCCGTGGGACGCGGGACCACGGGGGAATGCAGGGAAATACGGGGGACCTCGGAGAATTCAACGGGGGAGATTCACGGGGACAGGCCGCTGACGTCCCGTCCGGCCCACACGACGGCTCACCGTCGCGCGTGTGGGCCGGTCGTCGCGGAAGGACCACTGTCAGGGGGCTCCGGGGGCGGGCGGCAGTCCGCCCCCGGAGCCGTGGCCACCGTCGCCGCGAAAGGGCAGCATGCCGCCGATCATCCTCATGAGCGATCCCCGGATCGTCGACATCCCGGTCCGTGAGTGCGGCGAACCCCTCGTCGACCTGCGGCAGTTGCCGTTCGTGGATGTCGACGACCGGCTCGCCGACGCGGCCGGTGCCTACGCCCAGCTGCGCGAGGGCGTCGCCTGGCGCCTGGCCCGCGCGGCCCGGCTGCTGCCCGAGGGGCTGCGCCTTCTGGTCACCGAGGGGTATCGGCCGCTGCCCCTGCAGATCCAGTACTTCGACGCGTACGCCGCCGAGCTCAGACTGGCCCACCCCGACTGGACCGAGGACCACCTCCACCGGCAGGCCAGCCGCTCCCTGTCACCCCCCGACGTCGGCCCGCACGTCGCGGGCGCCGCCGTCGACCTGACCCTGGCCACCACCTCGGGTACCGAACTCGACCTCGGCACCCCCGTGAACGCCAGCCCCGAGGAGAGCGACGGCGCCTGCTACACGCAGACCGACCGCATCTCCGCCGACGCCCGCGCGCACCGCCGCACCCTCGCTGCCGCCCTCGGCACGGCCGGGCTGGTCAACTACCCGACCGAGTGGTGGCACTGGTCCTACGGCGACCGCTACTGGGCCCACACGACGGGCGCCGACGCGGCCCACTACGGCCCCGTCACGCACGGCTGACCCCACACCCCGTCCCGAGCCGTGATACTCGACTGTCCACGATGCGGAACAGAGTTGTCAGGCCGGGGCGGGCGCGGAAAGGATGCCGGACATGGCCCCCGTACTCGTATCCCGTCGTCACGTGGATCTGCTGCGTGTCGCGAGCATGCAGTGTCGGGCCATCTCCCGCCGTACGCCCGGCTGTTGACAGGCTCCGCCCGGCTGCCGGTCGACCGCTGAGCCGTCCCCGCGGGCGCGCCGTTCCGCGCCCCTGACGCGACCCCTCCCGTACGGCAGCTCCGCCGCTCCCACGCGTGCGACCGACGCCCGTCCCGCTCGCTTTCCGCCGGTGACGTGCCACCCCCTGCCCGCCGCACCCTGACCGCGCGCCGCCGTGCGCGCCCCGCCGAGGTACCTCCATGCCCGAAAGCCCCCTGCTGCACTGGTTCCTGCCCACGGGCGGTGACGGCCGCGACCCCGGCGGCGTCACCGCCGTCCAGTCCAGGACCGCCGCCGCGACCCGGCGCCCCGCCGACATCGGCTATCTCGCCCAGGTCGCGCGCGCCGCCGAACAGGCCGGATTCCACTCGCTGTTGACGCCCGTGGGGCTCGGCTGCGCCGACCCGTGGATCCTCACCTCGGCGCTCGCCCAGCACACCGACCGCATCGGCTTCCTCGTCGCGTTCCGCGCGGGCCTCGCCAGCCCCACCCTCGTCGCCCAACAGGCCGACGCCTTCCGCCGGTTCGCGGGCGGGCGCGTCGCGCTCAACGTGGTGACCGGCGGTGACCCGGCCGAACAGCGCGCCTACGGCGACGACTTGGCGCACGACGACCGCTACGCCCGCACCGACGAGATCATGGCCGTGCTCCGCGACCTGCTCGACGGCAAGCCCGTCACCCACGACGGCACCCACCTGCACATCGCGGGCGCCCGGCTCACCGACCCCGCCGCCCAGCACCTCGTCCCGCTCTACTTCGGCGGCGCTTCCCCCGCCGCCGAACAGGTCGCCGCCCGCCGCGCCGACGTGCAGCTCCTGTGGGGCGAACCGCCCGCCGCCGTCGGCGAGCGCATCACACGGCTGCGCGACCGGGCCGCCGCCGCGGGCCGCACGCTCCGCTACGGACTCCGCCTCCACGTCATCAGCCGCGACACCGCCGACGAAGCCTGGGCGGAGGCCGACCGCATCCTCTCCCGCCTCGACCCCGAGGCCGTGCGCGCCAGCCAGGAGCGGTTCGCCCGCATGGACTCCACAGGGCAGGCCCGCATGACCGCCCTGCACGGCGGCGCGCACTCCGCACACTCCGCGCTCACCGTCGCGCCCAACCTCTGGGCGGGCATCGGCCTCGTGCGCGAGGGCGCGGGCACGGCGCTCGTCGGCTCCCACGACGAGGTCGCCGAGCGCCTCTACGAATACCGGGCCCTGGGTGTCGACGAGTTCATCCTCTCCGGCTACCCGCACCTCGAAGAGGCGTACCGCGTCGGCGAAGAGGTCGCGCCACGGCTGCGCGCACTGGTCGACGGGGGCCGGGCGTGAACCTCACGGACGAGACCACCGGCAGCGTCACGGACGAGACCACCGACCGTTCGAAGAAGACGGACCGGACGGAGAAGGCGGCGCAGCCGGTCGGTCCGGGCCCGTCGTCCGCCGCCCCACCCCGCCGTGGCGGCCCCCGCCTCGCCGCCCTGCGCTGGCTCGCCCTGCGCGCCGTGGCCCTCGCCGTGCTGCTCGCCGCCTGGCAGCTGGTCGTCGTGGCCGAGGTGTGGCCGCGCGTCCTGGTGCCCGCGCCCGGCGACGTCTGGCACCAGTTCGTGCTCGCCTCCACGACGCACGACGGCGTCCGCGGCTACAGCGGCCACCTCCTGATCGAACACCTCGGGGTGAGCCTGCGCCGCATCGGCATCGGCACCGGCTACGCGGTCCTGGTGGGCGTCCCGCTCGGCCTGCTCATCGGCGTGGTGCGCCCGCTCGCGGTGGTCCTCGAACCCGCCGTCACCTTCCTGCGCACCCTGCCCCCGCTCGCGTATCTCTCCCTCCTCGTCATCTGGTTCGGCATCGACGAGGCCCCCAAGATCTGGCTCCTGATCATCGCGGCGCTGCCGCCCATCGCCGCCGCCACGGCGGCCGCAGTGCGCACCGTGCCGGGCCAACTGGTCGAGGCTGCGCGGTCGTTGGGGGCCGGCCCGGTCTCGCTGCTCCTGTCGGTGCGGCTGCCGGCCGCGCTGCCGGAGATCCTGACCGGCATACGGATCGCCGTCGGCGTCGCGTACACGTCGGTCGTCGCGGCCGAGACCGTCAACGGAGTCCCCGGCATCGGCGGCATGATCCGCGACGCCCAGCGCTACAACCAGACGGCCGTCGTCATCGTCGGCATCCTCGCCATCGGCCTCTCCGGCATCCTCCTGGATGCCTTGCTCAGGGCGGTCGAACGGCTCACGGTCCCCTGGCGCAGCCGCGCCTGACTCTTCCCCCCTTCCCCTCACTTCCTCCCGACCCCCCTTCCCCCCTTCCCCCGTTCCTCCTTTCCTCGTACCTCCTCAACTCCCCTTCCCCTGGAGCCCGTTCATGCCGTCACTCACCCGTCGTACCGCACTCCTGGCCGGGGCCGCCGCCCTGACCGCCCTGTCCGCGACCGGCTGCGGATACGGCGGGTCCTCCGACAGCGCGGGCGGCGGCGGGAAGACCCAGGTGCGGATCGCCTACCAGTCGATCCCCAACGCCGACCTGGTGGTCAAGAACCAGCGGCTGTTGGAGAAGGCGCTGCCCGACGCCGACGTGCGGTGGGTGAAGTTCGACTCGGGCGCCGATGTGAACACCGCCGTCATCGCGGGCTCCGTGGACCTCGGCCTCGCGGGGTCCAGCCCCCTCACCAAGGGCCTCTCCCAGCCCCTCGACATCCCCTACAAGGTGCTGTGGATCCACGACCTCATCGGCGAGAACGAGGCCCTGGTCGCGAAGAAGGGCATCGCCTCGGTCAAGCAGCTCAAGGGCAAGAAGATCGCGACGCCCTTCGGGTCCACCGCGCACTACTCGTTGCTCGCCGCGCTCGACGAGGCCGGGGTGAAGGCCGGGCAGGCGGACATCGTCGACCTGCAGCCGCAGGACGCGCTGAGCGCATGGCGGCGCGGCGACGTCGACGCCGCCTACGTGTGGACGCCGACGCTCGACGACCTCAAGAAGGACGGCACGGTGCTGATATCCAGCCGCGAGCTGGCGGGGCGCGGCAAGCCCACCGCCGACCTGGGCTTCGTCACCGACGCGTTCGCGGCGAAGCACCCCGAGATCGTCACGGCCTGGCTGAAGGCGGAGGACCGGGCGGTCAAGCAGGCCGAGGCGGACCCGGACAAGGCGGCGGAGTCGATCGGCAAGGAGCTGAACCTGCCCCCGGCCGAGGCGAAGAAGCAGCTGGCCCAGCTGGTGCTCCTGACGGCCAAGGAGCAGACGTCGCCGAAGTACCTGGGCAGGCCGGGAGCGCCGGGCGCGTTCGCCGGGCACCTGCGGGACGCGGCGGTCTTCCTCAAGGGGCAGAAGGCCGTGGACGCGGTGCCCGGCCGCTCCGCCTTCGAGAAGGCCCTCGCAGTGAAGGAGCTGTCCCGTGCCGCAGGCTGACACGTCCGCAAGGGCTGACACGTCCGTGACGAAGCCTGACACGTCCGTGACGCAGGCTGACACGTCCGTACGGAGCGCAGAGGCCATCGCCCTGGACGGGGTGACCGTCCGCTACGGGAGCGAGGCCCGAGGCGCGCTGCGTCGGGCCCGGGGCGAAGGACGGACGCCCACGCCCGCCGCGGTCGAGAACGTCTCCCTCACCGTGTCCGAGGGCGAGTTCGTGGTCCTGGTCGGGCCGTCCGGGTGCGGCAAGACGACCCTGCTGCGGCTGGTCGCCGGGTTCGAGGGGGCGGCGTCGGGCACGGCACGCGTACGGGGCGGCGCGCCGGTGCCCGGCCGGGGCACGGGCGTGGTCTTTCAGCAGCCCCGGCTCTTCCCGTGGCGCACGGTCGGCGGCAACATCGCGTTCGCGCTGGCCCGCCACGGCGTGCCGAGGCGGCTGCGGCGCGCGCGAACCGAGGAACTCCTCGCCCGCGTCGGCCTCACCGGCATGGCGCGCCGCCGCACCTGGGAGCTGTCGGGCGGCCAGCAACAGCGCGTGGCGATCGCCCGCGCGCTGGCCTCGGAGCCCGAACTCCTCCTCATGGACGAGCCGTTCGCGGCCCTGGACGCCCTCACCCGCGAACGCCTCCAGGAAGAGGTCCGCACCCTCGCCGCCACGACCGGCACCACGGTGCTGTTCGTGACCCACTCCGCGGAGGAGGCGGTCCTCCTGGGCTCCCGGGTCCTGGTGATGGCGGGCGGCCCCGGTCGCATCGTGACGGAACTCCCGGTCGACCTGGACCGTGCGCCGGACACCGACCCGGGGGTGCTGCGCGCGACGGCCGCGTTCGCGCGGCTGCGGGGTGAGGTGGTGGAGGCGGTGCGGGCGGCGGCCGCGGCTTCCGGCACCTGAACGTTCAGGCCGCCACCGCGCGTTCCCGTGCCCGGCCTGTGTCCGCTTCGTTGCTGCGCGCGGCCTGTGTCCGTTTCGTTGCCGTGCTGCCGCGCGTGGCCTGCGTCCGCCCCGCCGCCGCGCACAGCCCGCGTCCGGCCTGTGCGCAGCCCCTGGCAGTGCCCGGCGCGGCGCTCGCCCGCACACCGAAAGGCCGGCCTCCGCCCGTACGAGCGGAAGCCGGCCAGGTCGTGTCGGGGGACCTACTGCTGCCCGGACGCGTCCTTCGCGGACCTCTCCGCCTTCTCGGCCTGCTCCGCGTGCTTCGCCTTGATGCGGACGGTCTCCTTGCGGACCTCGGCCTGCGTGGCGCGCTCCTTCTGCAGCCACTCCGGCGCTTCCTGCTTCAGCGCCTCGATCTGCTCGGTGGTGAGCGGCTCGGTGATCCCGCCGCGGGCGAGGCCCGAGATGGAGACGCCGAGCTTGGCCGCCACCACCGGGCGGGGGTGCGGGCCGTTGGCCCGCAGTTCGCGCAGCCACTCCGGGGGGTCGGCCTGGAGGGCGTTCAGCTCGGTGCGCGAGACGACACCCTCCTGGAACTCTGCGGGGGTGGCCTCGAGGTACACACCCAGCTTCTTCGCCGCGGTCGCGGGCTTCATGGTCTGGGCGGTCTGGTGCGACGTCATGCATCAAGGGTAACGAGCGCGTGCGCCGCCGCTGACCAGGGCGGGTAGCCTGGCGAGGTGACAGGCTCGGACGTTCCCCCGCCCTCTTCCCCCGCTTCGCCCGCCCCCGGAGCCGTACCCGCGGCGCCGTCCTTCCGGCTCGCGTACGTCCCCGGGGTGACGCCCGCGAAGTGGGTGCGGATCTGGAAGGAGCGGCTGCCGGACATTCCCCTGGAGCTCGTCCAGGTGACCGCGGCCGCGTCGTACGGGCTGCTGCGCGAGGGCGGCGCCGACGCGGGCTTCGTGCGCCTCCCGGTCGACCGGGACGACCTCAGCGCGATCCCGCTCTACACCGAGACGACCGTGGTCGTGGTCCCCAAGGACCACCTCTTCGCGGCGGCCGACGAGCTGACCTCCGAGGAGCTGGCCGACGAGATCCTGCTGCACCCCCTGGACGACGTGCTCGACTGGGCGGGCCCCCCGGGCAAGCCCGCCCACGCCCGCCCCGACACGACCGCCGACGCCATCGAACTGGTGGCGGCGGGCATCGGCCTCCTCGTGGTCCCCCAGTCCCTGGCCCGCCTGCACCACCGCAAGGACCTCACCTACCGGCCGCTCCTGGACGCCCCCGAGTCGCGCGTCGCCCTGTCGTGGCCCGCCGACGCCACCACCGACCAGGTGGAGGACTTCATCGGCATCGTCCGCGGCCGCACCGTGAACAGCAGCCGGGGCCGCGCCAAGGAGGAGCCCGCGGCGAAGAAGCCCGCCGACAGGCAGTCCGCCGCCAAGGCGAAGAGCAAGCCCGCGCGCGGCGGTTCCGGACGCCCGAGCGGCGGCAGGTCCGGCGGGAGCGGCAAGGGCGGGAAGAGCGGCAAGGCCGCCAAGAGCAGCCGGAGCGGCAGGCCGCGGCGCCGCTCGTAGCCAGGGCTCGGGGCACCGCGGCCCCGGGGCGGCCTGGGCGGCCTGGGCGGTCGGCGCGGTCGGCGCGGTCGGGGCGGTCGTGGCGGAATCCCCCCATCGACCGCTCCCGCCACGGGAAGTACGCTCGACGATCATGAGCACCGTGCCGATGATCCAGACGATCCACGACGTCTCCGTCCTGATGTGCGCCGCCGAGGGCGAGCCCATCGCCGCCGAGCGCGACGCCCTGGATCTCATCGGCGACGCCGGCTACCAGGGCGCCGAGTGGGTCGTGGTCCCCGCCGGGCGGTTCGCGCCGGACTTCTTCGAGCTGAGCACCCGGATCGCGGGGGACATCATCCAGAAGTTCGTCCAGTACCGGGTGCGGCTCGCCGTCGTCGGCGACATCTCCCCGTACACGGAGGCGAGTTCGGCGCTGACGGACTTCGTGCGGGAGTGCAACCGGGGGCAGCAGACCTGGTTCCTGCCCGACACCGACGCGCTGGCGGAGCGCCTGAAGGGCGAGTGACCCGCAAGGGCTGGGTCAGCGCCCCGGCGCCCCCGCCCGCAGCCCGTCGATGACCAGATCCATCAGCCGGCCCGCCCGGGCCTCCCAGTCGCCCTGCGGGTCGATCTGCCAGAGCCCGGCGATGGCCAGCATGAAGTCGTCTGCGCTCACCCCGGGGCGAATCGTTCCGGCCTTCTCGTTCGCGTCCAGGAGCAGCGTGACGGCCGCGGTCAGCGGGCCGTGGCCGAGGCCCTTCAACGTGCCGTGCGCGCTGGTGACGTTGCGCAACGCGCCCAGCAGGCCCGCCTTCGCCATCGCGTACTGCGTGAGGCGGTCCATCCACTCGCGCAGGGCCTGGTCCGGCGGCCGGGTCCGCAGGAGCTGCTCGGCGGTCTCGGACACCTGGTGGACCTCGTAGCGGTAGACCTCCAGGACGAGGGCCTCGCGGTTGGGGAAGTGGCGGTAGATCGTGCCCTGCCCGACCCCGGCCTTCTTCGCGATCGCGCTCAGCGGGGCGTCCGCCGAGCGCGTCAGCTCCGCGAGCGCCACCTCGAGGATGCGCTCGCGGTTGCGCTGCGCGTCCGAGCGCAGGGGTGCGTCGTTTTTCCGCCGCACGCGTCCTCCTCCGGGAAAGTGTGCCGGGCCGCCCTTGATAAGCGGACAGTTGTCCGTTAGGTTCTTGTAGCGGACAGCTGTCCGGTTGACTCCACCATAGCGGCACCCGCGGCTGGAAAGAGCCCCCCAGCCCGCCCCTTCCCTTTTTCTCCTCTTCCCCCTGTCGCCGTTGCTCCCCTTCGCCCCAGCCCTCGCCCGACATTCGCGAAAGAAGGCTGTTCATGGCCCCCTCGACGTCCAGCGCCATCACTTTGCAGGTGAACGGCGAGAAGCACACCCTGCCCGTCGACCATCGCACCACCCTGCTCGACGCACTGCGCGAGCGCCTTGATCTGACCGGCACCAAGAAGGGCTGCGACCAAGGCCAGTGCGGTGCCTGCACCGTGCTGGTCGACGGCCGCCGCACCGTCTCCTGTCTGCAGTTCGCCGTGGCTGCCGAGGGTCGCGAGATCACCACCATCGAAGGCGTGGCGGAAGGCGGCCAACTGCACCCCGTCCAGCAGGCGTTCCTCGATCTGGACGGCTACCAGTGCGGCTACTGCACGCCCGGCCAGATCTGTTCGGCCCTCGGTGTCATCGAGGAGCACGCGGCGGGCTGGCCCAGCGCCGCCACCGCCGATGTGCGGCCCGAGGCCGGCCCGGCGCCGCTGACCGCCGAGGAGATCCGCGAGCGCATGAGCGGCAACCTCTGCCGCTGCGGCGCCTATGTGTCCATCGTGCAGGCCGTCGCACGGGCGGCCGAGGCCGCGGAGCAGGGCGAAGACGGCGCAGACGGCGAAGACAAGGTCAAGGAGGCCGCGGCGTGAGGGAGTTCGACTACCAGCGGGCGCAGGACGTCTCCGGCGCGGTCGCGCTGCTCGGCGCCGACCCGGAGGCCCGCTTCCTCGGCGGCGGCACCAACCTCGTCGACCTGATGAAGAGCGGCGTCGAGCGGCCCGGTCGCCTCGTCGACGTCCGCGAACTGCCCCTGGACCGGATCGAGTCGACCGCGGCCGGCGGCCTGCGCATCGGCGCGACGGTCACCAACAGCGACCTGGCCGCCCACCCCGAAGTCCGGCGCCGCTACCCGGCGTTGACACAGGCCGTGCTCGCGGGCGCCTCCGGGCAGCTGCGCAACATGGCGACGGTCGGCGGGAATCTGCTCCAGCGCACCCGCTGCGGCTACTTCGCCGATGTGGCCAAGCCGTGCAACAAGCGCGTCCCGGGCAGCGGCTGCCCCGCCGTCGAGGGCGAGCACCGCAATCACGCCATCCTCGGCGCCTCCGGGCACTGCGTGGCCGTCCACCCCTCCGACATGGGCGTGGCCCTGGCCGCCTTCGACGCGGTCGTGGAGTACGAAACGGAGTCCGGGCCGGGCGAGTTGGCGCTCACGGACTTCTACCTGCCCGTCGGCGACACCCCGCACCTGGAGACGGCGCTGCCGCCGGGCGCGCTCGTCACCGCCGTCACCCTGCCCCCGGCGCCCGCAGCCGCGTCCCGCTACCGCAAGGTGCGCGAACGCGCCTCGTACGCCTTCGCGATCGGCTCCGTGGCCGCCGCCCTCGACATCCAAGGCGGTGTCGTACGGGAGGCCCGGCTCGCCCTCGGCGCCGTCGCCTCCCGGCCGTGGCGCGCCCACGCCGCCGAGGCGCTGCTCACCGGCGGCCCGGCCGACGCCACCGCGTACGCCGCCGCGGCGGACGCCGAACTGGCCGCCGCCCAGCCCCTGCCCGACAACGGCTACAAGGTGACGCTGCTGCGCAACCTGATCGTGGCCGTGCTGACCGAACTCACCGAGGAGGCGGCCCGATGACAGCTCCGTCGGCACCGAGCACCCCGACCGGCGCGACCGGCACGACGACCGCGGCCCGCCCCTCCGGCGTGACGGGAGCCGTCGGCACCGCCCGCACCCGCGTCGAGGGCGTCGAGAAGGTGACCGGCGCGGCCCGGTACGCGGGGGAGATCCCCTTCGCCGAACTCGCCCACGGCTGGATGGTGTTGTCGACCATCGCCCGTGGCCGGATCCGCGCGGTGCACACGGAGCCCGTCGAGGCGATGCCGGGCGTCCTCACCGTCCTGCACCACGGCGACGCGCCCCGCCTCGAAACCGACTACATCGGCGCGCTCGGCCGCCCCGACCCGATCGTGCGGATCTTCCAGGACGATCGCGTGCCGTTCGTGGGCTGGCCGGTGGCGCTGGTCGTCGCCGAGACCTCCGAGCAGGCCAGGGAGGCCGCCGAGGCACTGGTCGTCGAGTACGAGGAGGAGCCGCACGACGTCTCCTTCTCCGCAGGACGGCCCGGCACCTACACCCCCGAGAACCCCGGCTTCGACGCGGACACCCTCAAGGGCGACCTGGCGGCCCAACTCGCCGCGTCCGCCCATGTCGTGGACGCCCGCTACACCACACCCGAAGAGCACCACAGCTCGATGGAGCCGCACGCGGCCACGGCCCGCTGGGACAGCGGCCGCCTGGAGATCGTGGACTCGAACCAGGGCAGCCGCTGGGTGGCCGACGAACTCGCCAAGCTGTTCTCGCTCGACCCGGACTCGGTGCGGGTGCGCTCCGAACACGTCGGCGGGGCCTTCGGGTCGAAGGGTCCGCGCGCGCACCAGATCCTCGCCGCGATGGCCGCGACCGCGCTGCAGCGCCCGGTCCGGGTCGTCACGACGCGGCGGCAGATGTTCTCCCTCGTCGGCTACCGCAGCCCCACCGCGCAGCGGGTCCGGCTCGGCGCCGACGCCGACGGACGGCTGCGCGCGCTCAGCCACGAGGCGCAGAACCTCACGTCGTCGATGCACGAGTTCATCGAGACGAGCGCCGCGCTGGGCCGCGTCCTGTACGACGCGGAGGCCCACCACACGGCCCACCGCGTCGTCCGCCTCGACGTGCCGACGCCGACGTGGATGCGTGCCCCGGGTGAGGCGCCGGGCTCGTTCGCCCTGGAGTCGGCGCTGGACGAGCTCGCCGAGAAGTGCGGCGTCGACCCGATCGCGCTGCGCGTCCGCAACGAACCGGACGTGGGCCCCGTCTCGGGCCTGCCGTTCAACAGCCGCAATGTGCTGGCCTGTTTCGAGGAGGGCGCGCGCCGGTTCGGCTGGTCCGCGCGCGACCCGCGTCCCGGTATCCGCCGCGAGGGGCGCTGGCTGCTCGGCACCGGCACGGCCGCCGCCACCTACACCTCGGGCGTCGCCCCGTCCACGGCGTCGGTGACCGCCGAGACGGACGGCGGCTTCACGGTGCGGATCACCGCGGCGGACGTCGGCACCGGCGCCCGCACCGCGCTCACCCAGATCGCGGCGGACGCCCTCGAAGTGGCGCCCGAGCGCGTCCATGTGCGCATCGCGGACAGCGACTTCGGGCCCGCCTGGGTCGCCGGCGGCTCCATGGGCACCCGCTCGTGGGGGTGGGCGGTCATGCACGCCGCCCGCGAACTGCGCTCCCAGCTCGCCGTGAACGCGGAGATCCCGCCCCAGGGCCTCACCGTCCGCGCGGACAGCGCCGAGGCCATCGCCGCGCTGCCGCCGCAGGAGCGGCACTCGTTCGGCGCGCAGTTCGCCGAGGTCGCCGTCGACACCGCCACCGGCGAGGTCCGGGTGCGGCGCATGCTGGGCATCTTCGCGGCGGGCCGGATCGTCAACCCGCTGACGGCGCGCAGCCAGTTGATCGGCGGCATGACGTGGGGCCTGTCCATGGCGCTGCACGAGGAGGCGGTCCGCGACCGGAGGTCCGGCGCCCATGTCGGCCCGGACTTCGGCAACTACCACGTCGCGGCCAACGCCGACGTGCCGCTCATCGAGGCGGACTGGGTGGACGACCCGATCCCGGGCGACCCGGTCGGTGTGAAGGGCATCGGCGAGATCGGCATCGTCGGGGCCGCCGCGGCCATCGCCAACGCGGTCTGGCACGCGACCGGCGTCCGCCACCGCGACCTGCCGATCCGGCCGGACCGCGTCCTCGACGCGGCCCGCCCGCGCTCCGGCTCCGCCGAGGACGGCGATGCTTGACATCGCCGCCGAGCTGCATCAATGGGCCGAGGAGGGCCGGGAGTTCGCCGTCGCCACCGTCGTGTCGGTGGGCGGCAGCGCACCCCGCCCGCCCGGCGCGGCCCTCGCCGTCGACGCCGCGGGCACGGTCATCGGCTCGGTCTCCGGCGGCTGCGTGGAAGGTGCGGTCTACGAGCTGTGCGAGCAGGCGCTGCGGGACGGCGAGACGGTCCGTGCGTCGTTCGGCTACAGCGACGAGGACGCCTTCGCGGTCGGACTCACCTGTGGCGGCGTCATCGATGTCGTGGTGACGCCGGTCGGCGCGGCCGCCCCGGCCCGCTCCGTGTACGCGGCGGCCCTCGCGGCCGCCGCCCGGGGCGGGGCGGCCGCGCTCGCCCGCGTGGTGCGGGGCCCGGCCGAACTGCTCGGCGCCGCGCTCCTGGTCCAGGAGGACGGCACGTACGAGGGCACGTTCGGCGGCACGGCGGAACTCGACCGGGCGACGGCGGCCGAGGCCCGCGACCTGCTCGCGGCGGGCCGCACCGGCACCGTCGACCTCTCGGAGAGCGGATCGCGGTGCGAGGACGCCGAGTTGACGGTCCTCGTCGAGGCCAGCGTGCCGCCGCCCCGCATGATCGTGTTCGGCGCCGTCGACTTCGCCGCCGCCCTCGTCCGGGTCGGCAAGTTCCTCGGCTACCACGTCACGGTGTGCGACGCCCGGACCGTCTTCGCGACCCGGGCCCGCTTCCCCGACGCCGACGAGATCGTGGTCGACTGGCCGCACCGCTATCTGCGGCGCACCACGACCGACGCCCGCACGGTGCTGTGCGTGCTCACCCATGACGCCAAGTTCGATGTGCCCCTGCTGGCGGACGCCCTGCGCCTGCCCGTCGCGTTCGTCGGCGCCATGGGCTCCCGGCGCACGCACGAGGACCGCAACCGCAGGCTGCGCGAAGTCGGCGTCACCGAGGCCGAGTTGGCCCGGCTGCGGTCCCCGATCGGGCTCGACCTGGGTGCCCGTACGCCCGAGGAGACCGCCCTGTCGATCGCCGCGGAGATCGTCGCGGACCGGCAGGGCGGCACGGGTGCGCCGCTGACCGGCTCGGACCGGCCGATCCACCGCACGGGCACCGGGGGAGAGGGAGCGGTACGGGGCGTGGCCTGACCCAGGCCCCGCCCCGTACCCCCGTACGCTCTCGGCGCTTGCCGACCGTCACATGTGGACGACCGGTGCCCCGTCGGCATCCTGCTGCTGCACACCCCGCCGGTAGAGCAGGAACGCGATGACGGCACCGGCGGCGAAGAACCCGGCCGACCACCAGAAGGCGGTCGTGTAGCTCTCGATCGTCGACTGGGCCCTGGCGAGCTTGTCGGCGGGGTTCTTGTCCGTCATGTACCTGGTGGCGGCGCTGGCGGCCAGGGTGTTCAGGAGCGCGGTGCCGATCGAACCGCCCACCTGCTGCATGGTGTTGACCGTGGCGGAGGCCACGCCCGCGTCCGCCGCGGCGACGCCGCTGGTGGCCATCGCCATCGCGGGCGGCATCACGACGCCGAGGCCCGCACCGATGAGGATCAGCTGCGGCAGCACGGCCGAGGCGTAGCTGGAGGTCAGGCCGATGCCGGTGAGCCAGGCCATGCCGACGGTGGCGAGGGCGAAGCCCGCGGGGATGACGGCCTTGGGCCCGATGCGCGGCACCAGGATGGTCGTGGCGACCTGCGCCATCACCATCATCGCGGCGACCATCGGCAGGAAGGCGAGGCCCGTCTTCGTCGGGCTGAAGCCGAGGTTGAGCTGCAGGTAGTAGGTGAGGAACAGGAAGACGCCGAACATGCCCGCGCCGGTGATCAGGACGGCCACGAACGAGGCCCCCCGGTTGCGGTCGAGCAGCACGCGCAGCGGCAGCAGCGGGTGCGCGGCGCGCGTCTGCCACCAGGTGAACGCGGCGAGCAGCAGACCGCCGGCGATCAGGAAGCCCCAGGTCTGCGGCGAGCTCCAGTCGTGCGTCTCGGCGTTGGAGAAGCCGTAGACCAGCGAGAACAGTCCGGCCGACACCAGCACGGTGCCGGGCAGGTCCAGCTTGGCGCCCGCCGCGTCCCGGTGGTTGCCGAGCAGCATCCAGGCACCGGCGAAGGCGACGACGGCGAAGACCAGGTTGACGTAGAGGGTCCAGCGCCAGTCGAGCGCGTCCGTGAGGATGCCGCCGAGCAGCAGGCCGACCGCGCCTCCGGCACCGGCGATCGCGCCGTAGACGCTGAACGCCTTGGCGCGCTCCTTGGCGTCGGTGAACGTCGTGTTGAGCAGGGAGAGCGCGGCGGGCGCGAGCAGCGCGCCGAAGACGCCCTGGAGTGCGCGGGCGGTCACCAGCATCCCGAAGCTGTTCGCGGCGCCGCCGAGCACCGAGGCCCCGGCGAACCCGGCGACGCCGACGAGGAAGGCGGGCTTGCGGCCGAAGAGGTCCGCTATGCGGCCGCCGAGCAGCAGCAGGGAGGCGAAGGCGAGCGCGTACGCGGTGACGATCCACTGCCGGTTGCCGTCCGAGAAGCCGAGGTCGGCCTGGGCGGAGGGCAGGGCGATGTTCACGATGGTGGCGTCGAGGACCACCATCAGCTGCGCGATGCCGATGACACCGAGGATCCACCAGCGCTTGCCCGACTGCTGTGCCGGGGACTGCTCCTGCCCCGGCGGGGCGGTGACGGTGCCCGTGGGGGCGCCGTCGGTCACGGACTGCGTCATGAAGCCACTCCAGGGAGGGTCGTTCACCGGGCGCCGCCTAGTGAACGAAACGGTTTCGTACCCGTCGAGCATAGCCCATCACCGAAACGACATGGTTTCGATAAGGGGTGTGAGGTGGCTTACTCCGCGCGGGCGCCCTCAGGCGCGCACACCGCTCTCAGGCGCCCACGGTGCCGTCGACGCCCTCGCGCAGGAAGTCCGCGTGTCCGTTGTGGCGCCCGTACTCCAGGAGTACGTGCACCATCACCATCCGCAGCGACACGTCCTCGCCCCAGCGGGGCTGGTGCCCGACGAGGTCGAGGGAGGCGGCCTCCCGTTCGATGCGGCGCGAGTTCTCCACCTCGGCCTCCCAGGCCGCGAACGCCTCCTGGCGGGTGGACGCCGACGCGTCGTACGCCGCCTGGAAGTCGATCGTGTCGGACCAGACCATGGGCGCGTCGTTGTCCTCGAACACGCGCCGGAACCAGGCGCGTTCCACCTCCGCCAGGTGCCGCACCAGGCCGAGCAGCGACAGCGTCGACGGCGGCATCGACTGCTGCCGCAGCTCCTCGTCGCCGAGCCCCTCGCACTTCATCGCGAGGGTCGCCCGGTGGTAGTCGAGGAAGGCCCGCAGCGTCTCGCGCTCGTCGCCCATGCTGGGTGGTCCCGTGCGGTGGTCCGTGGTCACTGGCGGTGCTCCTCGTTCGTGCCGTCGTTGAGGGCGAATGTAAGCGCGGCGCCCACGCCGTCCCTAGGAGGGGTCCTTGGTGGCCCGCTCCAGCGCCGCCGCGATGCGCGCGACGTCGGACTCCTCGGTGCGCCAGTTGCTGAACGCGGCGCGCAGGGCGGGCACGCCCCCGTATTCCGTGGGTGTCATGAAGACCTCGTCGGAGAGCTCGCGGGCGAGGGCGGCGAGGCGCTGCGGGGTGGGGCCGGCGGCCAGCGTGAAGCAGACGACGTTCAGGCGGACCGGGGCGAGCAGCCGCAGTCCGGGCAGGTCCTCGATCGCCCGGCCGAGGGCGCGGGCGCCCGCCGCGCAGCGCTCGACGATCTCCCGGTGGCCCTCCCTGCCGTACGCGCGCAGCGTGAACCAGGCCGCGAGGGCGCGCAGGCGGCGGGAGTTCTCCGGCGTCAGGTGGACCAGGTCGGGGCGTTCGCCCAGCGGGCCCAGATAGGCGGCGGCGTTCTGGAACACGCGGGCCTGCAGGTCGCGGCGGCGGGTGAACTGCACGGCGCTGTCGTAGGGGACGTTCAGCCACTTGTGCAGGTCCACGCAGACCGAGTCCGCGCGCCCGAGCCCGGCCACCAGGTGTGCGTGGGCGGGGGAGAGGGCGGCGAACGCGCCGAACGCGGCGTCCACGTGCAGCCAGCACCCGTACCGGTCGCGGAGGTCGGCCAGCGCCTGCAGGTCGTCGAAGTCGACGGTGTTGACGGTGCCCGCGTTCGCCACGATGATGCACGGCCCGCGCAGCGCGGCCTCCAGCGCCGCCGGGTCGACCGCCTCACGGCCCGGCAGGGTCGGCACCTGCACCAGCGAGGCGCGCCCCAGACCGAGGGCCGCGAGGCTCTTGGCGATGCTGGAGTGCGGGCTACCCGACACGACGCGCACCGGGCCGAGCGCCGTCACCCCCTCCTCGGCGACCGAGACGCCGCGCCGCTCCCCGAGCCACTCCCGGGCGATGGCGAGGCCCACCGTGTTGGACAGGGTGGCGCCGCTGACGAAGGCGCCCTCGTGCGCGTCCGGCAGGCCGAAGAGGTCGCGCAGCCAGCCCACCGTCTCGCGTTCGAGCTGGGGACCTGCGGGGTCGAGCGAGGACGTGGGGTTCTGGTCGAGGGCGGCGGTCAGCCAGTCGCCGGCGAGGGCGGCCGGGGTCGCGCCCCCGGTGACGAACCCGAGGTAGCGCGGACCCGCGCCGGCCGAGAGACCCGGCTCCCACCGCTCGGCGAACGCGTCGAGCGCGGCGGTGAGCCCGCCCGCACCCTCCGGGAGCGCGACGGGCTCGGGGGCCTGCCACTCCGGCACGACCGGCCGCTGTGCGAGCGAGCCGAGCAGGGCGGTGGCATGCCGCCGCGTGGTGTCCAGGTGCTGCGGCAACTGGTCGAGATCGGCGGCGAGTCGGGGGTGCACGCGGGCTCCGTTCGTCGGGCGCGGAGGAGGGCTCCGGCCAGCGGGTACGGGGTGCAGGCTAGGCCGCGCGCACGCCGGGGCGCCTGGGCCAATCGGAGGCAGGTGGCCTCTTCGTCCCCCTCTCCGTGCCTAGGGTCGGAGAGGAGGGAGTTCCGGCGGCGGGACTCGACGGAGAGCGAGGAGCCGAGCCGTGGCGCAGCAGGACGCGGAACAGGACAAGGAGCAGATCAGGGCCCTGGTCGAGGAGTGGGCCCGCGCGGTGCACCGGGGCGATCTGCCGGGTGTGCTGGCCGACCACGCCGAGGACATCGTGATGTTCGACGTGCCGCCGCCGCAGGACGGGGTCCGGGGCCTGGACGCGTATCGCGCGGTGTGGCCGCCGTTCTTCGCGTGGCAGGCCCAGGGCGCCTGCTTCGACATCGTCGCGCTCGACGTCACCGCGGGCGCCGAAGTCGCCTACGCCCACGCCCTGTTGCGCTGCGGCACCCCCGACGAGCTGGCCGCGCGCCCGGAGCAGCGGCTGCGGCTCACCCTCGGGCTGCGCAAGGAGGAGGGGCGCTGGGTCGTGGCCCATGAGCACCACTCGTTCCCGTACGAGTCCCTGGAGGGCTGAGCGCGAGTTCCGGGCGGGTGGGGAGCCGCACCCTGAGCGTGCCCCGAGTCGCTCCGCCCGGCTACCCGGCCGAGCGGACGATGTCGTACGCGGTCATGGCGGCCGCGAGGCGGCGGGCGTCGTCGGGGACGGTCGGGTCGTAGCCGGTGAGGACCTGGATGCGGCCGAGGCGGTACGTGAGGGTGTTGCGGTGGACGGTGAGCGCGGCCGCCGCCTCGCCGCGCCGGTAGCCGCACTGGATGAACTCCCGCAGCGTGTCCACGAGATGGGCGTGCCGGGCCAGCGGCGCGAGGGTGTCGGCCAGGGCCGAGCGGGCGGGGCCCGGCCGGGCGAGCTGGTACTCGATGGCGAGGTCGGCGAGCCGGTAGCGGCCGGGCGGGCGCCGCAAGTGCTCGGCGAGGGAGAGGACTTCGGTGGCCTCGGCGTGGGCGGCGGGGATCGCGTCGTGGTGCGGGGCGAGGGCGGAGGCGGCGGTGCAGGGCGTGGCTGCGGCCCTCTCCAGGCGGGCCAGGAGCGCGGCCACGGCGTCCCCCTGCCGCTCGCCTGCCCGCCTCTGGTCTGCTGATTGCTCGTCCGCCGGGACGAGGAGGACGCCGCCGTCTCCCTTGAAGGTCGCCAACACCTCGGGGGACAGGTCGAGTTCGGAGCGGATGGCCCGCAGCCCGTCCGTGCCGACCCGCCCCCGGCTCCGGCCGCGGGCCGGACCCGATCGCGTGGCCGACGGGGGTTCGGGGATCCGCCAGACCACCACCTCGTAGCGGTCGGCGAGGGTGCGCCCGTACCGCTCGGCGGCCCGGCGCGCGGGCCGCCCCGCGAGCAGCGTCCCGGCAAGCCCCTGGCGGTGCTCGCGCAACTCCCAGTCCAGATGGGCTCGTTCACGCAGATACGCCTCCGCGACGCGCGGCACCACCGCGCCGAGGAAGTCGAGGAGCCGCTCGGCCAGCAGATCCGGGTCGATGCCCACGCCGGGCTCGGCCCGTACGAGCCGCCATGCCTCGCGGGCGCCCAGCGGATAGATCCGCAGGACGGCGTGGAGCGGCACCCCGTCCCTGGCCCGCTCCGCACCCCAGGCGATGGGCGCGTCCAACTCCTCCTGCGTGGGCGGGCGTCCCTCCCCGGCCGTGGTGACGAAGAGCCGCAGCACCGCCTCGGTGTTGGCCACCAGGTCGCCGTCGAGCACGTGCGCGGGCAGCTCCCGGTAGTCGGGGATCTCGGTGACGCAGCGGGCGGCCGCGGCGGCGGCGATGGCGCCGACGCGGGGGAGCAGTGCGGCCAGCCCGGAGGGGGGTTGGGGTCCGAGCCCGGCCTCCGGCCCCATCGCTTCGCTCTTCGAGGCGGCATCCATCCCCGCATTGTCACCGTGCACAAACGCGGCGGGAAGCCTTCTGCGCGTACCGCCAAGGGACAGCGGGGCCGTGCGGGGGCCATTCTGTGCAGCCGGACAGTACCGGCCGGTCACCCACCCGCTGCCGTCGCCCTCACGAAAGGACCTCCCATGGCGCGCACCCCCCGGGTCCCTCGCTGGCTAGCCCGCACGGGCCTCGCCCTGACCCTCGTTCTCGGCGCGGCCCTGCCCGCGACCGCGACCGACGGTCCGGCCAAGGCCGCCACCGGCGGCATCAACGACTTCTCCTGCAAGCCCGGTTCGGCCCACCCCGAACCCGTCGTGCTGCTCCACGGCACCTTCGCCACCTGGTACGAGGACATCAACTTCCTCCAGGCGGACCTCGCCGCCCGCGGCTACTGCACCTTCGCCCTCACCTACGGCGCTTACCCCGAGTTCCCGCTGGTCGGCGGGCTCAAGCCGGTCGCCGAGTCGAACGTCGAGATCAAGGAGTACGTGGAGAAGGTGCGGGAGCGCACCGGGGCCGCCAAGGTCGACGTCGTCGGGCACTCCGAGGGCGGTCTGCAGTCGCTGTACCTGGCGAAGATGCAGGGAATCCAGTCCCACATCAAGCGCGTCGTGGCCATCGCCCCGCCCACGCACGGCACCGACGCGGCGGGCCTGGTGAAGCTCGGCGACAAGATCCTCGGGCGCGGCACCCTCGACACGATCGTGGCGAAGCTCGGCTTCCCGGTCCTGTCCGACGAGTTCCCCGGCGGCCCCGCCGTCAAGGCCCTCAACGACGGCCCGGTGGCCCAGCCCGGCATCGCGTACACCATCATCACCTCGCGCTACGACGAGATCGTCACGCCGCCGGAGACCTCGTTCGTCCGCGAGCCGGGCGTCACCAACCAGTACGTGCAGGACTTCTGCCCCCTCGACCCGGTCGGCCACATCGGCGAGGCGTACGACCTGAACGTCTGGCACCTCGTCCGCAACGCGCTCGACCCCGAGCACGCGACGCCCATCAAGGTGTGCGCGGTCGGCTCACCCGGCTGAGCCCGCCCCCCGCCGCCCATCCGCCGTCCACCCGTCGTCCGACCTGGCCGAAACGCGTCCGGGCCGCCCGGCCGCCCTGCTTATGCTCGCGGTATGTCAGATCAGCGAGTTGTCATCGTGACCGGCGGGGGTACAGGGATCGGGGCGGCCACCGCGCGCGGCCTGCGGGCGGCCGGGGACCGGGTCGTGGTCTCGGGGCGGCGGCCCGAACCGCTGCGCCGCATCGCCGAGGAGACCGGCGCCCTCGCGCACCCCTCCGACGCCGGTGACCCCGACGAGGTGGCGGGCCTCGTGGAGGCGGCCGTCTCCACCTACGGGCGGATCGACGGCCTGGTCCTCAACGCCGGTGTCGGGCGCAGCGGCGCGGTCGGCGACCTGTCGGACGAGGACTGGGACCTGGTCCTGCGCACCAACCTGACCGGGCCGTTCCTGCTGCTGCGCGCCGCGCTGCCGCACCTGCTGGCGGCGCGCGGCTCCGTGGTGGCGGTCGCCTCGGTCGCGGCGCTGCGCAACGGCGTCGCCAACGCCGCGTACGCGACGTCCAAGGCGGCCCTGCTCCAGCTGTGCCGTTCGCTCGCCGTCGACTACGGACGGCAGGGCCTGCGCGCCAACACCGTCTGCCCCAGCTGGGTGCGCACGGAGATGGCCGACGGGCGGATGGAGCGGTTCGCACGGGAGGCGGGGCTCGGGGACGGCGGCGCCGACGCGGCGTACGAGGAGGCGACCCGGCTCACCCCGGCGGGCCGTCCCGGTGCGCCCGAGGAGGTCGCGGAGGCGATCGCCTGGCTCCTGTCGCCCGCCGCGTCCTACGTGAACGGCGCCACGCTCACCGTCGACGGCGGCGTCACGGCCCTGGACCCCGGCACGGCCGCCTTCGAGTTCAGCGTGCGCCCGCGCGCGGAGGGCTGACGCCACCTCAGAGGGCCCCCGGGGACGGCCGGTTCAGACAGGCAGGCGGTCGGCCACCGACACGGAGAGCTCGCGCAGCGCGTGCGTCGCGTGCTCAGCCGTCTCCGGGGCGAGGCGCCGGAACAGCTCCTGCTGGGCGGCGCTCGTATTGCGGACGGCCTCTTCGGAGAAGGTCAGCCCGGCATCGGTGAGCTGCACCCAGGTGACCCGGCCGTCCCACTCGTCCGGGCGCCGCACCACCAGGCCGCGCACCGACAGCTGCTTGAGGATCTTCGAGGTGCCGCCCGAGGTGATCGGCAGCTCGTTGACGATCTGGCTCGGCCGCATCCGGAAGGGATTGCCGGCCCGGCGCAGGGCCACGAGCGTGTGGTACTCGGCGACGGTCAGTTTGAGCTTGTTCAGCTCGCGGGTCGTCACGTCGTCCAGGGCGGTGGACAAGAGCATGATCCGGCTGGCCAGCTCCGTGGTCGGCCCGACCGCGTCCGGCAATTCACGCCGCCACGCCCTGACCACGTCGTCGATCCGGTCCGTCCGCCGTTCCACTCGGCCTCCTTCTGCGCCGGCTCCCGCGGCTGCCGCCCCGGGGCTCTCGTCGCCGCATGCTAGCGCCGCAAGAAAGCTATCTGGACAGCTACTTGAGGGCGGTACGCCCAAGCTGGTGACAGTGCGCCGAAGCGCTTGACAGGGGGTGGGCGGACCTTGGCGGAGACGCGACGGCCCAGGGGCCGCGATGTGGCGTAGGTCATGGTCCGGCGCCGTCGTGACCGGCAGGCCCTAGGGTGCGGGAGAACGATCAGACGGCGAAGGGGAGTCGGGCCGATGAGCGAGCGTGCGGAGCGGGCCGGGGCGGGCCGGGGGACCGGGTTCTTCACATCCGTGGACGACGTCGCCGAGCGGCTCGCCGAGGCCGGGTACCTCGCCTCCACGGCCGTCGCCACCACCGTGTTCCTCGCCGACCGGCTCGGCAAGCCGCTCCTCGTGGAGGGCCCCGCGGGCGTCGGCAAGACCGAACTCGCCAAGGCCGTGGCCCAGGTGGGCGCCGCACGCCTGGTGCGGCTGCAGTGCTACGAGGGCATCGACGAGTCCCGAGCCCTGTACGAGTGGAACCACGCCAAGCAGCTGCTGCGCATCACCGCGGGCCGCGACGAGAGCTGGGACGAGACCCGCACCGACATCTTCAGCGACGAGTTCCTGCTCACCCGCCCGCTGCTGACCGCCATCACCGGCGACGAGCCGACGGTGCTGCTCATCGACGAGACCGACAAGGCCGACGTCGAGGTGGAGGGCCTCCTCCTGGAAGTGCTCAGCGACTTCCAGGTGACCGTCCCCGAGCTCGGCACCATCGCCGCGACGCGGCACCCCTTCACGGTCCTCACCTCCAACGCGACCCGCGAGCTCTCCGAGGCCCTGCGCCGCCGCTGCCTCTTCCTCCATCTGGACTTCCCCGACGCCGAGTTGGAGCAGCGCATCGTACGGATGAAGGTGCCGGGCCTGGACGACGTGCTGAGCGAGTCCCTGGTCCGCGTGGTCGGCGCGCTGCGCGCGATGGAGCTGCGCAAGGCGCCCTCGGTCGCCGAGACGATCGACTGGGCGCGGACCCTGCTCGCGCTGGGAGCGGACACCCTCGACGAGGCCGTGGTGCAGAGCAGCCTCGGCGTGATCCTCAAACACCAGGAGGACGTCGTGAAGGCGAGTGCGAAACTGACGCTCGCATGACCGAGGACGGAGCAGGCGCTCGCACGACCGGGGCCGGAGCCGACGCTCCCGCGGTCACCGAGGCCGAGGCCGACGCTCCCGCGGTCACCGAGGCGCCGCTCACCGGGCGCCTCACCGGCCTCGTGCGGGCGCTGCGCGGGCACGGCATCCGGATCGGGCCCGGCGAGACCGTCGACGCGGCCGCCGTCCTGGAGGTCCTCGGCCTCGCCGACCGGGAGCGGATCCGCGAGGGCCTCGCCGCCGCCCTGCTGCGGGCCGATCGCCAGCGCGCCGTGTTCGACGCGACCTTCGAGCTGTACTTCCCGCTCGGCGTGGGCACCCCGGAGGGCGCGCGGACCACGCCCGAAGCCGACCGCGACACGATCCGCGACCGCCTCGCCGAGGCCCTGGCCGCGAACGACCAGGCCGCCCTGACCCGGCTCGCGGGCGAGGCCGTGAACGCGCTCGGCGGCTACGGCTCGACGCCCGGCGCGGACGGCTGGTCCGCCCACCAGACGCTCAGCAGGCTGCGCCCGGAGACCCTGCTGGCCCGCGTCCTCGCGGCGCTGCGGGAGGGCGAGCGGCCGGATGACGCCGAGGCCGACGTCACGGAGCGGATCGAGGCCGACGAGATCCGCCGCCGCATCCAGGACTTCCGCGCCCGCGTCGGCGTCGAGGCCCGCAGGCGCGTCGCCGAGCGCCGTGGCACCGACCGCATCGCTCAGCTCGCCGTCGCGCCCAGCGCCGACCAGGTGGACTTCCTCGTCGCGGGCCGCGAGCAGGTCGCCGAACTGCGGCGCGCCGTCCAGCCGTTGGCCCGCAAACTCGCCACCCGGCTCGCCGCCCGCCGCCGCAGGGCCGCCCGCGGCCAGATCGACGTCCGCCGCACCCTGCGCCGCTCCCTGTCCACCGGCGGCGTCCCCCTCCGCCCCGCCTACCGCAGACACCGCCCCGCACGCCCCGAGATCGTGCTGCTCTGCGACATGTCGGGGTCGGTGGCGGGCTTCGCCGGCTTCACGATGCTGCTGGTGCAGGCGATGCGGGACCAGTTCAGCAAGGTGCGGGTCTTCGCCTTCGTCAACCGCACCGACGAGGTGACCGGGTTGATCACCACGGGCGCCGCCGACCCCGCCGAACTCGGCCGCCGCATCCTCACCGAGGCCACCCTCTGCGGCTACCACGGCAGCAGCGACTACGGCGCCGCCCTCGGCGAGTTCACCGACCGCCACCTGGGCGCGGTCGGCCCCCGTACCTCCGTGCTGATCCTCGGCGACGCCCGCACCAACGGCTTCGACCCCAACCTCCCGGCCCTGCGCGAGATCGTGGCCAGGGCCCGCCGCGTGCACTGGCTCAACCCGGAGCGCCCCGCCCTGTGGGGCAGCGGCGACTCGGCCGCCCCCGCCTACGCCGAGGCCGTCGCCATGCACCCCTGCCGCAACGCCCGCCGCCTCAGCGAACTCGTCGCCCGGCTGCTGCCGGTCTGAGCCGCCGACCCCCGTACGGCGAGCGCCACTTGGCGCCTGCGCACTGCCTGCGTGCCGCCTACTTGGTGCCGAAGATCGCCGCGATCGGCTGCGGCGTCTTGTAGACCGTGGACGGCTCGCTCTCGTGGTCGGCGCCCAGGTAGAGGCGCTCGCCCGCGTACAGGACGCGCCGGTCCGTCTCGAAGCGGCTCTCCATCTCGTACGTGGACGAGGGGTTCTGCATCAGCTTCGTCTTCTTGTACGTGGCCGGGTCGATGCTCCAGACGGCGCCGCCCTCCTCGGACGCCACGCTGCTCTCCTGGTACACGATGACCTTCCCGCCCTCGTCCACGCCGACGGGCGCCATGCGGCCGCTCTCGCTGCCCTGGGTCATGCCCACGCGCTTGCCCGTCTTCAGGCTGATCGCGACGATGTCGTTGTCGGCGTCGGAGGAGGCGCTGACCGGGTCGGAGGTGCCCACGAACAGCGTGTTCGTCTTCTTGTCGACCGTGATCTGGGTGCAGCCGGAGACGTTGGTGGAGGGGCACTCCGCCTCGTACTTGCCGTGCTTGCCGCCCTTCGCGCTGATCGTGCTGAGCAGCTTGCCCTGGGCGGCGCCGTCGTCGATCGACAGGAGGGAGGAGATCCCGGAGCCGCCCTGCGACTTGCCGTCGTCCACGGCCACCACGAGGGGGTCGGTGGACACGACGTGGGCGTACTTCGTGCCCTGCGGCAGCTTGTACGAGGAGGTGGCCGTGCGGTTCTTGGGGTTGACCGTCTGGACCTCGAGCGCCGGGCGGTCGGTGCTGCCGCAGTCGCGCACCGCGACGAGCTTCTCGCCCTCGCTCGCGTAGCCCTGGTCGGGACACTTGGTGTCCGAGTCCTGCTTCCACTGCGGGGCGCCGCCCACGGACCAGGACGCGGCGCCGCTGGTGCCGGCCGCCGCCACGGTGCCGCCCCCGAGGCTCACCTCGTCGAAGCTCTGCGCGGAGCCGTAGCTGTCCTTGGCCTCCTTCTGCCAGAGCAGCTTGCCCTTGTTGATGTCGACGACGCCGACCTCGGTGCAGGTGGGTGTCGACTCCTTGTCGTTCTGGAAGAGGACGGCCACCTTTCCGTCCTTGCTGGGCCGCTCCGACGACCAGCAGACCTCGCCCGCGAGCGGCACCTCCCACTGCTGCTTTCCACCGGCGAGCGGATAGCCGACGATTTTCTTGAGCTCGGTCTTCACGAAGTTCTTGTCGGTGGTCCACATGCCCATGGCGCCGGTCAGCTCGCTCACCTTGGCCATCGGCACCTTGGCGAGGACCTTCGCCTCGGGGGCGGTGGCCTCCGAACCGCCGTCGCCCTGACCGCTGTTGCCCCCGTCATCGGAACCACAGGCGCTGAGCACGAGCGCGGCGGAGAGTGCCGCCCCGATGGCGACCGCCGTGCGCGATATGGACATGTTTCGTCTCCTCATAAACGCGGGCGCCCGGCCTCGAATGGGCCGGGCTTTCCCCGTGCGGAGATCCTTCCCTTTCGGATTCGGAATTTCAACTCCGGATTCCTGATCGCCAGTTCAGTTCAAATGTCCCCAAGTGCATTTAGGGGAGCGTGAATTGAAGTCCCGCATTTCATGTCCGGGAATGCGGCGTCGTAAACCCGCTGATTCTGTCGATTCCGTCGGCCTTTTGGGCGGCGCCGTGGGCGGCTCCCCGGGCGGCGTCGTCCCGCTCCACACCACGGACCAGATCGAGCGCCCGCCCCAGGATGTCGAGGCGTTCGGCCAGGCTCTCGCCCGCCGGGTAGAGCCGCACGGTGTCGACCCCGGCCGCCCGCCACACCCGAAGCCGCTCGCGCACCATGTCCTCGGTGCCGATCAGCGTCGTGCCGAGCACCATCTCGTCGGTGACCAGGCCGGCGGCGCCCTCCCGGTCGCCCGCCTGCCAGCGACGGTGCACCTCGGCCGCCGTGTCGGCCCAGCCCTGACGGCTGTAGGCGGCGTTGTAGAAGTTGGTGGCCGCCGAGCCCATGCCGCCCAGGCTGAACGCCAGCTTCGCCCTCCGCTCGGCCATCATCGAGCGCAGCTCGTCCTCGTCCCGGGCGAACGCCACCTCGGCGCCCTGGCACACGTCGAGCTCCGTCCGCTCGCGCCCGGCCGCCGCGAGGCCCGCGTCCAGGTGGTCGAAGTACGCCTCCTTCGCGCCCTCCGGCACGAAGCTCGTGCCCAGCCAGCCGTCGGCGATCTCGCCGGTCAGACGGAGCATCTTGGGGGAGAGGGTGGCGAGATAGACGGGGACGGCGTGCTCGGTGCGCAGCGAGAGCCGCATCGGCCGCGCCTCCCCGCCCGGCAGCGGAATGGTGAACTCCCGCCCGGAGTACGTGACTTTCTCCCCGGACGCGGCCGCGCGCACCACCTCCACGGTCTCCCGCATGCGCGACAGCGGCCGGGCGAACGGCACACCGTGCAGCCCCTCGATCACCTGCGGCCCGGACGGACCGAGACCGAGCAGGAAGCGGCCCTCCGAGATCTCCGCGAGGGTGAGGGCGGCCCGCGCGATGGCCATCGGGGTGCGCGTGGCCAGCTGGATGATGCCCGAGCCGAGCAGCATCCGCTCCGTGCGGGCGGCGAGATAGCCGAGCGGCGAGGGCGCCTCCGCGCCCCACGCCTCCGCGACCCAGCAGATGTCCATGCCGAGCTTCTCCGCCTCGGTCACGAAGTCGACGGTCTCGCGCCAACTCCCGCCGGATGCCTCGATGGTGGTCGACGTCCGCATCAGCTGTCCGCCCTCTCGTCGCCCGTGCCCCCGTCGCCCGCGCCCTCGGCGAGCCGCTTGACGGCGTCGAGCGTGGCACCGATGCTCCGCTCGAACTCCCGCATCCGTACGAACACGATCTTCTGCTCCTTCTCCGGCATCCGGTCGATGGCGTACGAGAGTCCGGAGCGCCCGGGCCCCATGCGCATCCACTGCCGCAGCAGCGCCCCGCCGTCCTGCTCGACGACGGTGAACCGCCAGCGCGCCGAGGGCAGTTCGGGATCCCCGACCGCCCAGGCGAACACCTGCTCCGGCCCGTCCGGCTCGTATGCGACGACCTCGGAGACGGTGGACCACTCCCCGAAGGACGGATGGGCGCTGTGCCCGCGGAAGCGCGCCCCGAGCGCGGGGCCGGTCCGCCCTTCCAGCCACTCGACCCCCCGCAGCTCCGTGCTCAGCCGGGGCATCAGGTGGATGTCGCTGACGAGGCCCCACACCCGCCCGGGCGGAGCCCCGATCCAGATCTCACCCTCGACGGTCGGTGTATCGGCATAGCGTGCGCCTGTCCACTCCATGACCTTCAAAGTTGCGTAGATAGACTTACCTGTCAAGGGTGAACACGGCCGTTGGGAGGGGGTGGTCAGGCGCCGAACCGCTCACGCACGTCCGGGCGCCCGGCGAGCCGCGCGGGATAGCCGGGGCCGAGCCGGGCGCTGGTGTTGGCGGGCGTCATGGGGTCGCCGCAGTCGGCGCAGACGACCTCGGGCCGGCTGGTGTGCCCGCACGGCTCGTGCCGGAACACCACGGGCGGGCCCTGTTCGTCGGCGAGCCAGCGGTCGCCCCACGCGTTCATCGCCATGAGGACGCCGTAGAAGTCGCGGCCCTTCTCGGTGAGGACGTAATCGTGGCGGACCGGCTCGGTCTGGTACGGGCGCTTCTCCAGGAGGCCCTCGTCGACCAGGCGGCGCAGCCGGTCCGCGAGGGTGTTGCGCGCGACGCCGAGGGACTGCTGGAACCCGTCGAAGCGCCGCACGCCGTAGAACGCCTCGCGCAGCACCAGCGGCGTCCACCAGTCCCCGAGCAGATCCATGGTGCGGGCGATCGAACAGGGCCAGTGGGCAAAGGAAGTCCGCCTCATGAGGGCCAGCATAGGTCGGGCGGCGCCGCGGGCCTGAGGGGGAACCCCGCAGGCCGGGGACGGATGGCTGCGGGTCCGCCCCCGGCCGAAGGGCCCCGTGGCTCGGTCGGACTCAACGGCCTTGCAGCGCCTTGACGTTGTCGCCGAAGGTCCAGTTCTTGGAGCCGTCCCAGTTGAGGGACCAGGTCATCAGGCCCTTGAGGCCGCCGCCGTAGTGGTTCCACGCCTGGGCCACGGAGCCCGGCGCCATATAGCCGCCGCCGGCTCCGGGCTGGGCGGGCAGCCCCGGCACCTGCTTGTCGTAGGGCACCCGGATCGTGGTGCCCTGCACGACGAGCCCCTTGTTCAGGCAGTCGGTCTGCGCGGTGAAGCCCTGCACCGTCCCGGCCTGGTACGAGTCGCCGGAGCAGCCGTACATCGAGCCGTTGTAGTACTGCATGTTGAGCCACCACAGGCGGCCGTTGTCCGCGTACTTCTTCACGATCGGCAGGTAGGCGCCCCAGATCGAGCCGTACGTGACGCTGCCCCCGGTGACGTACGCGGTCTCCGGCGCCATCGTCAGGCCGAAGCCCGCGGGCATCCGGGCGAGGACCCCGTCGATGATGCGGATCAGGTTGGACTGGGACGGCGAGAGCTGGTTGATGTTGCCGCTGCCGACGAGGCCGGTCTCGATGTCGATGTCGATCCCGTCGAAGTTGTACTTCTGCAGGATCGGCACGATCGTGTCGACGAAGCGGTCCGCGACGGCGGTCGAGCTCAGGTCGATGCCCGCGGTGGCCCCGCCGATGGAGAGCAGGACGGTCTGCCCGGCGGCCTTGGCCTGGCACATCTCCGCGGGCGTGGGCACCTTCACGGTGGCGTCCATGCCGTCCTCCCACAGGGCCGTCCCGTCCGAACGGATCACGGGGAAGGCGGCGTTGAGGACGTTGTAGCCGTGTGCGGCGATGCGGCTGTCCGTGACGGGGGTCCAGCCGAAGGGCGGGTGCACGCCGTTGGCGGCGCCGTCCCAGTTCTCCCAGTAGCCCTGGAGGACCTTCCCGGCGGGCTTGGGCTTGACGGCGCAGGTGTCGTCGCGGGCATCGGCCGGGGACGCGGCGGCGGTGAGGAACTGGGCGGCGAAGGCGAGGGTGAGACCGGCGCCGAGGAGGCGCGCGACCGGTCTGGAACGCCTGGATGAAGAGCGGGGGGAGCGAGGGGAGCGGGGGAACACGCCGACCTCCTGGACGGTGGGGGTTCGTTCCTGAAGAGGTGCTGGGGTGAGCGATGCCCCACAACGTAAGTTGGTCCAGACCTTTCGTCAACAGGTCTGGACCGTAAGGGTGTTGGAGTGCCAGGTGGTGCGTGCGCCCCGGCTAGCGGGCGGGGCGGGCCAGCCAGTCCAGGGCGCCCTCGGCGGTGAACTCGCCCTGGCCGCCGCGCAGCAGCAGGTCCGCCGTCGCGAACGCCGGGTCCTCCGCCTGCGCGGCGACGTACGGGATCGCGATGCACCGCATGCCCGCCGCGTGCGCGGCCGCCGAACCCGGAGCGGCGTCCTCCAGGACCACGCACTGTGAGGGGTCCGCGTCCAGGAGGCGGGCGGCGGCCAGGAAGACGTCGGGCGCGGGCTTGCCGCGGTCCACCTCGTCGGCCGAGATGTACGTGGTCAGCTGCGCGCCGAGGCCCGTGCCCGTGAGGATCGCCTCGATCGCGGCGCGGGAGGAGCCGGAGGCCACGGCCATCGGCACCCCGGCTCCGTGCAGGGCCTCGACGAACTTCCGCATCTGCGGGTAGACCTGCGTGTTCGCGCGGGCCAGTCGCAGATAGGCCGTGTTCGTCTCGTCGAGCAGCTCGGCCACGGGCGCGGTGAGCCCGTACCGCTCCTTCCAGATCTCCAGGGTCTCCAGGGTGCTGATGCCGACGTAGTGCTCGTGGTCCTGCCAGGTGAAGCCGGGGACGCCGTGCTCGGCGAGCACCAGGCGGCTCGCCTCGAAGTAGTTCGGCTCGCTGTCCACGAGGGTGCCGTCGAGATCGAAGATGACCGCTGTGCTGTCGAAGGTGCTCATGCCTTCCAGGATGCCAAGGACGCGATCATTCCGTTTTGGCGGAGCCGGAAGGGCCGGAGGAGCCGGCGGAGGTGGAAGGGCTGGGACCGGAGCCGGAGCCGGAGCCCTGGGCCGCCGCGCGGCCCACCGATTCGACCAGCGGCAGCAGCCGGTGCGGGACGCGTTCGCGCAGCGCCATCTCCGTGCGCGTGCGCACCACGCCCGGCAGCTGGATCAACTGCTGGATCACGTCCTCCAGATGACCGTTGTCCCGCGCGGCCACGCGCGTCAGGAGGTCGCCGCCGCCCGTGATCGAGAAGGCTTCGATGATCTCCGGCACCGCCGCGAGCGCGTCCCCGACGTCGTCGAGATGGCCTTGCGTGACCTCGATGTGCACGAAGGCGAGGACGGGGTGGCCGAGCGCGGCGGGGGAGAGGGAGGGGCCCGTGCCGGTGATCACGCCGTCCCGCTCCAGGCGGTCCAGGCGGGCCTGGAGCGTGCCGCGGGCGACGCCCAGAATGCGCGCGTACTCGCGGACGCTGGTGCGCGGCTGTTCCAGGAGCAGTCGCAGGATGCGGGTGTCGAGTGCGTCGACGGCCATGGTCCGATGGTCTCCCTGGGGCGCCAAGTGATCTTGAGTAACTGTACCAATGGTGCAGTGAAGGTGACGTCAGTTGAACCAGTGCCCGCTTGATGCTTTCCTAGCGCTCATCAATGGCGCCGCGATGCGCCGGAGCGACAAGGGCGCCGCTCCGGATTCCGCGGCGCCATTTGCCCATGTCCGGGCCCCTGTTCAGACCCTTGGCGGGCCCATGTTCGGATGCCGTCGGCGGGGGCACTCGGAGTGCGGGAGGGGCCGTGGGCGCCCCCAGACCCTCCGAGGAGGGGGATCTCGCATGAAGTGCTACGACTGCGCGCACGCCGGACAGTCCGTCGACGCCGTCGCCGTGTGCCGCCACTGCGGCAGCGGCATGTGCGTCGCCCACGTCGCCGTCGCCGGCGAGGAGGTGCGCCACCTCACCGGCATGGGGCTGAGCCACGGACCCCGCGCCGCGCGCCGGATGACGTGCACGGTCTGCCACGAGGCCGAATCGCTGGTGACCGCCGCGCACCACGCCCCCGCCGACCGCTGATCCGTTGGCCCCGTTCTGGCACTGCTGATCGCCGCCTGAGTGAACCATTGGCACAGCACGTCTCGATCGTGTTGAGCCAATGGGCCCGGCCATGCTCAAATATCCCCCGTCGATGGCGCTGCGGATCCCCGCGGCGCCCTTTTTCATGGGGCGCCACGGACACGCACGCGGGAACAGAAACGGAAGGGGCGGGAAGTAGCTGTGCTGAAGGGGATGTTCGTCGCCGCGGATCCCGGGCGGCTGCGACTGCGCAGTGCTCTGAGGGCGGTCCTCGGCATCGGCCTCGCGGTGACCGTCAGCGGTCTCGTCGGCCACTCGCTCGTCGCCGCCATCACCGGCGGCCTCGCCGCACTGCTCGCCCTCTTCACTGTCACCGACACCACCGTGCGCGGACAGGCCCTCACCACCGCCCTGCTCCCCGCCGTCGGCTTCCCGGTGCTCGCCCTCGCCGCCGGGCTCCACGACTACCCGCTCGCGCGCGACCTCGCCTTCCTCGCGGTCGTCGGCGGCGGCGTGTACGTGCGCCGGTTCGGTCCGCGCGGCCACGCGCTCGGCGTGTTCGCGTTCATGACCTTCTTCATCGCGCAGTTCCTGCACACGGTCCCCGGCCAGCTCCCCGAGCTGTACGCCGCCGTCGCCCTGTCCCTGCTCGCCTCGTCCACCGTCCGCTTCGGCCTCTGGTGCTACGAGCGACGCCTGCCGGTCGCCGCTCCGCCCGCCGCGCCCGGCGGCACCGGACTGCTGCGCACGACCACCCGGCAGGCCGTGCAGGCCACGGTCGGCGGCGGCGCCGCGCTCCTCGTGGGCCAGCTCCTGTCCGAGCAGCGCTGGTACTGGGCGGTCGGCGCCACCTGGTGGGTGTTCGTGAACACCGCCTCGCGTGGCGAGACCATGGTGCGCGGCTTCCGCCGGGTCCTCGGCACCCTCATCGGCATCGCCGTGGGCTTCGTCCTCGTCGTGCCGCTCCAGGGCGCACCCGTGCCCACGGCCGTCCTGGTCGCCGCCGGAGTCTTCGGGATCTTCTACACGGCCGCCGTCTCGTACACCTGGATGATGTTCGCCGTCACGGTCATGGCCGGGGCGCTCTACGGCCTGCTCGGCGTCCTGGACCCGCCGCTGCTCGCGCTGCGCCTGCTGGAGACCGGCGTCGGCGCGCTCGGGGCGGTGGCGGCCGTGCTCTTCGTGCTGCCCATCACCACCCACGCCACGAACCACGCCTGGATCGAGCGCGCCCTGCGCAGCGTCCGCGCCTGCGCCGCCGAGTCCGCCGCCCGCCTCTCCGGCGCCCCCGACGCCGACCCGGCCCCGCACGTCGCCGAACTGGAGGCGCTCCTCGGCCGGGTCCGGCTCTCGCTGGCCCCGCTGGTCCACCCGCTCAGCCCGATGCGCGCTCGCAAGGCTCGCGCCCGCCAGGTCCTCGCCCTGCTCGACGACTGCGCCCGCGAGGCCCGCGGCCTGGCCTCGGTCGCGGCGGACCCGGAGGCGTCCCACGACGCCCGGCTCGCCGCCGCCTGCCGCCGCGTGGAGGCCGCCGTCGAGGCGCTGATGGCGGGCGAGCAGGCCCTGGAGGCGACGGCGCCGCCCGCCGTCCACACCGCCGTCGAACCCGCCCTCGCCCACCTTCACGGCCTGGAAAGGGCGCTCGCCGAACTGGCCGCGCCCCTGCGGACCTCCCCGCGCTCCCCGCTGCTCGGCGCCTGATCACACCGGGTGCGGGCGCCAACTCGCCCGTGCCATGGGCAGGTTCGCCCGACATGTACAGGGTGGATCAGGCCATCGCAGGGGTAGTCCCGTCGCCAACGGACGCGCGGGCCGCGCGGGAGCGGCCCGCCCCGGAGCCCCCTGGGGGAGCGCGATGCACCCACGCCTGCGCCGGACCGAGAACACCGGGAATCCAGCCCGGAAGCCAAGTCTCGACCTCAACTCCAGGGTGAGGGGTGTCCCCTCACCCCATGCCGCCCTCACCCGGGCCGCCACCGAGTTCCTCACCCTGCACCACGCGGAGAACGCCCTCGGAGACCCGGCCCGCCGCGTCTCCGAGGCCCTCACCGAGATCGGCGCCACCGGCACCTACCGCCACACGCCCGACGAGCTCTCCTTCGGCGCCCGCGTGGCCTGGCGCAATGCGAGCCGCTGCATCGGGCGCCTGTACTGGCGCTCCCTGCGCGTCCTCGACCGCCGCTCCCTGAGCCGCGCCGAGGACCTCGCCGCCGCCTGCGCCACACACCTGCGCGAGGCCACCCACGGTGGCCGGATCCGGCCCCTCGTCACCGTCTTCGCCCCGGACGCCCCCGGCCGCCCTGGCCCGCGCATCTGGAACGAGCAGCTCATCCGGTACGCCGGATACGCCCGCCCCGACGGCAGCGTCACCGGCGACCCGCGCACCACCGGCTTCACCGCCCTGGCCCGGCGCCTGGGCTGGCCCGGCGGTCCCGGCACGCCCTTCGACGTGCTGCCGCTGGTGATCCAGGGCGCGGGCGGTGCACCCCGCTGGTTCGAGCTCCCCTCCGACGCCGTCCTCGAAGTCCCCATCGAGCACCCGGAGTACGCCTGGTGGGCGGAGCTCGGGCTGCGCTGGCACGCCGTCCCCGCGCTCTCCTGCATGTGCCTGGAGATCGGCGGCGTCTGCTATCCGGCTGCGCCCTTCAACGGCTGGTACATGGGCTCCGAGATAGGCGCCCGCAACTTCGGCGACACCGGCCGCTACGACCTGCTGCCCTGCATCGCGCGCCGCCTCGGCCTCGACACCGCCAGCGACCGCTCCCTGTGGAAGGACCGCGCCCTCGTCGAGGTGAACCGCGCCGTCCTGCACTCCTTCGACCGCGCGGGCGTCACCATGAGCGACCACCACACCGAGTCCCGCCGCTTCCTGGCCCACCTCGACCGCGAGGAGCGCAAGGGCCGCACCGTCGGCGCCGACTGGTCCTGGATCGTGCCGCCCCTGTCCGGCTCCGCGACACCCGTCTTCCATCGCACCTACGACACGGTCGAGCAGCGCCCCGCCTTCGTGCACCACCCGGAGGCCCTGGCCCGGGCGCGCGGCGAAGCCGACGCAACCCTGGTCCAGACCTGCTGCTAGCGTCGTCGCCGCACGATCACGGGTGCCGCGGGCGGCCGGGTCGCGATTCAGGGCGAGAGGGGAATGCAGTGGTCGGCAGCAGCCATGGCGTACGGGCGTACATCGGGTCCTTCACCGCGGCGGGAGGGCCCGGAGTGCTCGTCGCGGAACTCGACGGGGAGGGCGGCGCCCTGACCGTCGTGGGCGCGACGGACGTGGTCGCCGACCCGTCGTACCTCGCGCTCGCGCCCGACGGGCGGACCCTCTACGCGGTCAGCGAGACCGCCCGGGGCGCCGTCGCCGCCCTCGACGTCACGGGCGACAAGCCGGAACTCCGCGGCGCCCCCGTGCCCGTGCGGGCGGACGCACCCACCCACCTCGCCCTGCACGCGGGCCACGTGCTCACCGCCAACTACGGCTCGGGCAGCGTCTCCGCCGTCCCGCTGAACGCCGACGGCACCCTGGCCCCCGCCCCGTCCGGCGTCCTGCCGCACACCGGCTCAGGGCCGCACCCGCAGCGCCAGCAGAGCGCGCACGCCCACCAGGTGCTCCCGGACCCGAGCGGCCGCTGGGTGCTCAGCGTCGACCTCGGCACGGACTCGGTGCGCGTGTGCGCGCTCACCGACGGCGGCCCCGGCCTGCACCGCGAGGTGGCCCTGCGCCCCGGCTCCGGCCCGCGCCACCTCGCCTTCCACCCCGGCGGCACGCACGCGTACGTCCTCAACGAGCTGACGCCCACCCTCACCACCTGCGCCTGGGACCCCGCCGACGGCACGCTCAAGCCGCTCTCGGAGATCTCTGTGCTGCCGGGGGCACCGGAAGGCGACGCCTACCCCTCGGAGGTCGTGGTCGCGCCCGACGGCCGCTTCCTGTGGACCGCGACGCGCGGCGAGGACCTCATCTCCGTCTTCGCGCTCGACGGGGCGGGGGAGCGGCCGCGGCTCACCGCCTCGGTGGAGTGCGGCGGCGACTGGCCGCGCGACCTGGCCCTCGACCCCTCGGGCCGGTATCTGTACGCCGCCAACGAGCGCTCCGGCGACGTCACCTGGTTCGCCCTCGACGAGGCCACGGGCATCCCGGTCCGCACCGGGTCCGTCCCGGTGCCCGCGGCCTCCTGCGTGCTCTTCGGCTGACGCCGGGGCCGCCCACGGACACGCGGGCATACGGGCATACGG
>NZ_JBHYJB010000006.1:0-259710 GCF_042740175.1 Streptomyces sp. NPDC059009 | reverse complement strand
CCGCTGTACTCAGCGGGCCGGGCCGGAGGCGTTTTCAGAAGCTGATCCCGTTGATCGTCTCCGCCACGGAGTTGAGGAACCTGTTTATCTCCGGGGCCATGCCCGTCGACGCCAGGAAGAAGCCGAAGAGCACGGCGACGATCGCCGGCCCCCACTTGAGCGACCCCCCGCGGATCAGCACCACAAGGATGATCGCCAACAGCAGTACCACTGACAGCGAAATGGCCACACTGATCACACCCTAGGTCGGTCGCTTCCCGGCCCGGGGGGTACGACCCCGCACACCCCCGCCAGGTCCATCGTGCCACCAACAGGCGTGTCCTATGCGGCTGGTGACGCATCGTCGGCCACCCTGGCGCGGACCTGCCGCGTCCGCTCCGCATTTGCGGGCCGCGAGCGAGGGAATTCGGCGTGATCGTTTCCATGGGCACACAGGTCGCACACAGAGATTGTTCGCCGTAAATTCGAATTGTCGCCGGGGACACATCGCGCGGTGAGCCGACGCCCGTAACCCGGTTGATGAATCGGACATTTCGCCAGAGTCGCCCGCGGGTGTTATGCGCCATTTAAGCGGGATGAGTTGCGACCTAAGGGACATTTTTTGGGCGATGGGGCGGCGATGAGCGGTCATGATCGGCGCTCGATTGCTTTGTGCATCGCTATGTCGACACCACTGATTCGGGGGTACTCGTACTCAAAGCACGGGCATTACACGGAATTGAGTGACGGGTGAGATGAAGGTTTTACGAAAGCACCCGGGCGACGCTAGGGTGCCTCAGATGTTCCACGCTGCCACGACCCCCGCAAGCGCAGTGCGGTCACGGATCGTCTCCCCGAGCTCTTGGTGGGAGGGCCTGTGACGAACTCGGTGCACCCGCACGGCCGCCACCGGGCGCCGCTCCCTCCGGCGCAGCCCGCGTCCGGAGTGCCGAGCCCGCGCGCCCCACACGCCCCCGAATCCCCTTACTCCCCCAGTTCCACGGCCAGTTCGACGGCCGGCTCCACGGCGACCGCCACCGCTCCGCCGGTCGCCCGCTCCGCGCAGGGCGCCCCCCACGCCAAGCCCGCGAAGCAGCGCGACTCGTTCTTCGACAATGCGAAATATCTGGCCATCGTCCTTGTGGCGATGGGTCATTCATGGGAGCCGCTGACCGACCACAGCCGCGCCGCCGAGGCGCTGTACATGGTCGTCTACACGTTCCACATGCCGGCGTTCATCATCATCTCCGGCTATTTCTCGCGCAGTTTCGACATGCGGCCGGACCGGCTGAAGCGGCTCGTCACGGGCATCGCCGTGCCGTACGTCATCTTCGAGGTCGCGTACACCTTCTTCAAGCGGTGGGCCGACGACGACCCGACGCAGCCGATCAGCCTGCTCGACCCCTGGTACCTCACCTGGTTCCTGGTCGCGCTGTTCGTGTGGCGGCTGACCACTCCCCTGTGGAAGCTGGTGCGCTGGCCGGTGCCGATCGCGCTCGGCATCGCCGTCCTCGCCGTGATCTCGCCGGACATCGGCGACGACCTCGACCTGCAGCGCGTCCTGCAGTTCATGCCGTTCTTCGTGCTCGGCCTCTTCATGAAGCCCGAGCACTTCCAGCTCGTACGGCGTCGTGAGGTACGGATCCTGTCCGTGCCGATCTTCGCCTGCGCGGTGCTGCTCGCCTACTGGGCGGGGCCGCGGATGACGTCGGTGTGGTTCTACCGCCGTGACAGCGCCCAGGAGTTGGGCGTGCCGTGGTGGGTCGGTGTCGTGATGACCCTCGCGCTCTTCGGCTGCTCGCTCGTGCTCACCGCGTGCTTCTTCGCGTGGGTGCCGCGGCGGAAGATGTGGTTCACGGTCCTCGGCGCGGGCACCCTGTACGGCTACCTGCTGCACGGGTTCATCGCGAAGGGGTCCCGTTTCTGGGGCTGGTTCGACGACTACCAGTGGCTGCACAAGCCGTACGGCGAGGTCTTCGTGACCCTGGTCGCGGCGGCCGTGGTGACCGCGCTGTGCACCCCGCCGGTGCAGCGGATGTTCCGGTTCGCGATGGAACCGAAGATGGAGTGGGCGTTCAAGCGGGACGCTGCCGCTCTTGCCCGGGAGCGGGCCAGGTCGTAGTCCCTGAGTCCGTAGGGCCTTGTCACAGCCCCAACAGGGCGCGCATGTGGGCGTATTTCGCCTGCAGGCGCGCCCTTGTCGGTTCGTCGAGGACCGCGAGGCGGGCCGGGTCCGCGTTGTGCGCCAGGTCCGCTTCCTTGACCAGGAGGGCGCCGGGGGTGGCGAGGATGCGGGAGGCGTAGGTCTCGGGGGGTTCGCCCTTGCGCTTGGTGAGGGCGCGCACGATGTCCTTCGTGCGGTGCGGCAGGGGGGCGTCGTGCAGCCACTGTTCCGTGAGGGCGTTGTCCTCGATGGAGTCGTGGAGCCAGGCCGCTGCGATCTGGTCCTCTGTGCCGCCCCTTCGACTGACTCCTTCGGCCACTGCCTGGAGGTGCTCTGTGTAGGGGCGGCCTGCTTTGTCGGTCTGCTGGGCGTGGGCCTTGCGGGCCAGGGCTTCTACTTCGGGGAGGGGGAGGTGGGGGCTTGGGTTCATGCGGGGATTCTTTCCCCAAGCCCGCCCCTTCCCGAAATCCCCCGGCTACGCCGGGCCCGGGGCGTCGTCCTGGGGCTTCGCCCCTTGCCCCCTCGATCGGCGCTTCGCGCCTCGTCCTCAAGCGCCGGACGGGCTGAATGGGCCCCGGAGCGGGCTCAGTTGTTCTTCAGCGCCGCCCTTGCCGGAATGACCGTCGCCGCCAGGCCCAGCGCCAGCGCCGAGCCCGCGAACGAGGCGTAGACGAGCGGGGGGATGTACGGGCCCTCGCCCGTCAGGCCCCTCATCATCGGGATCAGGGTCGCCAGGGCGATCGCCGTGCCCAGGACGATGCCCGCGCCCGCCACGAGGAGGGCCTCCCAGCGGACCATGTTCAGGACCTGGGCGCGGGTCGAGCCGATGAGGCGGAGGGTGCCGAGTTCGCGGCGGCGGTCGAGGACCGTCATCACCAGGGTGTTGACGGCGGCCACGGCCGCGAAGCCGCCCAGCACGGCCGCCATCGTGGTGTTCGCCCAGGCGTTGAGCTCGCGGTCCAGGGACTGTGCCGTGGTGTAGTCGGCGCGGTTCTGGATCGTGGTCCCGGGGGTCAGGGAGGTCAGGGAGGTCAGGGCGTGGGGGGTGCCGCCCTTGGTCCAGAGTTCCGTGTCGAAGGGGGACGTCATGTGCTGCTTCAACGCCGTTGCGGGGAGCGTCACTTGGGAGAGGCCGAGGCCGCGGCCATAGGTGGCCACGATCTTCGGGGACACCTTCGTGCCGTCGGGGAGGCGGAGTTCGAGGTGGTCGCCCGTCTTCACGTGGGCCGTGCGGGCGAGGTTCGCGTCGACGGCGATCTCGTTCCTGCCCAGGGTGAGGGAGCCCGTCTCGACGGACAGGTCCTGGACCTTCGCGAGGTCGCGGGGCGAGCCCGTGATGCCCTGGGCCGTCGCGGACTCCAGCCAGCGGTCGCCGCCCGAGCCCGCCGGGACGAGGACCGAGGACTTGAGGATGCCGACCGCGGCGTCCACTCCCGGGGCCTTGGCCGCGCGGGACTGAGCGTCGGGGGCCAGGCCCGCGCCCGACGCGGATGTGACGATGTGGTCCGCCGTGATGCCGTCGCGCTGCTGGTCCGCCGCCACCTTGTCCTCGCTGGTGTGCATGAAGACCAGGACGGAGGAGAAGGCCATCGCCAGGACGATGGGGGTGATCGCGGAGGCCAGCCGGCGGGCGTTCGTACGGGAGTTGGCGGCCGCGAGCGACGCGGACGCGCCCGCGCCGCGCAGCGGGAGGCCGAAGAGGGCCGCGCAGCCGCGGGCCACCAGGGGGCCGAGCAGCGCGACGGCGAGCATGAACAGCATGACGACGCCGAGCGCCGCGTTGGCCGCGTCCTCGCCGGTGGTGGTCGCGGCCAAGCGGGCGCAGATGATGCCGCCGACCGTCGCCGCGACGCCCAGCGGGGTGCGGATCCAGCCGAGGGGCAGCCGCTCCACGGACGCCTCCGTCAGGGCCTGGCCCGGCTTGATGCGGGAGGCGCGGCGGGCGGCCATGTACCCGGCGGCGAGGGCCGTGAGCATGGCGGTGCCGACCGCCGTGAGGAGGGGGATCCAGGAGACGGAGAGGTCGACGGCCTGCGGGATCGCGCCCTTGTCCTGGAGCTGCCCGAACCACCAGCCGGCCAGGGCGATTCCGGGCAGGCAGCCGAGCACGCCCGCGAGCGGGGCGACGAGGAGGGCCTCGGTGGCGATGGAGCGGCGGATCTGCCGCGGGGTGGTGCCGATGGCGCGCAGCAGCGCGAACTCGCGGGCGCGCTGGCCGACGGAGAGCGCGACGGTGCCCGCGGCGGTGAAGACGGCGACCATCGTGGCGATGCCGCCGAAGGAGCCGCCGAGGCCGGTGAGCAGCTCCTTCGCCTCGGCGAGCTGCGCGTCCTCGACGCTGCCCCGGTCGTCGCCGGTGTGCACCTTGGCCTTGCCGCCGAGCGCGTGCGCGACCTGCGACTTCAGCTGGGCGTCGGTGACGCCGTCCTTGGGCAGGACGGCGATGGCGTCGATGCGGCCGGGGTGCCCCGACATCCGTACGGCTTCGGCGTCGGTGAACCAGGCGGTGGGGGCGCCCTGTTGGGCGGCCGTCCCGGAGACGCGGAAGGTGCGGGGGCCGTCGGCCGTGGTGAGCGTGGTGCGGTCGCCGACCTTGGCGCCGGGGGTGGCGAGGACGACCTCGCCGGAGTGCGGGGCGCGACCCGCCGTGAGGTGCTCGCCGGTGAAGGCGGTGGAGCCCCAGCCGTGCGCGGTGACGGCGGTCTTGTCGGACTGCACGGGGAACGTCAGATCGAGTACGGCGCTGCGCGCGCCGGGCGCCGAAGCGGCCTTCGCCACGAGGGAGTCGTCCAGGCGGGCGCGGTCCGGGACCAGGGCGCCGTTGTCGCTGCTGTCGTCGCCGCTGCCGGTGACGAGGTGGGACTGCTGGTCGGCGGCGGCCACGACGGGGGCGTGCGCGTAGCGCTCCGGGGGCACGGTGGCGCGCAGGCCGGTCTCCAGGAGGATGCCGCACGCCGAGACGATCATCGCGGCCATCGCGAGGGCGACGAAGGTGCCGACGAAGGCGGCGGGCTTGAACCGGAGTGCGGCTCGTGCCAGGCCGTTGGGGGCCATCTGTGTCCTCCCGGAGGGGGCTGGTTGTTTCGGTGCGGCTTGTCGGGGGCTGGGCTCTTGCGCAGTTCCCCGCGCCCCTGATGCGTCGGCTCGGGGCGGTTCTTCGAGTGCGGGCGGTCTTCGCTCTTTGCGCAGTTCCCCGCGCCCCTTATGCGGCTGCCGTCGCGTACGCAGGGCGCGTCAGCGTCGTCATGCGCGTCGCGATCTGGGCCGCCGAGCCGCGCTCCAGGCGGTCCGCGATGGTGCCGTCCGCCAGGAACAGGACCCGGTCCGCGTACGTCGCCGCCGTGGGGTCGTGGGTGACCATGACCACCGTGGCGCCCAGCGAGTCGACGGCCGAGCGGAGAAGTCCGAGGATCTCGGCGGCCGTTGTGGTGTCCAGGGCGCCGGTCGGTTCGTCCGCGAAGACCACGTCCGGCTGGGTGACCAGGGCGCGGGCGATCGCGACGCGCTGCTGCTGGCCGCCGGAGAGCTGGCCGGGGCGGCGCCGGCCCTTGTCGGCGAGGCCGACGCGGGCGAGCATCTCGGCGGCCGCGCGCCGGTCGGGGCGGCGGCCCGCGAGGCGCATCGGCAGAAGCACGTTCTGCTCGACCGTGAGCGAGGGCAGCAGGTTGAAGGACTGGAAGACGAAGCCCAGGCGGGTGCGGCGCAGGGCGGTCAGCTTGTTCTCGCCCATCGACGTGATGTCGGTGCCGCCCAGGCGGACCGTGCCCGACGTCGGCCGGTCCAGGCCCGCCGCGCACTGCAGGAACGTGGACTTGCCGGAGCCCGAGGGGCCCATCACCGCGGTGAAGCTGCCGCGCGGGAGCGTCAGGTCGATGCCCGCGAGGGCGTGCACGGCGCCGGAGCCTCGGCCGTACTGGCGGCGCACGCCGTGGAGTTCGACGGCCCGGTCGCCCTGCGGCGCGTGGCCGTGCGACTCGTGGCCGTGCGGCGTGCCGAGGGTCGGCACCGCGTCCTGTGCCGCCCTGTTCTTCTTCCGCCGCAGTCCCATGACCTGTCCGCCTCTCCGTACGAATTCGACCTCTTGAACGTACGGAGCGGGGGGTGCCGTGGACCATGACGGCTTCCGGCGGATCCGAGGTAGGGCAAACCCCACCCCGTCCCCCAGGAAACCTTTTGGTAAGCTAACTATTGACGCGTTCTTTACGAACCCTTGACTCTCTTGACTCTAAGGAGCGGGCCCATCGGACACGCAGACACGTTGATAGCCATGGGCGGCGCCTTTCTCGCCGCCGCAGTCCTCGCCCGCCTCGGCGGCCGCATCGGACTCCCCACGATCCCCCTGTTCATCCTGGCCGGGATCCTCCTCGGCCCCCACACCCCCGGCATCGTCCTGGTCGCCGACCCGCATGACCTGGAGATGCTCTCCGCGCTCGGCCTCGTGCTGCTGCTCTTCTACCTCGGCCTCGAGTTCCACATGGACGACCTCAAGGCGGGCGGGCGCAAGATGGCGCTCGCCGGTGGCACGTATCTCGCCCTGAACGTCGGCGCCGGCCTCGGTTTCGGATTCGCCCTCGGCTGGGGCACCTCCGAAGCTCTGGTCCTCGCCGGGGTGCTCGGCATCTCGTCGTCCGCGATCGTCACCAAGGTGCTCGTCGACACCGGGCGGCTCGGCAACCCCGAGACCAAGCCGATCCTCGGCATCATCGTCGTCGAGGACATCTTCCTGGCGCTGTACCTGGCGGCGCTGCAGCCCATCCTGTCCGGCGCCGACTCCCTGGCCGCGGCCGTCATGGACGGCGGCAAGGCGTTCGCCTTCCTCATCCTGCTCGCGCTCGCCGCGCGGTTCGGGACCCGGATCACGGACCGCCTCTTCTCCATCAAGGACGACGAACTCCTCGTCATCTCCTTCCTGGGCGCGGCCGTGTTCGTCGCCGGGGTCTCGGAGTGGTTCGGGGTCGCGGACGCCATCGGCGCCTTCATGGTCGGTCTGATGCTGGGCAGCACGGCGTCCGGGGCGCGCATCCTGAAGCTGGTGCACCCGCTGCGCGACGCGTTCGGCGCGATCTTCTTCTTCGCGTTCGGGCTGTCAATTGATCCCGGGGACCTGCCCGTTGTGCTGTGGCCGGTGCTCGCCGCCGTCGCCGTGACGCTGCTCATGAACGTCCTTGCCGGGATCGGCGCCGCGCGCGTGTACGGGTTCGGGGGCGGGCCCGCCGCGAACATCTCCACCACCCTGCTGGCGCGCGGCGAGTTCGCGCTGATCCTCGCGACGATGGCGGCCGGTGCGGGCCTCGACGAGCGGCTCTCGCCGTTCATCGCGGGCTATGTGCTGCTGCTCGCCGTGCTCGGACCGCTGGCGGCCGTGCGGTCGGAGTGGCTGGAGCGGGTGCTGCCGGCGCGGCTGCTGCCCGCGCCGGTGTCGGCACCGGAGTCGGTGTCGGCGCCGGAGTCAGTGTCGGAGCCGGGGGCACCCGAGCCCGTGAGCGTCACGCCTCCCGGCAGATGAGCAGCAGCGCCCTGTCGTCGTTGACGTCCTTGGCGACCGCCTCGATCAAGTGCCAGGCGGCGCCGTGGAATCCGCCCGCGACATAGCGGTCGGCCTCGCCGGTCAGCCGGTCGATGCCCTCCGTGATGTCGCGGTCGGACGTCTCGACGATGCCGTCCGTGAACAGCATCAGGACGTCGCCGGGGCGCAGCGAACCCTTCACCGGGTCGAACTGCGCCCCGTCGTAGACGCCGAGCAGCGGGCCCTCGGCCGCCTTCTCCTCCCAGCGGCCGCTGCCCGCGCTGAGGTGCAGGCCCGGCGGGTGGCCCGCCGAGAAGAGCTCGTAGTCGCCCGAGTCCAGGTCCAGGACCAGGTGGATGGAGGTGGCGAAACCTTCGTCCCAGTCCTGGCGCAGCAGATAGCCGTTGGCCGCCGGGAGGAAGGCGTGCGGCGGCAGCGAGCCGAGCAGGCCGCCGAAGGCACCGGACAGCAGCAGGGCGCGCGAGCCCGCGTCCATGCCCTTGCCGGAGACGTCCGTGAGGACGACCTCCACGGTGCGGCCGCCGTTCGTCCGCGCGGCCACCACGAAGTCGCCCGAGAACGACTGGCCGCCCGCCGGGCGCAGCGCCATCTCGCGGTGCCAGCCGCGCGGCAGCTTCGGCAGCTTGCTCTGCACCCGGATCCGTTCGCGCAGGTCGAAGAGCATCGTGCCGCCGCCCCGCCAGGGCACCCCGACCCGGCTGCGGAACTGCGCGATGAGCAGCCCGAAGAAGCCACAGGCCGCGACCACCAGGACGATGCCAGGGGTGACCCGGGACGGGCCCTGGGTGTACGGGCCGAGCCGGACGGACTCCACGATCAGGGCCGCGGCCGCCGCCGCGTACAGGCCGAGCAGGCTGGCGGGGCGCAGCAGCAGCCCGCCCGCGACGATCGGCAGGACGAGGGCGGCCGGTGAGCACCACATCGAGTTCACGAGCGTGCAGCAGGTGATGACCGGGACCGTGAGGAGCAGACCGGCCAGGGCGACCCAGTCCGAGCCGTCGCCGCGGAAGTAGTCGACACCCGATTTGCGCAGCGCGACGCGGACCCGGTGCATCCTCTTCTTGAACCGGGCCGTGAGCGTCTCCGCTTCCGCGCGTCCACCTGCCATTGCTCGTGGACCCTATCCACCGGGCCAGGCGCTTCGCACGGGAGGTACCACTTGTCCCCCGTCAGGGGCACGGCTGTGGCCGGTTGTCGACGGGTGGCCGGGGCGGGGGCAGGGGTGGGGTGGGTGCAGGGGCGGGGCGGGTGCGGGGCAGGGGCGGCCTCGGTCCGGCTGCGGTCCGGCTGCGGTCCGGCCCTCTTCCGGACCGCGGAAATTCTGTCGCTGCCTGCCGTCGGTCCCTGCTACTCATGGCATATGACGACAGATCTGAGGGTGCTGCGCGAGGCCGAGTGGGACACGTACTACGGGCTCCTGGAGCGCGCCTTCGGCGGGGTCATCGAGTCGCCCGAGGAGCGGCGCCTGTGGCGGGACCTCACCGAGTGCGAGCGGTCCCTCGCGGGCTGGGACGGCGAGGAGTGCGTGGCCACCGCCGGGGCGTTCAGCTTCCGGCTCAGCGTGCCCGGCGGCGCCCTCGTCGACGCGGCGGGCGTCACCATGGTGGGCGTCGCCGCCACCCACCGGCGGCGCGGGCTGCTCACCGCGATGATGCGCCGCCAGCTCGACGACGTGCGCGAGCGCGGGGAGAGCCTCGCGGTCCTCACCGCGTCCGAGCCCGTCATCTACGGCCGCTTCGGCTACGGCGCCGCCACTCAGCAGCTGCGCGCCGACATCGACACCACCCAGGTCCGGCTCACCGTCCCGGACGGCACCGACGAGGTGACGCTGCGGTACGCCGACCCCGCCGAGGTCCTCGACGCCTGCGAGGCGGTGTACGCCCGGCTGGTGCCGCTGCGCCCCGGCATGCTCGCCCGGCGCCCCGGCTGGGAGCAGCTCGGGCTCCTCGACCCGGAGAGCGAGCGGAGCGGGGCGTCGCCGCTGCAGTGCGTGGTCGCCGAGCGCTCCAACTCCGGCTCTGGGGCTGGGGCTGGCATTGGCTCTGGCTCCGGGTCCCGGGAAGTCGTGGGATACGCCCGCTTCCAGGTCAAGCCCGAGTGGGACTACGCCGGCCCCAAGGGCGAGGTGCAGCTGCACGACCTGGAGGCGCTCGACCCGGCGGCGAACGCGGCGCTGTGGCGGTTCCTCTTCGACATCGACCTGACGTCGGTGCTCCAGGTGCGCAACCGCCCCGTGGACGACCCCTTCCTCCACCTCGTCACGGACGTGCGCCGCAGCCGGCTGCGGGTGCGGGACTCGCTGTACGTGCGCCTGGTGGACGTGGGCGCGGCCCTGGAGGCACGCACCTACCGGGCGCCCGTGGACGTCGTGCTGGACGTCGCGGACGACTTCTGCCCCTGGAACAGCGGGCGTTGGCGGCTCACCGGCGACGCGAAGGGCGCGAGCTGCAAGCGGCTGCCGGACGGGGACGGCACCCCGGCCGATCTCGCCCTGTCCGTACGGGAGTTGGGCTCCGCCTACCTGGGCGGCGTCTCGCTGTCGGCGCTGGCCGGGGCCGGGCGGGTGCGGGAGCTGCGGCAGGGGGCGGTGGCGGAGGCGGCGCTGGCGTTCGGGGGGGATGTGGCGCCTTGGTTGCCGCATGGGTTCTAGAGCGGCTTGGGCTCTGGAGCGGCGTGAGTTCTGGAGCCGCTTGGGCTCTGGAGCGGCGTGAGTTCTAGAGCCGCTTGGGTTCTGGAGAGGCGAGGGGGATTTCGGATTCTTCTCGTTCTCTCCTTCCGTTCAACTCACTTGCCTCGCTGGCACTTCGGGCACCAGAAGAGGTTGCGGGCCGCCAGGTCCGCCGTGCGGATCTCCGTGCCGCAGATGTGGCACGGGAGGTTCGCCCTGCGGTACACGTACACCTCGCCGCCGTGGTCGTCGACGCGCGGCGGGCGGCCCATGGCCTCGGGGGTGTGCTCGGGCCTGACCGTGTCGATGCGGTTGAGGCGCACGCCCTCGTGCATCAGCTCGACGAGGTCGGACCAGATCGCGTCCCACCGGTCCTCGGTGATGTCCCTGCCCAGGGTGTACGGGTCGATGCCGTGCCGGAAGAGGACCTCGGCGCGGTAGACGTTGCCGACGCCCGCGATGACCTTCTGGTCCATGAGCAGGGCGGCGATGGTGGTGCGGCTGCGGGCGATGCGGCGGTACGCCTTCTCCGGGTCGTTCTCGCCGGTGTCCGGGTCCGTGGGGCGCAGCGGGTCCGGGCCGAGGCGGTCGTGTATCGCCTGCTTCTCGCCGTCCGTGATGAGGGCGCAGGTGGTGGGGCCGCGGAGGTCCGAGTAGTGGGACTTGTTCGCGAGGCGGAGGCGAACCGTGTCCGTGGGGGGTGGGGCGGGGGCGTCGCCGAGGGTGTACTTGCCGAAGAGGCCGAGGTGGATGTGGACCCAGCCGGTTGCGGCGAAGCCGAGGAAGAGGTGCTTTCCGTGGGCTTCTGTGGTGGTGAGGGGCTGGCCGGTGAGGAGGGCGGCGCTGTCGGAGAACTTGCCTTGGGGGCTGGTTGCCGTGAGGGGGGTGCCGGTTGCGAAGCGGGTGCCGTGGTCCGCTGCGAGGCGGTGGATCGTGTGCCCCTCGGGCATGGTGCTCCTCGTGGTGTGCGGGGGTTTGCCTCCGGCGGCTCTTTCCCCAGTCCCGCCCCTTCCCGAAATACGGCGACTCCGTCGCCCCTGGGGTGCCCGTTTTGGGGCTACGCCCCTTGCCCCCGATCGGCCTGGACGGCCTCGTCCTCAATCGCCGGACGGGCTGAGTTGGTCCAGCCTGTCCGGCGGTTTCGGGAAGGGGCGGGACTGGGGAGAGGAAAGCGCCTCAGCCCTGCGGGTGGTGGGCCGGGATCGGGGGGAGTTCGCCCGTCTCCTCGTAGCGGCTCAGCATCTCGATGCGGCGCGTGTGGCGTTCCTCGCCCGAGTACGGGGTGTTGAGGAAGATCTCGACGAACTTCGTCGCGTCCGCCTCCGAGTGCATGCGGCCGCCGATCGAGATGACGTTCGCGTCGTTGTGCTCGCGGCCGAGCGCCGCCGTCTGCTCGCTCCAGGCCAGCGCCGCCCGTACGCCCTTGACCTTGTTCGCGGCGATCTGCTCGCCGTTGCCGGAGCCGCCGATCACGATGCCGAGGGACTCCGGGTCCGCCGCCGTCTTCTCCGCGGCGCGGAGGCAGAACGGGGGGTAGTCGTCCTGGGCGTCATAGATGTGGGGGCCGCAGTCGACGGGGTCGTGGCCCTGGGCCTTCAGCCATTCGACCAGGTGATTCTTCAGTTCGTAACCGGCGTGATCAGAGCCGAGGTAGACGCGCATGGCTCCGAGTGTGGCATGACCCACCCCGGGCAGGCGTGTCCGGGGCCACAGGGAGCGGGGAGGGGGCGAGCGCGGGTGGGACCTTCGGCCTGAATACAACGATCCGGAGTCGGGACTTCCGTCCCGATCATCCCTGAGTTTGAATGCGGGGGCTCGTGACCGTGAACCTAAGGATTCGCCCATGACCTCGCAATCCTCCCTTGCGAAGGAAGACAGCCGCCCCAACGGCCCTGGGGATCCGCAGTCCGGCGGTGCCGGAACCGGCGGAGACGGACTAGGCAGCAATGACAGTGACGGGCTGAAGGCCGGGCTCAAGAACCGTCATCTCTCCATGATCGCCATCGGTGGTGTCATCGGGGCGGGGCTCTTCGTCGGCTCCGGGTCCGGCATCGCCGCCGCCGGGCCCGCGATCCTCATCTCGTACGCCCTCGTCGGCACCATGGTCGTGCTGGTGATGCGGATGCTCGGGGAGATGGCCGCCGCACGGCCCGCCTCCGGCTCCTTCTCCACCTATGCCGATCAGGCCCTCGGGCGCTGGGCCGGGTTCTCCATCGGCTGGCTCTACTGGTTCTTCTGGGTCGTCGTGCTCGCGGTGGAAGCGACCGCCGGTGCCGTCATCCTCAACGGGTGGATACCGGCCGTGCCGCAGTGGGGCTGGGCCCTCATCGTGATGGTCGTGCTGACGGCGACCAACCTCGTGTCGGTCGGCTCCTACGGCGAGTTCGAGTTCTGGTTCGCGGGGATCAAGGTCGTCGCCATCGGGGCGTTCGTCGTCGTCGGGCTGCTGGCTGTGTTCGGTGTGCTGCCCGGGTCCGACAATCCCGGGGACGGGCTCGCGCATCTGACCGATGCCGGCGGGTTCTTCCCGAAGGGCGCGGGCGCCATCCTCACCGGTGTGCTCATGGTCGTCTTCTCGTTCATGGGCTCCGAGATCGTCACGCTCGCCGCCGGTGAGTCGGAGGACCCGCAGAAGGCGGTCACCAAGGCCACCAACAGCGTCATCTGGCGCATCGGCGTCTTCTACCTCGGCTCCATCTTCGTGGTGCTGACACTGCTGCCGTGGAACGACAAGTCGATCACCGAGGACGGGTCGTACGTCGCCGCGCTGAACTCCATCGGGATCCCGCACGCCGGGCAGGTCATGAATGTGATCGTGCTGACCGCCGTGCTGTCCTGTCTCAACTCCGGGCTCTACACCGCCTCCCGCATGGCCTTCTCGCTCGGCCAGCGCGGGGACGCGCCGAAGGCGTTCGCGCGCACCACCTCGCGCGGTGTGCCGCAGACCGCGATCCTCGGCTCCGTCGTCTTCGGCTTCCTCGCCGTCTGGTTCAACTACCAGTGGAAAGACACCGTCTTCGACTTCCTGCTCAACTCCTCGGGCGCGGTGGCCCTGTTCGTGTGGCTCATGATCTGCTTCACGCAGCTGCGCATGCGCGGCATGATCCTGCGCGAGTCGCCGGAGAAGCTGGTCGTGAAGATGTGGCTCTTCCCGTATCTGACGTGGGCGACGATCGCGATGATCTCGTTCGTGCTCTGCTACATGCTGACCGACGCCGCCAACCGCAAGCAGCTGCTGCTCTCGCTTCTGGTCGCGGCGATCGTGGTCGCCATCTCGCTGGTGCGGGAGAAGATGCGCCCCCGCGTCACCGACGCTCCGTAAGGACGCTCTGCAGGAACCCTTCGTAGGGACGCGAGAAAAGTTGACGGTGCCTGTCAGCTTTCTGCGACAGCCTTCCCCTCGTACGCACCACATCGCGTACGAGGGGATCGCCGTACTTACGGAGGCTGACGTGATCGACCACACCGCCGAGCGACTCGTGTTCCGGCCCGGCGACGCCGGGTACGAGGACGAACTCGCCGGATTCCAGACCGGTTTCGCACAGCGGCCCGCGATCGTCTTCGCCGCCTCCTCCGCCGCCGACGTGGCCGCCGCCGTCTCGTACGCCGCCGAGGCCGGGCTCCCCGTGGGGGTGCAGGCCACCGGGCACGGACTGCCGGACGGCGCCGAGGGAGGGGTACTGATCTCCACCCGGCGCATGGACGCCGTGAGCGTCGACGCCGAAGGCCGCACCGCCACCGTCGGCGCGGGCGTGCGCTGGGGGCAGGTCGTCGCGGCCGCCGCCGAGCACGGGCTCGCGCCGCTCAACGGGTCCGCGCCGGGCGTGGGCGCCGTCTCGTACACGCTGGGCGGCGGACTCGGCATCCTGGCGCGGGAGTTCGGGTACACCGCCGACCATGTGCGGTCCCTCGAGGTGGTGACCGCCGACGGTCGGCTGCGCCATGTCACCGCCGAGTCGGAGCCCGAGCTGTACTGGGGGCTCCTCGGTGGCGGGGCGAACCTCGGTGTGGTGACCCGGCTGGCCGTCGGGCTCGTGCCGTTGACGCGGCTGTACGGCGGGGCGATCGACTTCGACGGGGACGAGGTGGACCCGGCGGAGATCCTGCGCGGGTACACGGAGTGGACACGGTCCGTGCCGGACGAGGTGACCTCGTCGGTCGCCGCCCTCGTCTACCCGGACATCCCGCAGGTCCCGCCCCATCTGCGCGGCCGCTACCTGGTGACGGTGCGCGTCGCGTTCACGGGGAGCGAGGAGGAGGGCGAGCGGCTCGTCGCGCCCCTGCGGGCCATCGGCGCCCCCGTGTCCGACTCGCTGCGGGAGATGCCGTACGCCGACAGCCACACCATCCACAGCGACCCGGACTTCCCGCACGCCTACTACGGGGACGGCGTCATGCTCGACGAGCTCGAACTCGCGGGCGCGACCGAGCTGTTCCGGGTCAGCGGGCCCGCCGCCGACGCGATGCACGTCGTCCAGCTCAACCACCTGGGCGGGGCGCTCGCGGAGCCCGCCGGGAACGCGGTGCCGTACCGGGAGGCGGGCTGGCTGATGCGGATCCTGTCACCGCTGGACGAGCGGACGGACCGCGAGGCCGCCCGGGCCCATCACGCACGGGCCTTCCGCTCCGTCGCGGGCCAGACCCTGGGGCGCTCCCTCAACTTCACCTTCGGGGGCGGGGACCGCGGCGCCGAGGGCCTGTACGACGCGGAGACGCGGAAGAGGCTCGCCGGGCTGAAGGCCACTTACGACCCGGCGAACCTCTTCAGGCGGAACTACAACGTCAACTGAGTTACGGGCGTCAGGAGTTGCGGTCGAGCAGCTTCCACGCGGTGGGCAGCGCGCCCATCGCGAGGGCCGCCTTCAGGGCGTCGCCGATCAGGAAGGGCGTGAGCCCGGCGGCGACGGCCTGGGTCAGCGACATGCCGGTGGCGGCCGCGAGGTAGGGGACGCCGACCGCGTAGATGATCGCGGAGCCGAGCACCATGGTGCCCGCGGTGCGCAGCACGGAGCGGTCGCCGCCGCGGCGGGCCAGGGCGCCCACCACCGTGGCGGCGAGCAGCATGCCGAGGACGTAGCCGAGGGTCGGCAGCGCGGCACCGGACTTGGCCTGGGCGAACCACGGCAGGCCGGCCATGCCGACGAGGGCGTACAGCGCGAGGGAGAGGAAGCCGCGGCGGGCGCCGAGCGCGGTGCCGACGAGGAGGGCCGCGAAGGTCTGGCCGGTGACCGGCACGGGCGAGCCGAGGACGGGCAGCGCGATCTGCGCGGCGAGCCCGGTGAGCGCGGCACCGCCGAGCACCAGGGCGGCGTCCCGCACGCGGGGAGCCACTCGGGAAGAGGGGAGCAGGTCGGCGAGGACCTGGCCCGGGCGGGTGGAGAGGGCAGCCGTGCTCATCGGGGCTCCGCGGGTGGTGTGGGTGGTGAGTGGGACGCGTTGACGCTATCCCAGGGCCCGGGGCGGCCACACGGTCTCCGGCTCACAAAGGGATGAGCCGGGGCTTGGTGGGCTCTGCACAAAGGCGGGGACCAAGGCGCCGGTCGGCGTGACGCGCATCACGGAGGCCAGCCCGTTTTGCGCCGGACGGCTCCCGGCGGGGACACTGTAGGTTCTCCCCAATTTCTCTGAGCACCCCGAGAGCAAGCCGATCACCATGCACGCGCCCCAGACCGACCCGGCCGCCACGGCCGCACCCCTCGGGGACGAGAACGAGCCCCTCGGTGGCGGGCTCAAGCAGCGCCACCTCACCATGCTCGGGCTCGGCGGTGTCATCGGGGCCGGGCTCTTCGTCGGCTCCGGGGCCGGGATCGCCGTGGCCGGGCCCGGCATCGTCGTCTCGTATCTGATCGCGGGCACGCTCGCGATGTGTGTGATGCGGATGCTCGGCGAGATGTCCGCCGCGATGCCCGCGTCGGGGTCGTTCTCCGTGCACGCCGAGCGGGCGCTCGGGCGGTGGGCCGGGTTCTCGGTCGGCTGGCTCTACTGGTTCCTGCTCGTGGTCGTGCTCGCCGTGGAGGCGACCGGCGCCGCGCAGATCGCGAACCAGTGGGTGCCCGGCGTGCCGCAGTGGGCGTGGGTGCTGCTCTTCATGTTCGTGTTCACGGGCGCCAACCTCGCGGCCGTGAAGAACTTCGGCGAGTTCGAGTTCTGGTTCGCCGCGCTCAAGGTCTTCGCCATCGTGGCCTTCCTGGTGCTCGGCCTGCTCGCGGTCTTCGGGGTGCTGCCCGACACCAACCCGGTCGGCTTCACGCATCTCACCGGGGACGGCGGCTTCCTGCCGAACGGCTGGAGCGGGGTCGTCTCCGGCGTGCTCGCCGTCGTCTTCGCCTTCGGCGGCCTGGAGGTCGTGACGATCGCGGCGGCCGAGTCGGACGATCCGGTGCGCTCGGTGGCCCGCGCGGTGCGCAGCGCCGTCTTCCGCATCCTCTTCTTCTACGTCGGGTCGATGCTCGTCATCGTGACGGTGCTGCCGTGGACGGCGCAGCAGTCGGGCATCAGCCCCTATGTCACGGTCCTCGACTCGATCGGCGTCCCCTCCGCCGGGACGATCATGAACATCGTGGTGTTCGTGGCGCTGCTCTCGGCGCTCAACGCCAACCTCTACGGCTCGTCCCGGATGGTCTTCTCGCTGGCCGAGCGCGGGGAGGCGCCGAAGGGCCTGCTGAAGGTGTCCGGGGGCGGGGTGCCGCGGCGTGCCGTGCTCGCCTCCGTGGCCTTCGGGTTCGTCTCCGTGCTGCTGAACCTGGAGTGGCCGGACACCGTCTTCTCGTATCTCCTCAACGCCGTGGGCGCGGTGCTCCTTTTTGTCTGGGCGCTGATCGCGGTCTCGCAGCTGCGCCTTCGCCGGCGCATCGAGCGGGAGGCGCCGGAGCGGCTCGTCCTGAAGATGTGGGGCTTCCCGTACGTGACCTGGGCGGCGCTCGTGGCGATGGCCGTCGTCATCGGGCTGATGCTGAACGACGACGGGGCGCGGCCGCAGCTGCTGTGGTCGGCGGGGGCGACGGCGCTGGTGCTCGCGGTGGCGGGGGTACGGGAGTTGAGGGCACGGCGTACGTGACGCAAGGGGCGTACAGGGCGTACGGGTCTGAGCACGCCTCATGTGACGCAGACGTGAACATGACGTGTCGAGATCTGCACCATGTGTGAGCGTGGTGTCCGTATACCGGTCAGCTGTTCCCTGTGAGCGGTGCGGTTGCTCAGACTGTGGGCGCCTGTCTCCCCTGTCTCACCGTCCCCCGTCTCAGCTACCGAACAGGGCACGCCCATGTCACGGACGTCCGCTCCCCAGGACGCAGCACCTGTCGCAGCACCCCCCGGCGAATCCGCGCTCGGCCACGGACTCAAGCAGCGTCATCTTTCCATGATCGCTCTTGGCGGTGTGATCGGGGCCGGGCTCTTCGTGGGCTCCGGTGCGGGCATCGCCGCGGCCGGTCCCTCGATCGTGCTCGCCTATGCGATATCCGGCTGTCTCGTCATGCTCGTGATGCGCATGCTCGGCGAGATGTCCGCGGCCAACCCGGCGTCCGGCTCCTTCTCCGTGCACGCCGAGCGCGCCATCGGCCCCTGGGCGGGCTTCACCGCGGGCTGGTCCTTCTGGTTCCTGCTGTGCGTGGCCGTCGGCCTGGAGGGGATCGGCGCGGCGCAGATCGTGCACGGCTGGGTGCCCGGGGTGCCGGAGTGGGCCTGGGTCGCCCTGTTCATGCTGATGTTCTGCGGCACGAACCTGGCGGCGGTGAAGAACTTCGGTGAGTTCGAGTTCTGGTTCGCCGCGCTCAAGGTGAGCGCGATCGCCCTGTTCCTCGTCATCGGCGTCCTCGCCATCCTCGGCGTCCTGCCCGACACGGACGCCCCCGGCCTGACGAACCTCACCGGCCACGGCGGCTTCATGCCCAACGGCACGGAGGGGCTGATCGCGGGCCTGCTCGCCTCGGTCTTCGCGTACGGCGGTCTGGAGACCGTCACGATCGCGGCGGCCGAGTCGGAGCACCCCATCCAGGGCGTCGCGAAGGCCGTGCGCACCGCGATGTGGCGCATCGCCCTCTTCTACGTCGGCTCGATGGCCGTCGTCGTCGTGCTGCTGCCCTGGACGAAGGAGGAGATCCCGGCCAAGGGCCCGTACGTCGCGACGCTCGATTACCTGGGCATCCCCGCCGCCGGCCAGATCATGAACGTCGTCGTCCTCATCGCCCTGCTCTCCGCGATGAACGCCAACATCTACGGCGCCTCCCGCATGGCGGGCTCCCTGATCGGCCGCGGCCTCGGCCCGCGGGTGATCGGGGCGATCCACGGCGGGGTGCCGCGCATCGCCGTCGTCACCTCGTCGCTCTTCGGCTTCGTCTGCGTGCTGCTCAGCTACTGGCGGCCCGACGACATCTTCCAGTGGCTCCTGAACACCATCGGCGCGCTCATCCTCGTCGTCTGGTTCTTCATCGCCGCCTCGCAGCTGCGGCTGCGCCGCCGCCTGGAGCGGGAGGCGCCCGAGAAGCTCGTCGTGAAGATGTGGGCGTACCCGTACCTGACCTGGCTGGCGCTCGCGGGCATGGCGACCGTGTTCGTGCTGATGGCGCGCCAGGAGGACACCCGGGTGCAGCTGTACTACGCGGGCGGTCTGACCGTGATCCTCGCGGTCGTCGGCTTCGTGTGGCAGAAGCTCGGCCTGCAGCGCGACGCGGCGGAGTAGCACGCTCCCCCACCCCACCACTCTCGAAGGACCCCCGGGCCGCCAACTGGCCCGGGGGTCCTTCGCGTTGTCCGCCTCCGGCTCCGGCCCTAGGTCCAAGGGCCGATCTTCCTGGTCAGACTCCTGCTGCTAGCCTGCACTTGCACATTGATTGCAATAAGCTCTGCATCATGCAGTCAGAGGGCTCGGAGGGCTCGGACATGGCCATTTACACGCTTCCTGAACTTCCGTACGACTACGCGGCGCTCGAACCGGTCATCAACCCGCAGATCATCGAGCTCCACCACGACAAGCACCACGCGGCGTACGTGAAGGGTGCGAACGACACCCTGGAGCAGCTGGCGGAGGCGCGTGACAAGGAGTCGTGGGGCGCCATCAACGGCCTGGAGAAGAACCTCGCGTTCCACCTCTCCGGGCACATCCTGCACAGCATCTACTGGCACAACATGAACAGCCCCAAGGACGGTGGCGGCGGCGAGCCCACGGCCGCCGACGGCGTGGGCGACCTCGCGGACGCGATCACCGAGTCCTTCGGCACCTTCGCCAAGTTCAAGGCGCAGCTGACCAAGGCGTCGGCCACGACGCAGGGTTCGGGTTGGGGCGTCCTCGCCTATGAGCCGCTCAGCGGCCGCCTCGTCGTCGAGCAGATCTACGACCACCAGGGCAACGTCGGCCAGGGTTCGACCCCGATCCTGGTCTTCGACGCCTGGGAGCACGCCTTCTACCTGCAGTACAAGAACCAGAAGGTGGACTTCATCGAGGCGATGTGGGAGGTCGTCAACTGGCAGGACGTGGCGAAGCGTTACGCGGCCGCGAAGGAGCGCGCCGGAGGTCTGCTGCTGGCTCCCTGAGCCGGCGCATGAGTCGTCCTGCTCGTGATCGTCTTCTCAACCTTCACGTGGCGGGCGGACAGAGGGAAGGCCCCCGTGAGGACGTGACTCACGGGGGCCTTTCGGTGGGCCGGGTTCCGGTGGACGGTGACGTCATGACGACGAGGCGCTGCCTGAACTGCGGTGACACGATGCAGAGCTTCCTGAGGCTCACGGACGACGAAAGGGCGCACGTCGCGACCCGGGTCCATGCGGAGGACGTCGACAAGTACCGGCGCTGCGGGAACGGGACGTGCCTGCGGGTCCAGAACTACTTCAACTGGGACCAGGGCTTCGACCTGCCGCCATCGTTCCGCTGACCGTCTCCCCCACCGCCTCGAACTCCCTTGCAAGACCGGTCTCGTGGAGGCGGGCGAAGGGCGCGAAGGGGACGCCGTACTCGGACTCGCCGCGGTCGAAGTTCCAGGACTTGTGGAAGGCGACCGAGTGGATCGCGCTGGTGCGGGTGCCGTCCGGGGCGACCGTGACCGTGCCGCGGACGCGGTACTGGATGCCGCGCAGGGCCAGCCACCAGTCGAGCGAGTCGCGGCGGGCGACGAGCACGCCGCGCCAGCCGCTGTCGGCGGGGTAGGTGCCGGGCGTCTCGGGGGCCTCGGTGCGCCAGCGGCGCGACTGGGCCGTGACCGCCGCGCGCACCGCGGGGACGGCCAGGAGGCGGTCGGCGTCGAGTTCGTACGGGGTTCCCGTGCCGTCGAGGTAGTGGCGCAGGGTGGCCGCCGCCGCCCGCAGGCCGAGCGCGGACCAGAGGGCCGCGAGGGCCCGGCACCCTGCCCGCACCGCGTGGTCGGTCACGCGCGCGGGCAGGGTGGCATGGGGGGCGTTGTCGTTCGGCAGGGCGGGGTCGTCGCGCCCGCCGTCCCTGCCGATCTCCATACAGGGACGTTAAGCCAGGTCAGGACCGCGCGCCTGTTCAGGCGGCGCGGAGGGTCAGTCGAAGATCGGGCCCTGCGTACGCGTGCGCTTGATCTCGTAGAAGCCCGGGATGCTCGCCACCAGGAGCGTGCCGTCCCACAGCTTCGCGGCCTCCTCGCCCTTGGGGGCGGGGGTGACGACGGGGCCGAAGAAGGCGATCTGCTCGCCGTCGGAGCCGGGGACCGCGATGACCGGGGTGCCGACCTCCTGGCCGACCTTGTCGATGCCCTCCTTGTGGGAGGCGCGCAGCTCCGCGTCGTACGTGTCCTTGTCCGCGTATTCGATGAGGTCGGCGGGGAGGCCGACCTCGGCGAGGGCTCCGGCGATCACCTCGGGGGTGATGCCCTCGCCCTGGTTGTGGATGCGGGTGCCGAGCGCGGTGTAGAGCTTGCCGACGACCTCGTCGCCGTGCAGCTGCTGGGCGGCGGTGACGACGCGGACCGGGCCCCATGCCTTGCCGCCGGGGCGCATGTTCTCCACGTACTGCTCGGGGAGCTCGTCGAGCTTGTCCTCGTTCAGGACCGCGAGGCTCATCACGTGCCAGCGGACCTCGACGTCACGGACCTTCTCCACTTCCAGCATCCAGCGGGAGGTCATCCAGGCCCAGGGGCACAGCGGGTCGAACCAGAAGTCGACGGGGGTGCGGTTGGTGGTGCCGTTCTCCGACATGTCTCTCCCTAGGGAATGGGTGCGCCTGGGCGGGAGAACACCGGGGGCACGTCGGGGCATTCCCGGATGTCGGGGCCCCGCGGCACATGCGAGGATCGTAGACATTCGTACGAGTCATGCCAGCTGTCATGCCAGTCATGCGAGCCACAAGGGAGTGCCGCCCGTGCCCGGTGAGAATCTGTCCCGCGACGAGGCCCGTGAAAGGGCCGCCCTGCTGTCCGTCGACGGGTACGAGGTCTTTCTCGACCTGCGCTCCGCGATCGGCGAGAGCAACGCGGAGGAGGGTGCGCCGCGCACGTTCCGGTCGGTGACCACGATCAGGTTCCGCTGCGCCGAGCCGGGCGCCGCCTCGTTCGCCGACCTCATCGCGCCGAGCGTCACGGCCCTCTCGCTGAACGGCACGGATCTGGACCCCTCCGAGGTCTTCGACGGCACCCGCATCACCCTCGAAGACCTCCAGGGGGAGAACGAGCTGGTGGTGGACGCCCAGTGCGCCTACAGCCGCACCGGCGAGGGCATGCACCGCTTCGTCGACCCGGAGGACGGCGAGGTCTACCTGTACACGCAGTACGAGCCGGCGGACTCCCGCCGCGTGTTCGCCAACTTCGAGCAGCCCGACCTGAAGGCTCCCTTCCGTTTCGAGGCGCAGGCCCCTGAGGGCTGGACGGTCTGGTCGAACGGCGTCGGTGAACTGGCCGACGGAGTATGGAAGTTCGCCGAGACCAAGCCGATCTCGACCTACATCACGGCGGTCGTCGCGGGCCCGTACCACTATGTGACGGACACGTACGAGAAGGTCTTCGAGGACGGCTCCAAGCTGGAGATCCCGCTCGGCGCGATGTGCCGCAAGGGCCTCGCCAAGCACTTCGACGCGGACGACGTCTTCCTGGTGACGAAGCAGGGACTCGACTTCTTCCACGAGCACTTCGACTACCCCTACCCCTTCGGGAAGTACGACCAGGCGTTCGTCCCCGAGTACAACCTCGGGGCGATGGAGAACCCGGGCTGTGTGACCTTCCGCGAGGAGTTCATCTTCCGCGGCAAGGTGACCCAGGCGTCGTACGAGCGCCGGGCCAACGTCATCCTGCACGAGATGGCGCACATGTGGTTCGGCGACCTCGTGACGATGCAGTGGTGGGACGACCTGTGGCTCAAGGAGTCCTTCGCGGACTTCATGGGCTCCTTCTCGATGGTCGAGGCCACCCGCTTCACCGACGGCTGGATCACCTTCGCCAACAACCGCAAGGCATGGGCGTACCGCGCCGACCAGCTCCCCTCGACGCACCCGGTCACGGCCGACATCCGCGACCTGGAGGACGCGAAGCTCAACTTCGACGGGATCACCTACGCCAAGGGCGCCTCCGTGCTGAAGCAGCTGGTGGCCTACGTCGGGCGTGACGCCTTCCTGGAGGGCGCCCGCCGCTACTTCAAGCGGCACGCGTACGGCAACACCCGCCTCGGGGACCTCCTTTCGGTCCTGGAGGAGACCAGCGGGCGCGACATGGCCGCCTGGTCGCGCTCCTGGCTGCAGACGGCAGGCGTCAACTCGCTGACGCCGCAGGTCACTTTGAACGCGGAGGGGCGGATCACCGAGCTCGCCGTGGTCCAGGAGGCGGCGGCCTCGCACCCCGAACTGCGGCCGCACCGCGTGGCCGTGGGCCTCTACCGACGGTCCGCGGGCGGCGAGCTCGAGCGGTACGCGCGCGCCGAGGTGGACGTGGACGGGCCCCGCACCGCCGTCGCCGAGCTGGCCGGCGCCGAGGCCCCCGAGCTCGTCCTCGTCAACGACGACGACCTGACGTACTGCAAGATCCGCTTCGACGAGAACTCCCTGGCGACGCTCCGCGGCCACCTCGGCGACATCAGCGACCCTCTCGCCCGCGCGCTGTGCTGGACCGCGCTGTGGAACCTCACACGCGACGGGCTCATGCCCGCCCGGGACTTCATCGGCCTCGTGCTGCGGTTCGCGGGCCGCGAGTCCGGCATCGGCGTCCTGCAGATGCTGCACACCTGGGCCACCTCCGCCCTCGTCCACTACGCGGCGCCGGGCCGGCGCGAGCAGGGCGGCCGCGACCTCGCCGAGGGCGCGCTGCGCGAGCTGCGCATCGCCGAGCCGGGCAGCCAGCACCAGCTGACGTGGGCGCGCTTCTTCGCCTCGGTGGCCTCGTCGGACGCCGATCTCCAGCTGCTCCAGGGCCTGTTGGACGGCACCGCGAAGATCGACGGTCTGGACGTGGACCAGGAGCTGCGCTGGGCCTTCCTCTCCCCGCTCGCCGCGCACGGCGCCGCCGACGAGGAGGCCCTCGCCGCCGAGCTGGCCCGGGACGACACGGCCTCGGGCAAGCGGCACCAGGTCCGGTGCCTGGCCGCGCGGCCCTCGGCGGCGGTCAAGGCTCAGGCGTGGGCGTCCGTGGTGGAGTCGGACGCGCTGTCCAACGCGCTGGTGGAGGCGACGATCGCGGGCTTCCAGCAGCCGTCCCAGCGGGAGCTGACCGCGCCGTACGCGGCGAAGTACTTCGACGCCATCGAGCGGGTCTGGAGCGAGCGGTCCATCCAGATCGGGATGGACGTGGTGCGGGGCCTGTTCCCGCATCTGCAGGACCGAGAGGAGACGGTGGCGGCGGCGGACGCGTGGCTCGCCGCGCACGAGAGCTCGGCACCTGCCTTGCGGCGGCTCGTACTTGAGGCCCGCGACGACCTGGCGCGGGGGCTGCGGGGCCAGGCGTGTGACGCCGCCTCGACGGCGGGCTGAGTAGCTGATGGCCGAGGGTGCGGGGCTCCGGGGTGGGCTCCGCACCCGGTCGGCAGGCCCCGCACCGGGTCCGGAACCCGGGTCACCGACTTGTGACCCTTGGGTTTGGGAACGGCCGTAACCCCCATACGGACCAGGGGGTTTCGGCTGTCGAACGCCCGTACTTTAGGACGGGCTTGTCCGGTTTTGTCGACGGGACTGTAACAGCGGTTAGGGAGCGGATCGGGCCCGGGAATGGCCTGGTCATGAACCACAACACCCCGCTCTCGCCGCTCCCCCTCCGCCACCTCGCCGCCACCCAGCGCCGCGTCATGAGCTCCGCCCAGCTCCGCGCGCACGGCATCTCGACCGCCGACACCGCCGCCCACTGCCGCCCAGACGGGCCCTGGCAGCAGCTCCTGCCCGGCGTCTGCCTGCTCCACCCCGGCCCCCCGACCAGCGAAGAGCGCCTGCACGGCGTCCTGTTGTACGCGGGGCGCCCGCCGGCCAAGGAGGCGCGCACCGTGCCCGCGCAGCCCGGCGCCGGTGAGCCGCACGCCCCGTACGCCGACGCGATGATCACGGGGCTCGCGGCCCTCGCCCTGCACCGGTTCTCGGCCGCGCCCCCGCTGCTCTCCCTCGACCGGATCGACGTCCTCGTGCCCCGCACCCGGCGACTGCGCTCCACCGGCTGCGCCCACCTGGTGCGCACCCACGCGCTGCCCACGGCGGTACAGATCACCGGCGTCCCCGTCGCCCCCGTGCCGCGCGCCCTCGCCGACGCCGTCGCACAGCTCACCGACGCGGGCGCGGTGCGCAGGCTGCTCACCGAGGCGGTGCGCGGCGGGCACTGCGAACCGGCGGCCATCGTCAAGGAGTTGAACCACGCGCGACTCCTTGGCCGGCCCCATGTCGTGGACGCCGTGGACTCGCTGCTCGCCGAGGGGCGGGCCATCGCCGAGGACCGGCTCTACCGGATGGTGCGGGAGCAGGGGCTGCCCGACCCGCTGTGGAACGTGGACCTGCGGCTGCCCGGCGGGCCGCACCTCGGAGGCGTCGACGCCTACTGGCCGGACCAGGCCGTCGCCGTCGAGCTCGACACCCGCGCGCCCCGCCAGGACGAGGACGCCCTCTGGTCCGAGTACGCACGAAAGCGGGAGCATTTGGAGCGACTGGGAATCACCGTCGTCCACATCACACCCAAGAAGCTGCGGGACTCCCTGGAGCAGCAGGCGGCCGTCGTACGGACCGCGCTGATGGCCTCGGACGACCGCGATCCGGCGGCCTATGTGGTGGTGCTGCCCAGATAGCACCGCCCATGGGGTGCCGGAGGCCCCGCACGCGGGGTTCCGGAAGGGGGCAGGAGGGGAGTGAAGGGGCGGATCACCGGTTGCCACCGGGGTCCGCCCCTTCACCTGTGTGCCAACTGCCCCGCTCTCCGGGCTACTTGGCGCAGAACTCCGCCTCCACGACAGCGAACGCCTTGTTCTGCTCGATGTCCCCGTTCAGGTTCAGCGTGAGCGCGTGACGGCCGTCCGCCGTGGTGCCCGCCAGCGTGGAGGCACCGTGCACATCGCCGCCGTGGCCCCAGAACGTCGGGCCGCAGGACAGCTTGACGGGTTCGAGGCCGAGCCCGTAGCGGCGGCCGCCCTCGCCCGCCGGGACCGTCGTCTTCATCTCGGCCAGCTGCTTCTTCGGCAGGAGCCTGCCGCCGAGCAGCGCCCGGTAGAAGCGGTTCAGGTCGGCCGAGTCGGAGATCATCGAGCCCGCCGAGCCCGCGACCGTCGGGTTGAACTCCGTCAGGTCGTGCAGCGTGGCGCCCGGCGCGTCGGACAGCTTCTTGTACCCCCGTGAACTGGGCGCGGGAACCGTCGGATCGGTGCCGGGGAGGCTGGTGGCGCGCAGGCCGAGGGGCTTGATGACCCGGCGCTCGATCTCGTCCCCGTAGTCATGGCCGGTGACCTTCTTGATGATCATCCCGGCGAGGACGTAGTTGGTGTTGGAGTACTTCCAGCCCTGGCCCGGGGCGAAGTCCGGCTTGTGGCGCATCGCCAGGGACACCATCTGCTCCGGGGTCCAGGTGTCGTAGCGGTGCTTCAGGAAGCGCTCGCTGAAGACCCGATCGCGGAACTCCGGGTCGGCCGAGACGTTGAAGACGCCGCTGGTGTGGTTGAGGAGCTGACGGACCGTGATCCCGTCACCGTCGTGGCCGTGCCCCTTGACCACGCCCGGCAGCCACTTCCCCACCGTGTCGTCCAGGTCGATCTCCCCTTCGCCCTGCAGCTGCAACAGGACCGTCGCCACGAACGACTTCGTGACGCTGCCGACCCGGAAGTGGTCGTCCGCGCCGCGCGGGGCGCCGGTCGCCAGGTCGCCGGTGCCCGAAGCGCCCTTCCACACCCCGTTCTTGTCGACGGCCTGCGCCGTCGCGCCGGGGGCGTCCGGGCCGACGGCGGCGGCGAGGGCCCGCTGCGTGGCCTCGTGCGGCCTCGGCCCGTGGGCGCCCGCTGAACCCGCCGACTGTGCCTGGGCCGCCGGTGCCGCGAGCGCCGCCGTGACGGCCGCCGCGACTGCCGTGGCCGCGAGTCCTCTCGCCGTGCCTGTACGTGCTGACATGTGTCGCTCTCTCCTTCGTGCGTGGGCTACTTGCCGCAGTACTCGGCGGTGACGATCGCGTCGACGCTGTCCTCGTCCGTCCAGTCGCCGTTGTAGTTGAAGGCGAGGGAGTGGCGGCCGTCGCCCGTCGTGACGGCCTGGGACGTGGAGCCGTGGATGCCGCCGCCGTGGCCCCAGACCGGGGCGCCGCCGTCGCAGGGCAGCTTGTTCTTCATCAGGCCGAGGCCGTAGGAGGCGTTCGGCGAGTCCTCGCCCATCGGGACCGTCGTCTTCATCTCGGCCAGCTGCTCCTTCGGCAGGAGCCTGCCGCCGAGGAGGGCCGCGTAGAAGCGGTTCAGGTCGGCCGCGTCAGAGATCATCCCGCCCGCCGGGCCCGCGATCGTCGGGTTGAGCTCGGTGACGTCGTACGTGCGGCCCTGCGCGCCCTCCGACAGCTTCGAGTAGGCACGCGAACTGGGCTGCGGCACCGTCGAGTCGGTGCTCGGGACGCTCGTGGCGCGCAGGCCGAGGGGCTTGATGACCCGGCGCTCGATCTCGTCCCCGTAGTCGTGGCCGGTGACCTTCTTGATGACCATTCCAGCGAGGAGGTAGTTGGTGTTGGAGTACTTCCAGCCCTGCCCGGGGGCGAAGTACGGCTTATGGCGCATGGCCAGCTTCACCTGCTGCCCGGGGGCCCAGGTGTCGTAGCGGTGCTTCAGGAAGCCCTTCGTCTCGAAGACCTTCGCCGTGAAGTCCGGGTCGTCGGTGTAGTCGTAGACGCCGCTGGTGTGGTTGAGCAGCTGCCGGACCGTGATCTTGTCGCCGTCGTGGCCATGCCCCTGCACCACGCCCGGCAGCCACTTCCCCACCGGGTCGTCCAGGTCGATCTTCCCCTCGCCCTGCAGCTGCAGCAGCACCGTCGCCACGAACGACTTCGTGATGCTGCCGACGCGGAAGCGGTCGTGCGCACCGCGCGGCGTCTTCGTCCTCAGGTCGCCGACGCCCGAAGTGCCGCGCCACGCCCCGTCCTTGTCGACGGCGTGCGCGGTCACGCCGGGCACGCCGTCCCGCACGGCGCCGTCCAGTGCCTTCTGGGTGGCCTCGTGCCGTCCCGTGTCCGCCGCGGCGGCCGGCCCGGCGAGACTCCCCGCCACCGCCGCCGCCACGACCACGGCCGCTCCCGCAAGCCGCGTACGTGCCCTCATCCGTTCGTCCCTTCCTCCGCCTGATCCATTCGGTCGGGCGGAGGGACTCGCGGTGCGGGGACGGGGGTTGCCCGGGAGCGGGCCGGTTGGGCGAGATCCGGCCGGTGCGGAAGACGGGTGGTGTCCTCAGGTGCGTGTTGGGGCTGTCCCCCGTCACCTCTTGCGGAGAACCAGCTCCGTGTTGCGGTCACCTGGGTCTCCGCCCAGCGTCGGCTTCGCGCCCGGGGCGTTGAAGGACAACTCGCGGTAGAGCGCGGCGAGTCCGGTCTGGGAGAGATCGGCGAAATCCGTGCGGTGCGGGGCGGACGACTCGATGAGCGTGGTGAACAGGGAGACCGTGCCGTCGTGGTTGTCGACGACCTCCACCACCCGGGCCAGCTGCGGGAAGTCGATGTGCGAGGCGGTGGAGACCTCCCAGAACGAGCCCTTCGCGGTGTGGTGCGGCGTGATGTCGTTCTTGTGGCTGTGGCCGTTGACCCACGCCAGGACGGAGCGGTGCCGGGCGAGGACGGAGACGAGCTCCGGGCCGCCGTGCCGCTTCTCGTGCGGGGCGCCGGGCACGGGGCGCAGGTTGCGCATCGTCTTGCTGGTGTGGTGGCTGAACACGATGACGTGCGCGGCGCCGTCCGCCTTCTTCTCGTTGGCCGCCAGCGTGCGCTCCAGCCAGCGCAGTTGGGCGGTGCCGACCGAACCCTCGTAGTGGCCGCCCGGGTCGGTGGTGTCCAGGCTGACGCCGAGGACGTCGTCGCTGATGCGGAACGTGTAGTACTGGGTGCGCTCGGCGAGGTTCGCCTCGGTGTAGCCGTGGCCGACCGGGCCCTGCCCCTTGTGGGCCGGGTCCAAGTGCGCCTTGAGGTACTCGGCGGGGGTGAAGGGCGCCCGGGACTCGTCCGGGGTGACGGAGCGCATGTGCCGGGCCTCGCTCTTCAGGAGCGCCTTGAAGAGGTCACCCTTGGGGTCGCGCCCCTTCTTCACGGCGTCCCACATGGCGCCGCCCCGGCCGGCGTCCAGGTTCATCAACTTCCGCCCGCCGACGGCGAATTCCTGGAAGTACGGGTCTCCGGGCGCCCAGCAGCCGCCGGGCAGCGCGTCGTGGTTGCCGACCGTCGAGTACCAGGGCAGGCCGAGCCCCGGGCTGTTGACCTCGCGGATCGCGGCCTCCAGGAAGCCGTGCAGCCGGGGGAAGCCCAGCTTCTTGTCGGCGTCGCGCAGCGCGGAGTCCGGGTGCCAGTACAGCTTCAGGCCGCTGTCCTGCACGCCCTCGTAGTGGCGCGGGTCGCCGCTGTTGGGGGTGATCCGGCCGCCGCTCATCACCTTCATGAACCACTCCAGCTCGTTGCGGGAGTTGTTGTCGGTGTTGTCGCCGGTCGTCACCACGCAGTTGAGGGGCGCACCGGTGGCGGGGCCGCCGCGCAGCGCGTTGACGCGCTCCACGAGGGCGATCGCGCCGGGCACCGAGAGGGCTTCCTGCGGGCGCCAGGAGCTGGCGGTCTGCGCCCTCAAGTACTCGTAGCGCAAGGGGTGCTGGACATCGACCAGGTGCAGGTCGGTGAACTGCACGAAGGAGCCGAGCGCGGTGCGCCGCCCGGCCCGCCCCGGCTTGGCGGCGGCGAGGTCCCCGCGGACCACCCGGTCCCACGCCGGGCCGTCGCCGAGCCGCCGGTAGCCGGAGCCACCGCGGGCGGTGGCGACGGTCAGGAGAGTGGTGCCGCGCTCGTACGGCAGCTGCGGCACCGAGACGGGCCGGCCGCGCCCGCCGACGACCGGGGTGCGGGCGATGACGGCCGGGTCGGCGGCGGGCCCCGCGGCCGCCTCGCCGCTGCCGGGGCCGAGCGCGTAGCCGACGCCCGCGGCGACGGAGACGGCGCCGGTGGCCGTGAGGAAGGCCCGGCGGTCGAGACCGGCGAGGGTGCGCGCCGCCGTGGCGGCGGAGTGGGCGGCGGCGGTGGAGGTTGCGGTGGCGACAGAGCGTATGCGCGACATGGCGCGGTCTCCCCGGTTGCGAACGCGTCGGCAGTGGTCGCGGGGGCCCGGGCCGTGGTGCGGCCGGCGAACTCCCCGCTCGTACTGGATCGTTGGCATCGGGGGTGAGCTGGGGGTTAACGCTTACGCAACGGGGGGCGCCGATCACCGTACGTGGATCAGTGCGCACCCTTGAGGGCCATGGGGGAATCGTCTGCGGGAGAGGTGGCGGTCACGGTGTGTTCACCTGTCGGGGTACGGGGTGCCCCGGTGGTGCGCGGGAGGCTACTCCTGGTGCCCCGACGCCGGTCGCTTGCGCCAGAGTTCGAGGCCGACGTCCACGAGGCCCACCCGGTCCAGGTCCGGGACGTCGTCCAGGGGATGCCAGGCCGCCAGGTCGGTGGAGCCGTGCTCCTCGTGGCGGAGCGCCCCGCCGGTGATGTGGCCCTCGTACACGATCCGCAGCCCGTGGAAGTCGGCGACGGCGCCCAGGCGGCGCGGGTAGCGGCGGCGCAGGGAGTCGACGCCGAGGAGGGTGGCGGGCTCGACGACATAGCCCGTCTCCTCGTCGACCTCGCGGATCACCGTGTCGTACGGGTCCTCCCCGTGGTCCATGCCGCCCCCGGGCAGCGTCCAGCGCTTGGAGCCGTCGCCCGCCACCCAGCGGGCCAGCAGCACCTGCCCGTCCCGCACGCATACGGCGTAGGCCGCCACCCGGAGCTCTTTCTGCACAGATTGACGCTAGTCCCCATAAGCGGGATGTGCGTGCCGATGGGCGTGTCAGTGATGCGGGTTGGCGGGCGAGTACTCGGGAGGCGACCAGACCAAGGGGCTCGCGCCCGGGGTCTCCACCGCCTCCGTGAGCGTGAAGCGGACCGTGCGGGTGCCGTCGGGTGCGTGGTCGGTGCGGGCCGTGCCGGTGAGCTGGAGGGTCGTGCCGGTCCGCCAGTCGAGGAAGAGGAGACCCGCGCGGGGGTCGGTGGTGAGGTTGCCGAGGGTCAGGAACATGGCGTTGCCGGGGTAGTCGCGCCAGCTCAGTTCGTACGGGGAGACGACCTCGACGAAGCCGGGGTTGCCGCCGCGGTGGCTGGCGTCGGCGCCGCGGGCGTGGACGGTGGCGAGGAAGAAGGTGTCGGCGGCGGCGATGAACGCCCGCTGGTCTGCGGTGAGTTGGGTGCCGTGGTGCGGCCTGCCGGGCCCGCCGAGGGCCCGGCCGTCGTGGAGGTCCCGCTTCTGCAGGTACTTGGGGCAGTTGGAGAACACCTGGTCCGACTCGATCGCGAGGCCGCGCGGGGTGGGGCGGGCGCGGCCGTTGAGGCGCATGCGGCGGCGGGTGCGGGGGTCGAGGGCGAGGGTGCCGACGGGGACGCCCTCGTGGGCGAGGGCGGCGGAGAGGGGGTCGCTTGCGTGGAGCCCGCCCGTGACGGAGACCTGGTGGGGTCCGGTGGCCCGGACGAAGCCGGGGTCACCGGTGAGCAGCGAGGCCCAGACCCGGCCCTCCCGGGAGGCCGCGCCGAGGACCAGCTGGGGCTGGAGTTCCAGGAAGGCGGCGGCGACGGGGCGGATGCCCTGGCCGATGGAGCGACCCACGTGCTCGGCCGCTTCCCGGACCCCTACGCGGTCCTGCACGGTGCGTGAGCCTTGGTGGTAGGGGGTGTGGAGGGGCATGGTGGGGGGTCCTTTCCGTGGGGGCGTGCTCCCCCACGTGCTGTTACGCCGCGGGGGGGGCGGGGAAGTCGGGGGCGGCTGCGCGGGAGAGAGTGCAGCCCCCCACCCACGCCGCGGAGCGGCGGAGATCCGAGGTCGGCTGCGCGGGAGAGAGCGCCGCCCCCCACCCACGCCGCGGAGCGGCGGAGATCCGAGGTCGGCTGCGCGGGAGAGAGATACGGGCGGGCGGGTGGGAGACCGCCGCGGAGCGGCGGGGTGGTCGGCCGCGGAGCGGCGGGGATCCGGACCGCGGAGCGGTCAGTGCAAGGACCGCGGAGCGGTCAGGGCCAGGCCGCGGAGCGGCCTAGAAGAACCCGCACGTGGGCGCCGCCGCGACCGGCGCCTCGCCCACGACCCCCGCATCCGCGAAGATCTCCAGACGCGCCCCGTCCGGGTCATGGAAGAAGATCCCCCCGGACGCCGCCCCCTCCCCGTGCGGCACCACACCCTCGTACACGAACTCCACCCCGTACGACCGCAGCGCCCGCTCGAACTCCCGCACCCGCTCGATGGAGTCGACCTCGATCGCCAGGTGATGCAGGCCCGCGCGCCCGGCCTCGAAGGGCGCCCCGGCCTGCTGCCAGAGCGTGAGGGTGGGGCGCCCGCCGCCGTCCCCGTCGAGGAAGGCGAACACGCGGCCCTCCTCCTTGCCCTCGCCGAGCACCGCGAAGCCGAGCACATCCCGGTAGAACGCGAGCGAGCGGTCGAGGTCCGTGACATTCAGGCCGACGTGACCGATGCGCAGCACAGACATGGCTCTCCCCTTCGTCGACGGCCGCCCCTCCCCACGGAGTGGCTAACCAGTAAAATGAAGGTTAGAGGTTATGAAGCAAGAGCGTCAACCGCTCACGTACCCTTAAGGGGTTAGCAGCGCCCCGCACCCAAGTACCCCACCCCCAAGCACCCCGCACCCCGCACCCAAGGGAGCCCCCATGCCCGCCGCCACCCCCCACGACCCCCGCCCCCTCACCGGCGAGCCCCTCTCCCTCGACCTGCTCAACACCCGCTGGAACCAGGACGGGGCGGCCCAGGACCTCCTGGCCGACGAGGAGGGGCTCGGGATCTGGCTCGCCGCGGGCGGGCTCGACGACCGCTTCGCCGCCGACGCCCCGACCCTGCGCCACACCCTCACCGCCCGCGACGCGCTGCACGCCGTCGTGGACGGAGCCCCGGGCGACGCAGCCGCCCTCGCCCGGGTCGACAAGGTCCTCGGGCACGGCCGCATCCGGGCCACCCTCACCCCCGAAGGGCCGGGCGAGGAGCCCGAGTTCGGGGACCCGGCGTGGGGGCCCGGCTGGCTGGCCGCCCGCGACTACCTCGGCCTGCTCGCCAAGGCGCCCGACCGCATCCGCGCCTGCGCCCACGACGCCTGCGTCCTGCACTTCTTCGACACCTCGCGCAACGGCACCCGCCGCTGGTGCTCCATGGCCGCCTGCGGCAACCGCGCGAAGGCATCCCGGCACTACGCGCGCTCGCGCGAGAGCTGAGCGCATACAACTTCGCCCCGATTAACCCGACTTGGGCGCGATGGCGCATGGCGGAAGTACGCCATGGCCTCACCCCGCCTCGGACAACTCTCCCCAAGCAGCGGTCACTTACGTAAAGCTATGCGGTCACCTGGTCCCGCATTTCGGACCCTTTCCGCCTTTCCGCCTTTACGTACAGGGATGCTGATGACCCCCGATCCCCAGCGCGCGCCCATAACGGGCGCGAGACGCACGGCCCGCCTCGCGATAGCCGTCGGCCTGGCCGCCGCGCTCGGCGCCGCAGCCCCGCTCCCCCTGGCCCTCGCCGCCGACCACCCGGCGCCCGAGCCGGCGCCCGTGAAGTACGCCGCCCAGAAGCTCGGTTCGGCCGACGCCGAGCTGCTCGCCGACGCGAAGGCCGACGGCGACAAGACCGTCACCATGATGGTCGCCACCGCGCCCGGCGCCACCGAGCAGGTCGCCCGCCAGCTGGACGCCGTCAAGGGCGGCTCCGTGGGCCGCACCCACGACAAGCTCGGCTACGTCCGCGCCACCGTCCCGACCTCCCGGGCCGACGCCGCCATCAAGGCCGCCGAGAAGCTCTCGTCCGTGCACGGCATCGACCTGCGGCACGAGATCAAGCTGGACGACCCCAAGCCGCAGGCCGCGAAGACCGCCAAGGGCGTCAAGTCCCGCTCCGGCGCGGCCGGTTACCCCGCCCCGGGCAAGAACACGCCCGCCAAGAACCCGTACAACCCCTCCTTCGAGACCGGCGCCGTCGACTTCGTGAAGGAGCACCCGAAGGCCGACGGGCGCGGCGTCACCATCGGCATCCTCGACTCGGGCATCGACCTCGGGCACCCGGCGCTGCAGAAGACCACCACCGGCGAGCGGAAGATCACCGACTGGGTGACCGCCACCGACCCCATCGTCGACGCCGACGGGACCTGGCGGCGGATGACCAACCCGGTCACCGGCCCCGTCTTCACCTGGGACGGCGAGACGTGGAAGTCCCCGGCCGGCTCCTTCCAGGTCAACCGGTTCCGCGAGTCGGCCACCACCGGCGGCGACGCCAAGGGCGACATGAACCGGGACGGCGACACCACCGACACCTGGGGCGTCCTGTACGACGCGGCCGCAGGAACCGTCCGCGTGGACCTGAACAACAACCACGACTTCACCGACGACGAGGTGATGAAGCCGTACAAGGACGGCCACCAGGTCGCCTACTTCGGCACGGACAACCCCGACACGGACGTCGTCGAGCGGGTGCCCTTCGTCGTCGAGATCCGCAAGGACGTGCCCACCGACCCGTACGGCGGTGACTGGGTCGGCAAGAAGGCCGACTTCGTGAACATCGGCGTCATCGAGTCGGAGCACGGCACGCACGTCGCGGGCATCACCGCCGCCAACTCCCTGTTCGGCAACAAGAACATGAACGGGGCCGCGCCGGGCGCGAAGCTCGTCTCCTCGCGGGCCTGCACCTGGACCGGCGGCTGCACCAACGTCGCGCTGACCGAGGGCATGATCGACCTCGTCACGAAGCGCGGCGTCGACATCGTGAACATGTCGATCGGCGGCCTGCCCGCCCTCAACGACGGCAACAACGCGCGCGCCGAGCTCTACAAGCGCCTCATCGACACGTACGGGGTGCAGCTCGTCATCTCCGCGGGCAACAGCGGTCCGGGCGCCAACACCATCGGGGACCCCGGCCTCGCCGACCACGTCATCTCCGTGGGCGCCGCCATCTCCAAGGAGACCTGGGCCGCCAACTACGGCTCCGAGGTGACCAAGCGGTACGCGATGATGCCGTTCTCCTCGCGCGGCCCGCGTGAGGACGGCGGCTTCCAGCCGGTCATCTCCGCCCCGGGCGCCGCGATCAACACGACGCAGACCTGGCTGCCGGGCTCCCCGGTCGCCGAGGCGGGCTACCAACTCCCCGCCGGTTACTCGATGCTGCAGGGCACCTCGATGGCGTCGCCGCAGGCCGCGGGCGCGTCCGCGCTGCTGCTCAGCGCCGCCAAGCGCGCGAAGGTGAACCTCACCCCGGCGAAGCTGCGCACCGCCCTGACGTCGACCGCGCACCACATCCGCGGCGAGCAGGCGTACGCCGAGGGCTCCGGTCTCATCGACATCGTGGACGCCTGGGACGCGATCGAGGACGGCGCGAGCGCCCACGAGTACACGGTGAAGGCCCCGGTCGACACGGCGCTCGACCAGGAGCTGAAGAAGCCCGGCACCGGTCTCTACGACCGTGAGGGCGGCCTGAAGGCGGGCCAGAAGAAGACGTACGACGTGACGGTCACGCGCACGTCGGGCCCGGACCGCGCGGTCCGCCACGAGCTGGACTTCGCGAACAACCACGAGGACACGTTCCGGATCGTCGGCAAGGACGAGATCTCCCTGCCGCTGAACAAGCCCGTCACCGTGAAGGTCCAGGCGAAGCCCCGGTCCGCCGGGCTGCACAGCGCGATCCTCACCGTGGACGACGAGCGCACCGAGGGCGTCGACCAGCAGATCATGACGACGGTCGTCGTCTCCACGCCGCTGGCCAAGCCCTCGTACACCTTCTCGGCGTCCGGCTCGGTGCAGCGCAACAGCACCACGTCGTACTTCGTGACGGTCCCGCAGGGCGCCAAGTCCCTCGAACTCGCCCTGGGCGGGCTGAAGGACAAGAGCCAGACGCGGTTCATCGCCGTCCACCCGTACGGCGTCCCGGTCGACCCGACCTCGACCGTGAACTGCTACCCGAACTACCCGAACCCCGCCAACACCTGCCGTCCCGACGTGCGTTCGTACGCGGACCCGCAGTCCGGCGTGTGGGAGGTCGAGGTCGAGTCGCGCCGCACGTCGCCGCTGCTCGACAACCCGTACAAGCTGGAGGTGGCGGCGCTCGGCGTCGCCTTCGACCCGGCCGTGCAGAAGGTCCCGGAGGCGAAGGTCGGCACCCCGGCCCCCGTCACTTGGAAGGCCACCAACCAATTCGCCGCTGTCGAAGGCAAGTTGAAGGGCGGCTCGCTCGGCTCGTCGAAGTCCGGCCGGCCCACCATCAAGCAGGGTGACACGGCCACGTCGACGGTCGAGGTGCCCGCGGGCGCGACCCGGCTCGACGTCGCGATCGGCGGCGTCTCGGACACCGCCGCCGACCTGGACCTGACGGTCCTCAAGGACGGCGTGGTCATGGGCTCCTCGGCGGACGGCGACTCGGAGGAGTCGGTGAGCCTCGACAAGCCCGCGGCCGGTACGTACACGATCGAGGTGGCGGGCTACTCGGTGCCGTCGGGGTCGACCGCGTACGACTACCGCGACGTGTTCTTCTCCCCGTCGCTCGGCACCCTCACCGTCGACGAGAACAAGGCGGTGAACCTCCCCAACGGCGCCTCCGCGGACGTCTTTGGCGAGGTCGTCGCCAAGACCCCGGCGGCCGAGGGGCGCCGGCTCTTCGGCGAGGTGTCGCTCCTGAACGGGCGCGGCACGGTCGCGGGCAAGGGCAGCGTGGTGATCGAGAAGGTCACGCCGTAGTCCCGTAGCGGGCATGCGCGGAGGGCGGGCACTTGACCCCAAGTGCCCGCCCTCTTGCCGTACTTGAGGAGCTACCGCTTGAGCGAGCTCACGTCGTACGCGTACGTGCCGACCGCGTGCGCGATCACGTCGATGTTGAGGTCGAACGCCTTGGGGTCGACGTTCTCCAGGGTGTCCCCGGCGCCGTGGTAGTTCGGGTCGAAGGCCACCCCGGCCTTGCCGCCCCACTTCGCCGCCTGCTCCGGGGTCTTGATCTCCTCGGCCCCGGTGTACGTGCCTCCGGCCGGGATGCCCACCGCGATGAACGGCCCGTAGTCGGAGCGGCCGTCGAAGTCGTAGCCCTCGTGCGGGACGCCGCGCTTGTCGAGGTAGCCGTTGATGAGGCCCTCGATCTGCGCCGAACCGGCCGGGCCCGCGCCCGCGCCCTCCTTGTCGGAGTCGTCGCCGTCGTAGACGAGCTGCGCCGGGTTGGGCGAGCCGATCATGTCGAAGTTCAGGTAGAGCTTGATGGCCTTCTTCTGCTTGGCGCTCAGCTGCTTCACATAGTGGTCGGAGCCCAGCAGGCCCAGCTCCTCGCCCGACCACCAGGCGAAGCGGACCTTGTTGGCGGGCTGCTTGCCGCTCTTCTTCGTGGCCTTGGCGAGCTTCTGGGCGACCTCGATGAGGCCCGCGGAGCCGGTGCCGTTGTCGTTGATGCCCGGGCCCTCGGGCACCGAGTCCAGGTGGGCGCCGAGCGCCACGACCCGGTCGGCGCGGCCGCCGCGGGTCTCCGCGATGACGTTGCGGGTCTTCTTCTCGTTGGCCTTGGTCGCGACGTCGAGGTTGACGGTGACCGGCCCCTTGGCCAGGTCGGCGGCGAGCTGCTCGCCGTCGGCCTTGGTGACCCCGGCGGCCGGGATGTGGGCCTGGGACGGGTCGGAGACGCTGCCCGCGACGGGCTTGTCGCCGGAGTGGTTGTAGACGAGGATCCCGGCCGCTCCGGCCTGCGCGGCTGCGGCCTCCTTCTCGCCGAAGGTGCAGGCGCCGCGCTTCACCAGCGCGATCTTCCCGGTGAAGGTGTCGGACGTGTAGTCGTCGGGCGTGCAGCCGGGCGTCTCGTCGACGCGCGCCGCGGCCAGCTGGGCCTTGAGGCCGCCCTTGGGCGTGGCCTTGCTGAACTCGAAGGCCGTGGTCCTCAGGTCGCGGGGCTGCGGCGCGACGACGGAGAGCTTCTCGCGCAGGGTCGTGGACTCGTGGAAGGTGAAGTACTGGTACTTCACCTTGTACCCGGCCTTCTTGAGCTGGCCGTACACGTACGTGGCGGAGGCGTCGTGGCCCGGCGTGCCGGCGGCCCGGTTGCCGCCGTGGGCGTCCGCTATCTCCTGGAACTTCTCCAGGTGGCGGTGGGCGCTCTTGCCGGAGGACGCCTTGACCAGCTTCTTGGCGAGCTTGGCGCCCTGTTTCGCGGGGCGGTCGTGCGGGTCCTGTGCGCCTGCCGGGGGTGCGGAGGCGAACAGGACCGGGACGGCGACGGCCGCGGTGATGAGGGCGGCCGTCGCGCGGCTGCGGCGGGTTGAGCGCACAGAGGTGTCCTTCCTTGCTGGACCGGGGGCGGGTTCGCCGCCGGTCGCGGTGCGAGGAAGGTAGCCCGGGAAAACCCCAGTTCAGGCCGGTTCCCGGGGTCTGCAACGCCGCCTTCACGGACTTGTCACTCAGCCGCAGGAATCGCCCCCGCCCCGGGCGCCGGGCAGGGCGCGCTCGACCCACAGCCGCGTCGTGGCGATGTCCTTGCCGGTGGACCGGATGTCCGGGGCCCGCTGGCCCCGGGGGATGCCGATGAGGGTGCGGTCCCCGGGCCGGAGCCGCGGGTCCACGTTCACTTCCATCTCGAACGTGACTTTCCGGGCCCCCTTGTCCGGCTTGTAGTAGCGCGCGACGTCGAGGGTGATCCGGTCCCGGACGCCGCCGGGCAGCGGCTCGACGCGCGTCACGGTGCCTTCGACGATGAGCCGGGCGCAGGCGACGTAGCCCTCGGGCGACCTCTTCTCGTTCTGACCGCCGTTCTCGGCACCGCTGTCGTGCCCCGGCGAGCGGGGCGCGGCCGCCTTGCCGTCGCTCTTCGCGGCGTCGGCGTCATCGCCGCCCGTTCCCGTCCCGGACCGGGCCATGAGCAGCCCGAGCCCGCCCACGAGCACGCAGGCGAGCACGGCGGCGAGGGCGAGGAAGGCCCGCCGGGCGGCCGAGGAAGAACCGGACGGGCGGGATGAGCCGGACGTCCCAGGCCGAACGCTGCGCCCCGGGGCAACCGGTCCAGCGGGGTGACCCGACTTCGCCGGCCCCCCGGCCAGCCCGTCCCCCACCACGCGCAACTGCTCCCGCAGCACCCGCACATCCGCCACCGCCGCCTCGTACTCCGCCACCAACCCGGCGTCGTCGTGGGCGTCTTGGGGAAGGGCCTCTCCTGTGACGGCCGCCATCAGAACATCGGGGCTCAGGGCATCGGAGTTCTCGGCCACCGTCACACCACCTCCCCTTCGTGCAGCCGCACCCGCAACTGCCGTACCGCCGCGTGCAGCCTGCTCTTCACCGTGCCCTCCGGGACGCCCAGCTCCTCGGCGATCGCGCGCACCGGCAGATCGGCGTAGAAGCGCAGGACGACGACCTGGCGCTGGGTGTCGGGGAGCTCGCCGAGGCCCTGGGCGACGGCGAGGGAGAGGGCCCGGGACTCGGCGGCGTCATCGGTGGCCTCCCGCCAGGTCGCGGCCAGGCGCTCACCGAGCCGCTCCTGGCGGCGGCGGGCCCGGTGCCAGTCCATGGCGAGGTTCGAGGCGACGACGGCGGCCCACGCGGACACGTCGCGCGGCGCCTCCTGACCGCGCGCCGCCCGCTCCAGGAGCCGCAGCCTGACCTGCTGCACCCCGTCCTGCAGCTCGCCGTGCGGGACCCCGCCGAGCGACAGGACGGCGCGCACCCGGTCCTCCTGGGCCGCGTCCAGCGGATCGGCCGCCTGCGCGCGGCGCGCCTTTCTGCGCAGCAAAGCACTCCCCCTCCCGCGTTTCCCCTAGGACGCCGCACGGGGCGGAAACGTTCGCCACGAATGTGGCGTCCCGCACCTCGGACAATGGATTGGACAAGCCGGGCCTGGACAGACGCATGATGGAGAGCATCAAGCCAGGCCGCCAGGCCGCACCCGCGTACGGAGGACACCCCTGTGAAGGTCGGAATCGTCGGAGCCACCGGTCAGGTCGGCACGGTCATGCGCAAGATCCTCACGGAGCGGAAGTTCCCCGTGGACGAGCTGCGCCTGTTCGCCTCGGCCCGCTCGGCCGGTTCGGTGCTCGACGGCGTGACGGTCGAGGACGCCTCCACCGCCGACTACACGGGCCTCGACATCGTGCTCTTCTCGGCCGGTGGCGCCACCTCCAAGGCCCTCGCCGAGAAGGTCGCCTCCCAGGGCGCCGTCGTGATCGACAACTCCTCGGCCTGGCGCCGTCACCCCGAGGTCCCCCTCGTCGTGTCCGAGGTGAACCCGCACGCGATCAAGAACCGCCCCAAGGGCATCATCGCGAACCCGAACTGCACGACGATGGCCGCGATGCCCGTCCTGAAGCCGCTGCACGCCGAGGCGGGCCTCGAGGCGCTCGTCGTCGCCACCTACCAGGCGGTCTCCGGCTCCGGTCTGGCCGGCGTCGAGGAGCTGTACTCGCAGGTCGAGAAGGTCGGCACGGACGCCACGAAGCTCACGCACGACGGCTCGGCCGCCGAGTTCCCCGAGCCCGACAAGTACGTCGCGCCGATCGCGTACAACGTCCTGCCGATGGCGGGCTCGATCGTCGACGACGGTCTGAACGAGACGGACGAGGAGCAGAAGCTCCGCCACGAGTCCCGCAAGATCCTGGAGATCGAGGACCTGCTGGTCTCCGGCACCTGCGTCCGCGTGCCCGTCTTCACCGGCCACTCCCTGCAGATCAACGCCCGCTTCGCGCGCCCGCTGAGCCCCGAGCGCGCCACGGAGATCCTCCGGGGCGCCGAGGGCGTCGTCGTCACGGAGGTGCCGACGCCGCTGGTCGCCGCGGGCAAGGACGACTCGTTCGTGGGCCGCATCCGCAAGGACGAGACGGTGGCGAACGGCCTGGCCTTCTTCGTCTCCGACGACAACCTCCGCAAGGGCGCCGCGCTGAACGCGGTGCAGATCGCGGAGCTGGTCGCGGCCGAGCTCAAGGGCTGAGCCCCGCTCCCGTACGGCTCAAGGGCTGAGCCCCGCTCCCGTACGAGAGGGGCGGTCATCGCGGATGCGCGGTGGCCGCCCCTTCGTATGCCCTCTCACGCGGCCCGCTCCTCCTCCCGGACGCAGGGCGCGGCCCATTCCTTCTCCCGCGCGCAGGCCACCACGAGCAGCGCGGCCCCCGCGAGGCCGCCGCCCAGCCACAGCACGTGCGAGACCCCGCTCGCGTCGGCCACCCGGCCGCCGGCCAGGGCGCCGAGCGCGATCGCCGCGTTGAACACCCCGGCGAAGAGCGCCGACGCCGACTCACGGGCCTGTGGCGCGGCCGCCATCACCCAGTTCTGCGCCGAGACCGAGACCCCGCCGTACGCGAGGCCCCACAGCACGAGCAGCGTCACCGACGCGGCCAGCGAGCCCCCGGCCGGTTCGAAGGCGAGGACCACCGCGGCGAGCCCGGCCGAGACCACGAGCAGCGCCCGCCGCGGGTCACGGGCGGCCACGGCGCCGCCCGCGAAGTTCCCGACGATGCCCGCGACCCCGTAGGCGAGCAGCACCGCGCTGATCAGCCCGGCGCCCACGCCCGGCACCCGCTCCAGGACGGGCCGGACGTACGTGTACGCGGCGAAGTGCCCGGTCACCAGGAGCGCCACCCCGGCGAGCCCGGCCCGCACCCGCCCGATGCCGAGCACACCCCCGTAGGCGCCGGGGCGCACCGCCTGCTCGGCGGGGAGGGCGGGCAGCCACCGCAGCAGCAGCGCCGCGACGGCCAGCGAGAAGGCCCCCATGACGGCGAACGCCCAGCGCCAGCCCGCGAGTTCACCGAGGAAGGTGCCCGCGGGGACGCCGAGGACGGAGGCGACCGCGATCCCGCTGAAGATGACGGCGGTGGCCCGCCCCGCGTCGGCCGCGCGCACCAGGCGCACCGCGAGCGAGGCGGCGATGGCCCAGACGCCGCCGATGCAGACGCCGACCAGGACCCGGGCGGCGAGGAGCACGCCGAAGGCGGGGGCGAGCGCGGAGAGCAGATTGGCGGCGGCGAGCAGCCCCATGAGCACGCCGAGGACCGTGCGCCGGTCGGCGGCGCGCACCGCGACGGGCAGCAGCAGCGCGGCGAGCGCCGCGACGGCGCCGGGCAGCGTGACGGTCAGGCCCGCGGTGCCGTCGGTGACGCCGAGACCGGCGGCGAGGGAGGTGAGCAGGCCGACGGGCAGCATCTCGGTGGTGACGACGGAGAAGGTGGCGGCGGCCGCGACCAGAACGGAGAGTGGTACCAACTTCCCTTTGCTTGAAGGGAGTTGAGGATCACGAAGGGACCCTGCGGGGGTGGTTGTTTCCATGCCGCCCAGCTTTGGGCGCGCGGGCCCGGGGAACAACGGCGAAGATCTCATCCTTGTATGAGCCAGGCTCATCAATCGCGTGAGCCGCGGTGCTGCGGCTGACGTAGGGCATACGGCGTACGGAGGGATGACCGTTGAACGGTCCGGAGCGGGGCCCGGAGATCCGGGGTCTGGAGATCCGGGAGCTGGAGTGCTTCCTCGTGCTCGCGCAGGAGCTGCACTTCGGCCGGGCGGGCGAGCGGCTCTACGTCTCCCAGAGCCGTGTCAGCCAGCTGCTCGCCTCGCTGGAGCAGCGGATCGGCGCCCGCCTGGTGTCGCGCACGAGCCGCCGCGTCCACCTGACGCCGCTGGGAACCCGCTTCCTCTGCGAACTCACTCCCGCTTACGAGGAGTTGGCCTCCGTGGTGGATCGGGCGCGGTCGGCGGCGCGGGGCGTGGAGGGCACGCTGCGGATCGGCTTCCAGGGGACGGCGGACGCCCGCCTCATGACGGCGATCACCACCTTCCAGGAACGGCACCCCGCCTGTGTCACGGAGATCGTGGAGATCCCGTTCGCGGACCCCTTCGGGGCGGTGCGCGCGGGCGATGTGGACGCGGCGATCGTGCTGCTGCCGGTGGAGGAGCCGGACCTGGTGCTCGGCCCGGCGTTCTCGCAGGAGCGGCAGACGGTGGCGGTGTCGGTACGCCACCCCTTCGCGAGCCGGGCGTCCCTCACCTCGGCGGAACTGGCGCAGACCCCCCTGATCTCCGCGACATCCCCCGCCCCGCCCTACTGGCGCACGGCCCACGCCCCCTCCCAGCTGCCCGCGCCCGCCGTGCGCACGCTCCAGGAGGGGCTGACGCTGGTGGCGGCGGAGCGCGGGGCGATGCTGCTGTGCCGCCCGACGGCGGAGTACCACGGGCGCCGTGACGTCACGTTCGTGCCGGTGGAGGGGTTGCCGGACTCGGTGCTCGGGATGGTGTGGCATCGGGAGGGGGAGACGGAGCGGGTGCGGGAGTTCGCGCGGGCGGTGGAGTCGGTGCCGGTGCCGGTACCGCTGCCCCCGTCCCCGTCCCCGTCCCTCAGCCCTGTCGGCGGACCTCGTAGTGGAAGCAGCCGTACTCCACGGCCCTGACGTGCACGAGGGCGACCTCGGGGTCGGCGAACGCCTCGGCGAAGACCTTGTCGAACTGACCGGTGGGTTCCGCCGAGATCTCCACCAACTGGCCGCCGATGATGTGCCCTTGGGCGTTGTAGCGGCGGACGGTACGGAGGGCGCCGGGCCGGTCGAAGGGATAGGTGCCGTCCGTCGGCCCGGGCCCTTCGCAGCCCGCGTCCTCGGCGTGGATGAACACGGGCCCCGTCTCTTCATAGGCCCCGGGCTCGGCTCCCGTCTCCGCGGCCCAGCGGCGGAGAGGGGCGTAGGAGACGAGGGCGATGCGTTCGCCGGGGCGGACGGGGCGGAGGCAGCAGCGGAGGGGGTCGCCGCCCTCGGGGTCTGTGAAGGGTGCGCAGGGGCGGCCTGCGTCGTCGACTTCGCGGAGCTGGGTGAGGGTTTCCCGGGGGATGGGGAGGGGGGTGTAGGCGGTCGTGGTGGTCATGGGTCGAGGGTCGCGTGGGTGGGGGTGGGTGTGCTGGCGGGTCCCGGACGTCGCACTCGCCTCCGGCGGCTCTTCCCCCATCCCGCGCCCATAGGGATAGCCCGTCCGGCGATTGAGGACGAGGCCGTCCAGGCCGAAAAGGGGGTCTAGGGGCGAAGCCCCAGGAGGAGCGCCCCAGGGGCGACGGAGTCGCCGGATCGGGAAGGGGCGGGACTGGGGAAAGGTCACCCCGACGTCCGCCGGTACGCCACCCCCAACTCCCCCAGCTCCGCAGGAGTGAGCACATCACCCACCCGCTCGAACCCCTCCGGCGCCCGCTCCGCCACAGCCCGCAGCACCCGGTCCGCCGGCATGTCCCGGTTCGCGAGGACCACCGCGTTCGCCACCCCCCGCCGCGCCGCCTCGTACGCCCGCAGCCCCGCCACCCGGTCCGCCCCGGCCCGCACCAGACAGTGGGCGAGGGCCGCCGCGTCCAGGACCGCCTGGGAGCCGCCGTTCGAGCCGACGGGGTACATGGGGTGTGCCGCGTCGCCAAGGAGCGTCACCGGGCCGCGCCCCCACCAGGGCAGCGGGTCGCGGTCCACCATCGGGTACTCCAGGATCCGCCGCGTCGAGGCCAGCAGGGCGGGCACGTCCAGGTCGCCGATGCGCCAGCCCGCGTAGTGCGGCAGCACGTCCGAGAGGCGGCCCGACCGGTTCCAGTCCGCGGGGCCCGACCCGGCCGCCCCGTGGTGGTCCACGGGGAACCGCACCTCCGCCACCCAGTTGAGCACCGCACGCCCCCGCGACTCCGCCTCCCTCGAGACGGGGTACACCACCAGCTTCACGCTCGCGTTGCTCCCCGCCACCGCGACCGCGCGCCCGCCGAGCACCGGGTGCCAGTCCGTGACGCCCCGCCACATGCGGATGCCGTTCCACAGGGGTGGGCCTTCCCCCGGGTGCAAGCGCGCTCTCACCCCCGAGTACAGGCCGTCCGCGCCGACCAGTGCCCGCACCCCCACCCCGTACTCCCGGCCCCGCCCCACGTCCCGCAGGATCACCCGCAGCAGCGAGCCCTCCATCTCGGCGAAGCGCACGAACGCCGTGCCCGTGCGCACCGCGTGCTCGCCGAGACGGTCGCGCACGGCCTCCAGGAGGATCAGCTGGAGCGCGCCGCGGTGCACGGAGTACTGCGGCCAGTGGTGGCCCGCGGCACGGCCGCGCGGTTCGCCCCAGATGCGGTTGCCGTGCCGGTCGTAGTGGACGATCTCGTCGGTGGGGACGGCCGTCGCCGCCAGCTCACCGGCCAGGCCGAGGTTGCTCAACTCCCGTACCGCGTGCGGGAGAAGCGTGATGCCGACGCCGTGCGGGCGCAGCTCCTCGACCGTGTCCACGACCCGGACCGGGATGCCCGCGGCGTGCAGGCTGAGCGCGGCGGTGAGCCCGCCGATGCCCGCGCCTGCCACGAGTACGTCGATTCCCATCACCGCTCCCCGGGGCGTGAGTCGAGAGGCGCGGATGCTAGCGGCGCGGGGACGGCCGGACAATGCCGACTTTCGGCCCCTCGCGAACCCCGTACGGCCCTTGTACGGGGCCTTTCCGCGCCCCGTGCCGAGCACCGGGGCTTATCCCCGCCTTATCGGGAGGCAGGGCCGTGAAGCGCCGTGGAAGGATGGCCGGAAACGTCATAAGTCACCACGTCACCGCATCGAGGAGATGACCGCGTGCCCGGCACCAATCTGACCCGTGAAGAGGCGCAGCAGCGGGCGAAGCTGCTCACCGTGGACGCCTATGAGATCGACCTCGATCTGAGCGGCGCGCAGGAGGGCGGTACCTACCGGTCCGTGACCACGGTGCGCTTCGACTGCGCCGAGGCGGGGGCCGAGAGCTTCATCGACCTCGTCGCGCCCGCCGTGCACGAGGCCGTGCTGAACGGCCGTTCGCTGGACGTGGCCGCCGTCTTCCGGGACTCCCGCATCGCCCTGCCCCACCTGGAGCAGGGGCCGAACGAGCTGCGCGTGGTCGCCGACTGCGCGTACACGAACACGGGCGAGGGCCTGCACCGCTTCGTCGACCCGGTCGACCAGCAGGCGTATCTGTACACGCAGTTCGAGGTGCCGGACGCGCGCCGTGTCTTCGCCTCCTTCGAGCAGCCCGACCTGAAGGCCACCTTCCAGTTCACCGTGAAGGCCCCCGAGGGCTGGACCGTCATCTCGAACGCGCCGACCCCGGAGCCGAGCGACAATGTCTGGCGCTTCGAGCCGACGCCGCGCATCTCCACGTACATCACGGCCCTGATCGTCGGCCCGTACCACTCCGTGCACTCCTCGTACGAGAATCCGGAGACGGGCCAGTCCGTGCCGCTCGGCATCTACTGCCGCCCCTCGCTCGCCGAGTTCCTCGACGCGGACGCGATCTTCGACGTCACCCGGCAGGGCTTCGACTGGTTCCAGGAGAAGTTCGACTACGCCTACCCGTTCGCCAAGTACGACCAGCTCTTCGTGCCGGAGTTCAACGCGGGCGCGATGGAGAACGCGGGCGCGGTGACGATCCGCGACCAGTACGTGTTCCGCTCGAAGGTGACGGACGCCGCGTACGAGGTGCGGGCCGCGACGATCCTGCACGAGCTGGCGCACATGTGGTTCGGCGACCTGGTCACCATGGAGTGGTGGAACGACCTGTGGCTGAACGAGTCGTTCGCCACCTACGCGGAGGCCGCCTGCCAGGCGTACGCGCCGGAGTCGAAGTGGCCGCACTCCTGGACCACGTTCGCCAACCAGATGAAGACGTGGGCGTACCGCCAGGACCAGCTGCCGTCCACGCACCCGATCATGGCGGACATCCGCGACCTGGACGACGTGCTCGTGAACTTCGACGGGATCACGTACGCGAAGGGCGCGAGCGTCCTCAAGCAGCTCGTCGCGTACGTCGGGGAGGACGAGTTCTTCCGCGGCGTCCAGGCATACTTCAAGCGGCACGCGTTCGGGAACACGCGCCTGAGCGACCTGCTCGGCGCCCTGGAGGAGACCAGCGGCCGCGATCTGAAGACGTGGTCGAAGAAGTGGCTGGAAACGGCGGGCATCAACGTCCTGCGCCCGGTCGTGGACGTCGACTCCTCCGGCGCCATCACCTCCTTCGCCGTCAAGCAGGAGGCCCCGGCGCTCCCCGCGGGCGCCAAGGGCGAGCCGACGCTGCGCCCGCACCGCATCGCGATCGGCCTGTACGACCTGGACGACGCGTCCGGCAAGCTGCTGCGCACCGACCGCGTGGAGCTCGACGTCGACGGTGAACTGACCCCGGTGGAAGCCCTGGTGGGCAAGGAGCGCCCGGCGGTGATCCTCCTCAACGACGACGACCTGTCGTACGCGAAGGTCCGCCTCGACCCCGAGTCCCTGGCCTTCGTCACGGAGCACCTCGGCGACTTCGAGGCGTCCCTGCCGCGCGCCCTGTGCTGGGCCTCGGCCTGGGACATGACCCGCGACGCCGAACTGCCCACCCGCGACTACCTCTCGCTCGTCCTCTCCGGCATCGGCAAGGAGTCGGACATCGGCGTGGTCCAGTCGCTGCACCGCCAGGTGAAGCTGGCCCTCGACCTGTACGCGGCCCCGGCCGGCCGGGACGCGGCGCTGGCCCGCTGGACCGAGGCGACCCTGGAGCACCTGCGGGCGGCCGAGCCGGGCAGCGACCACCAGCTGGCGTGGGCCCGCGCCTACGCGGCGACGGCCCGCACGGACGCCGAACTCGGCCTGCTGGAAGACCTGTTGACCGGCAAGGAGACGGTCGAGGGTCTCGCCGTCGACACGGAGCTGCGCTGGGCGTTCGTCGCCCGGCTCGCGGCGACGGGCCGCCTGGACGAGGCGGGCATCGACGCGGAGCTGGAGCGCGACAAGACGGCGGCGGGCGAGCGGCACGCGGCGTCGGCGCGGGCGGCGCGCCCCACCGAGGAGGCGAAGGCGGCCGCGTGGGCGTCGGTCGTGGAGTCCGACACGCTGCCGAACTCGACGCAGGAGGCCGTCATCGCCGGCTTCGTCCAGACCGACCAGCGTGAACTCCTCGCCCCGTACGCGGAGAAGTACTTCGCGGCGGTCAAGGGCGCGTGGGACTCCCGCTCGCACGAGATGGCCCAGCAGATCGCGATCGGCCTCTACCCGTCGATCCAGGTGTCCCAGGGGACGCTGGACGCGACGGACGCGTGGCTTGCCGACGCCGACCCGTCGGCGGCTCTCCGTCGCCTCGTCTCGGAATCCCGTGCCGGGATCGAGCGGGCGCTGAAGGCCCAGGCCGCCGACGCGTAACGGGAGTTGGGGCGCCCTCGTCACCACGGGGGCGCCCCGCCCCGCTACGGCCTGACGCCCAGCTTGTGGCGGAAGGTGTCGCGCGGGTCGTACGCCGCCTTCACCCGCTGCAGCCGCGCGTAGTTGCCCTTGTAGTAGAGCTCGTGCCACGGCACCCCCGACGTGTTCTGCGCCGGGTCCGCCAGGTCCGTGTCCGGGTAGTTGATGAACGCCCCGTCGCTCCCGGCGCCCGGCGCGGGCACGCCGCCGCTGTCCGCGTACACGGACCGGTACAGCGAGCGCACCCACTCCAGGCGGGAGCCGGCGTCCTGTTCCGGCTTCCAGTCCGTCATGTAGATGGCCTTGAGGACCGAGTCGCGCTGGGCGACGGCGGTCGCGTCGGGCGCGACGGTGTTGACCCGGCCGCCGTACGAGACCAGCCACAGGGACCCGCTGATCCCCTCCCCCGCCCTGCCGCCCGCCAAGTGGTCGTGGACCGCGGCGATCTGACGGTCCGTGAACCTTCGCCGCAGATAGCCGGACTTGATCTTGAAGGGCGCCGAGCCGCCCTCCTGGACGGCCGCGACCGACTGCAGCCACGGCCGCTCCTCCACCGTCCGTACGGGCCGCGCGCCGACCCCTCGCCCGACGGCGTCCACATACGCGTCGACCAGGCGGTGCGCCCCGGGCAGGGTGGCGTCGAGCAGGCCGCTCAGCGGGAGGAAGCCGAGCGAGCGGTGGTTGGCCATCAGGGCGCTGAGCATCCCGGCGTACGGGGAGTCGGGCGCGCTGTTGCGCTCGTACCACTCGCCGTGGTTGCGCAGCAGCCGCGCGAAGTCCCGGGCGTCGAGATCGTGCCACCCCCAGGTGGCCGAGAAGGTCAGCATCGCGGCGGGCGGGCTCGGCAGCAGGCGCGCGGGCGCGGCGTCCCGGTCGGCGCGCGGGTCGCGGAACCAGTACCGGGTGACGACCCCGAAGTTGCCGCCCCCGCCGCCGGTGTGCGCCCACCACAGGTCGTGGTGCGGGTCCCCCGGGTCCCGCGTCGCCACGACGGCGCGGGCGCCGCCCGCCCGGTCCACGACGACGACCTCGACGGCCTCCAGGTGGTCCACGCACAGGCCGTGGCGCCGGGACAGGGTGCCGTACCCGCCGCCGAGGACATGGCCGCCGACGCCGACCTCGGCGGTGGCGCCCGCCGGGATCGTCACGCCCCAGCCGAGGAACAGCTGCCGGTACACCTCGCCGAGCAGGGCGCCCGGCTCGACCTCGAAGGCGCGGCGCTCCTCGTCGAAGGAGACCCGGCGCATCGGGGACATGTCGATGACGACGCGGACCTCGGGGGCGTCGACGAAGTCCTCGAAGCAGTGGCCGCCGCTGCGGACCGCGATGCGCTTTCCTTCCCCGACCGCGTGCCGTACCGCGTCGACGACCTGTTCCGTCGTCTCGACGAGGCGGACGTAGTCGGGCTTTCCCACGAAGCGGGCGTTGGCTCCGCGGGTGGTGAGGGAGCGGTAGCGGGGGTCCTCCGGCCCCACGGGCCCCGGTGCCCTGGGGGTGGGCCCGGCTGCGGCCGCGGAGGTCGCCCCCACGGCTGCGGCGCCCGCTGCCGCGGTGGCCAGCACCTTTCGCCTGGTCAACTGCCCCGGGTGGGGCGCCCTTGATCGCGCTTCGCGCTCTTCCTCAAACGCCGGACGGGCTGATAGAGGGTTGCCGCTGGTCGTCAACTGACTGCTCCTGCCGGATGCCCTTCATGATCGTTTGGCACCCTCGCACGGCCACGGCGGCCAGCCCCCGAGGCGGGGAGCCTCAGCGTGTCTCCACCGCCTCCCGCAGCGCCCCCAGAACGCGGCCCAACCCCGCCCCGTCCTCCGCACCCCTGCGCACCGCCGCGACCACATGGCGGCGCGGGTTGTCCTCCTCCAGGACGCGCATCACCACGCCCTCCCGGCTCGTCGCCGCCATCCGCGGGACCAGGGCCACGCCCATGCCCGCCTCGACCATCGCCAGGATCGCCGTCCAGCCGGACGCACTGTGGGCCTGCTCCGGTGTGAAGCCCGCCGCCTCGCACGCGGCCCGGGTGATCTCCGACCAGGGGCCGGAGCCGCCGAAGATCCAGGGTTCGCCGGAGAGGTCCGCGAGCCGCAGGCCCTCGTCGGCGGCGCGCGGGTGCCCGGCGGGCAGCGCCACGTCCAGCGGGTCGGCGAGCAGCGGCACCCGGGTGAAGCGGCGGTCGGTGTCGGTCGGGGCGTGCGCGGCGAGCGACAGGGTGAGATCGACCTCGCCCGCCGCGAGCAGCTCGTACGCCTCGGCCGCCTCGGCTTCCCGGACCCGCACCGTGATGCCGGGGTGGGCCGCGCGCAGCGCCCGTACCGCCGGGACGACGAGGGCGGGCACGGCCGTCGAGAACGCGCCGACCCGGACCTCGCCCGCCTCCCCCTGCGCATAGGCCGCCAACTCGGCGTCGGCGCGCTCCAGTTGGGCGAAGACGGCCTCGGCGTGCCGCAGCACGAGATGGGCCGCGTCGGTCAGGCGGACGCGGCGGCCGTGGGCCTCAAGGAGCGGGACGCCGAGCTGCTTGGCCAGGTTGGACAGCTGCTGCGACACCGCCGACGGCGTCATCAGCAGGGCCTGCGCCGTGGCCGTGACGGTCCCGCGGTCCCGCAGGGTCCGCAGGATCTGCAGCTTCTTGATGTCCCACTCGCTCATCTCCCCAACGTACCCAGGCATGTCCCGCTCCCGATCACCGGCCGAAGGAACCCGCAACGCCCGGGGCGCCGGACCGCGACGCGATGCTGTTGCTCGCGCGCGCTCCGGCGTCCCGTCCCCCGTCGGGGGTGTGAGGCGGCGGTCACCGCCGCCGGGCCGCGGAGCCCAGGATCACACCACCGAGGATCAGCACCATGCAGACCACCTGGAGCCGGCCGATGCCCTCGCCGAGGAGCGCGAAGGAGAGCAGGGCCACACAGACGGGCTGGAGGTAGTAGATGACTCCGGCGCGGGCGGCGCCGATGAGGGAGATCGCCTTGTTCCAGGCGAAGAAGGCGACGGCCGAGGAGACGACACCCACGTACAGGAGCGGCGAGACCGTGCCGACGGTGGGCGTGAAGCCGCCCTGCACGGCGAGGCTGACGAGGAACACCGGCAGCAGCATCAGCGCGCCGAGCACGAACGTGGTGAAGAGGAAGGCGAGCCCGCCGATCTCCTGGGGCTTGCGGCGCAGCACCGCGCTGTAGGACCCGAAGGCGAAGGCCCCGCCGATCACCCACAGGTCGCCGGCCGCGAAGTCCATGGCGAGGGAGCCCTTGCTGACCAGGAGCAGCACTCCGGCGCAGGCGACCAGCATGCCCGTCACGCGGCGCGCCCCGAGCCGGTTGCCGCCGAGGCGTTCGTAGACCGCCATGAGGACCGGCGACGCGGCCATGATCATGCCCATGTTCCCGGCGGTGGTGGTCACGCCGGCCTGGTTGACGAGGGTGTTGTAGACGGTGACGCCGAGGAGGGAGGCGAGGAGCAGAAAGCGGATGTGCTGACGTATCAACTCCCGCTGCTGCCAAGCCTGTCGGGCGGCGAAGGGCGCGACCGCGGCGATCGCGATGAGCCAGCGCCAGAAGGCGTGCTGGATCGGGGGGACGGTGTCGGCGAGAGCGCGGGAGGTGACGAAGCTGCCCGACCAGACGACCGTGGCGAGGGCGGCGAGGGCGAGCCCGATGCCGACGGACCGCGGCACACCCTTGGTTCCGCCGGCCCTCCTCTCCGGCTCGGTCTGTGCCTCGGCCGTCTTCGGCTCGGCGTGAAGGGGGGTCCGGTCCAGGACGGTAGCCACTGATATCCCTTGTCTCTCTTCCCCGTTGGGAGGCCCGCGGGGGAGGTCGCGCCTCCCTGCCGGGAGGTCTTGATCGCTTACGGGGACTACCGTCGCACCGCACCAACAGTTACGTCCATCGAATCTTTGCGAGCGATCTTTGAAGCTGAGCTGAACATTTGCGGGCGCTGCGGCATCAGCTGCCCCGTGAGCGTCGCCCCGAACGCGAGCACCATGCCCGCGACTTGGAGCGGGCTCAGCGCCTGGCCGAGCGCGGCCCAGCCGATGACCGCAGCCGTCAGCGGGGAGAGCGGGCCGAGGAGGCTGGCCTGGGTGACGCTGAGGCGGCCGATGCCACGGAACCAGAGCCAGTACGCGACCGCGGTGTTGGCCAGGGCGAGGTAGAGGTAGCCGCCGATGTTCCGCCCGTCCAGGGCCGGGGGCGCCCCCTCGACCAGGAACGCGACCGGGGCGATCAGGAGCCCGCCCATGCTGAGCTGCCACCCGGTGAGAGCGAGCGGCCCGATCCCCGCGGGGCGCCCCCACCGCTTGGTGAGGACCGTGCCCGTCGACATCGACGCCGTCGAGGCCACCGCCGCGAGCACGCCGACGAGGTCGAACGCCCCCGCCGACTTCAGCACGACCAGACTGACGCCGAGCGCGGCCGTGGCTCCGGTGAGCAGCGTCCGGACGCTGGGCCGCTCACTGAGCAGCACCGTCGCGAGGCCCGCGACGAAGAGCGGACCGACGGAGCCGACGACCGCGGCCATCCCGCCCGGAAGCCGGTACGCGGAGAGGAACAGGAGCGGGAAGAAGGCGCCGATGTTCAGCGCCCCCAGGACGGCCGACTTCCACCACCACTCCCCTCTCGGCAACCGCCTGGCCAGGGCGACGAGCAGCAGCCCCGCGGGCAGGGCCCGCATCATGCCGGTGAACAGCGGGCGGTCGGCGGGCAGGAATTCGGTGGTCACGAAGTAGGTCGAGCCCCAGGTGACGGGGGCGTAGGCGGTGAGCAGGATCGTGGCGGCGCGGTTCATGGCGGTTCCCCTCGGCAGGAGTGGCTGAGCGACCGAGCGGTGGCGGCTCAGCCGGAGTAGCTTGGCAAGAAGTAGCTTAGCTCTAAGCTACTTTTCGTCAAGCTACTTGCTTGCAAGCAATTGAAACCGCCCGGATACTGGAACCCATGAACGCCAACGCCACCCCCGGACCCGACACGGCTGACGCGGTCGACGCGATCATCGAGCAGTGGGCCACCGTGCGGCCCGACCTGGAGACGACTCCGATGGAGGTCTTCGGCCGCGTGTACCGCACCTCCCACGCGATGGCCGAGCACGTGGAGCGGGCGTACCGCCAAGTGGGCACGTCCCGGGGCGAGTTCGACGTCCTGGCGACGCTGCGCCGGTCCGGGGAGCCCTACACGCTCTCACCGCGCCGGCTCGCGACGACGCTGATGCTGACGACGGGCGGCATGACGGGCCGCCTCGACAAGCTGGAGCGCGCCGGGCTGCTGCGCCGCTCCCCCGATCCGCACGACCGGCGGGGGCTTCAGGTGACGCTCACGGAGGAGGGGCTCGCCCTGGTGGACCGGGCGGTCGTGGCGGGGCTCGCGGCGCAGCGGAAGGCGTTGGAGGCGGCGGGGCTCGAGGAGAGGGAGGCGGCTCAACTGGCGGATCTGCTGCGGAAGTTGCTGGCGGGCACGCAGTCGTCGTGAGCGGTTCCCTTTCCCCAACCCCGCCCCTAGCCGAATCCGCGACTCCGTCGCCCTGGGCGGGCCTCCTGGGGCTGCGCCCCTAGACCCCGCTATCGGCGCTGAACGCGCCTCGTCCTCAAACGCCGAACGGGCTGAAATGCCCCCAGCCTCGGCCGAGCACACTCAGCCCGTCCGGCGTTTGAGGACGAGCCCTTAAGGCGATACAGGGCGCCCCAGGGGCGACGGAGTCGCCGTTTCGGGAAGGGGCGGGATCGGGGAAGAAGAATCCTCCGACGCCCACGCCACATACCCGTCCGGCCGAACCAGCACGGCCCGCCGCCGCCCCTTCTCGGCCCACCGAACCACCCGCACCCCCTCCCCCTCGTACGCCACCCCTTCCGGCACCACCAGCACGAACTCCCCACCCCGCAGCACCTCATACAGCCGGCGCCCTCCCCGCAGCGCGAGGTCCGGCGCCCGCCGGCCCACCAGCGCGTGGGCGCCCTTCGGCGCGGGGTAGGCGATGCCGACGCCGGTGATCTGGCCGACGGCCTTCCGCCGCACCGGCCGCGCGTGCCCCACCACACCCGCCACCACACCCCGCGCCGCCCGCGTCCACGGCCGCTTCGCCATGGCGAGACGCACCAGGCCGCCGCTGCTCCGCAGTACCGCCTTGCCCACCGGGTGCCGCTCCGCCTCGTAACTCTCCAAGAGTTCCTCCACCGCATCCCCCGCCCGCCACTGCACGGCCCGCACCAGCTTCCAGCTGAGGTTCGCCGCGTCCTGAAGGCCCGTGTTCATGCCCTGGCCGCCCGCCGGCGAGTGCACATGCGCCGCGTCACCCGCGAGGAACACGCGGCCCACCCGGTAGGCGGGGGCCTGGCGTTCGTCGCTGTGGAAGCGGGACGTCCAGCGGGCGTCGTGCATCCCGAAGTCATGGCCGAACGCCTGCCGGACGATCTCCTTGACCTCGTCCAGGCCGAGCGGCTCGCTGTCGGGGACGTTGCGGGTCCGGTTCCAGCCGATGACCCGGTAGTAGCCGTCCGCGAAGGGCGCCAGGAGCGCGAACGCGTCCCCGGCCGCGCTGACCGTGAGCGCCGAGTCCGGCTTCTCGGCGAGCCGCACATCGGCGAGGACGAGCGACTTGATGACCGACTTCCCCGGGAAGGGCAGACCGATCGCCTGCCGGACGCCGCTGCGCATCCCGTCGGCGCCGACCACGTACGCGGCCCGCAGCGTGCTCGACTCACCGTCCGCGCCCCGGACTTCGAGCGAGACGCCGTCCCCGTCCTGTCGCAGCCCGGTGACCTCCGTCTCGTAGCGGAACCGCACCCCCGCCGCCACCGCCCGCCGCTCCAGGACCCGCTCCACCTCGTACTGCGGCAGCACCAGGACGTAGTTGAAGCGGGACGAGAGCGTGGAGAGGTCGACGGTGAGCCGCGTGAAGAGGTTCAGGTCGGTCAGCCGCTCGCCCTTGGCCACCAGTTCGTCGGCGAGGCCCCGGGCGTCGAGCTGTTCGAGGGTGCGGGCGTGCACGACCAGGGCGCGCGACAGGTTGCTGATGTGGTGGGCGCGCTTCTCGACGAGTGTGACGGGGACGCCCGCCGCGGCCAGATCTCCGGCGAGCAGCAGCCCCGTGGGGCCCGAACCGACGACGATCACAGTCATGACTGCCTCCTGAAGCCGCTGATGTCAGCAATGCCAACGCCTGTTGGTCAACGCTTGTTGGCCAACGTAGAACCGCGGTCCTGGACTGTCAACGCTTGTTGGCCTACGTTTGTTGGCATGACCGAAACCAGCTCAGGACCGGCCGTCGCGCGCCGCTCCGACGCGACCCGCGGCGCCATCCTGACGGCGGCCCGGGAGCGCTTCGCGGCCGACGGGTACGAGCGGGCCACCATCCGGGCCATCGCCCGGGACGCCCGGATCGACCCGTCGATGGTGATGCGCTACTTCGGCAACAAGGAGGGCCTGTTCGCCGCGGCCATCACCTTCGACCTGCGGCTGCCCGATCTGGCGGCGGCACCGCGCGAGGACGTCGGGCGGGTGCTCGTGGGGCACTTCCTGCGCGTGTGGGAGGAGGCCGAGGTGCTCACCGCCGTGCTGCGCGTGGGCATCACCAACGCCGCGGGGGCCGAGCGCATCCAGGACATCTTCAAGGAGCAGCTGCTGCCGGTCGCGCGCCGCGTCTGTCCCGATCCGGCCGCCGCCCCGGCCCGCGCGGCACTCGTCGCCTCACAGATCCTCGGCATGGCCCTGACCCGGTACGTGCTGCGCCTGCCGCCGTCCGTCGCGCTCGGCCAGGAGGAGATCGTCGACTGGCTGGCGCCGACGGTGCAGCGCTATCTGACCGCCGAGCGGCCGTAGACGTTCACGAACACGTCGAGGGCGCCCCTCAGCAACGTACGTATTCCGTACGGGCGTTGCCGACGAGCGCCCTCGACGAGGAAAAGGCGGGGCTCAGCCCTGCTTGGTCTGCTTGCGGGACTTGTCGCCCACCATCACGAGACCCGCGATCACCAGGAACAGCACGATGGGCGCCACGACATAGAGGCCGAGCGTCTCGATCACGCTCAGGCCGGGACCCGGGTCGTCGCCGTCGTCACGAATGTTCGCGAGCGCGGGGGACGACATGAGCAGCATCATCAGCGTCGTACCGGCCGCCAGGGCACCGGCGCGCAGTGCGTTCTTCTTGTCCACGGGCCAAACGTAGCGAACCGCTAAACGGGCCGCGCGCCCGGGGGTGCCGTACGGGGAGCCGTACGGGTGGCGGCGGGGCTCCGGAACACCTCCATGAACGCGTGCAGACGGCGGCTCGCGGTGAGCTCCTCCAGGCTGAGCGGGCGGCCGTCGGCGTCGGCGAGGGGCAGCCGCCAGTTGGGGTACTCGTCCCGGGTGCCGGGGAGGTTCTGCGGGCGTCGGTCGCCGACCGTGTCCGGGAGCCAGACGCCGACCATGCGGGCCGGGGTGCGCAGCAGGAAGCGGTGCACGGCGCGGATCTCGTCCTCCTCCCAGCCCCCGCCGCCCGGCAGCAGGCCGAGCAGGGACAGGACGCCGAGCCACTCCGCGACGTCCGCGGCCGCGGCGGCCCGCTCCACGGCGAGGGGGCGGGCCAACAGGCCGAGCCGGTGCCGGAGTTCGACGTGCTCACCGGTGATCCGGGCGGCCGTGGGCGGCAGGTCGTGGGTGGTGGCCGTGGCCAGGCAGCCGGCGCGCCAGCGCTCGGGCGGCAGCGGGCGTCCCGTGCCCGCGCCCCCGTCCGCGCCGACCCACTCCCGCTCGAACCAGAGCACGGACGTGCCGAGCACCCCGTGCCGGTGCAGGGTCTCGCGCACGCCCGGCTCGACCGTGCCGAGGTCCTCGCCGATGACGAAGGCGCCCGCGCGGTGCGCCTCCAGGCAGAGCACCGCGAGCATCGCCTCGGCGTCGTAGTGGACGTACGTGCCGTCGGTGGGCCGCCCGCCGACGGGGATCCACCAGAGCCGGAACAGGCCCATGATGTGGTCGACGCGCAGCGCCCCCGCGTGCCGCAGGAGCCCGCGGACCACGGCGCGCAGGGGGGCATAGCCGGATGCGGCCAGGCGGTCGGGGCGCCAGGGCGGCAGCCCCCAGTCCTGGCCGTGGGCGTTGAAGGCGTCCGGCGGGGCGCCCACGGACATGGCCGCCGCGAAGACGTCGCGCTGCGCCCAGGCGTCGGCGCCGTCCGGGTGCACGCCCACCGCGAGGTCGTGCACCAGGCCGGTCGCCATGCCCGCCTCCCGGGCGGCGCGCTGGGCGGCGCCGAGCTGGGCGTCGGTGAGCCAGGCGAGCCGGGAGTGGAAGTCGACGCGGTCGAGGAGCGCGTGCCGGGCGCGGGCGGTCCGGGCCGAGGCGGGGTCGCGCAGGGCGGGCGGCCAGACACTCGTGTCCGGGCCGTACGCCTCGGCGAGCGCGCACCAGGTGGCATGCGCCTCCAGGTCCTCGCCGTGCTCGGCGAGGAAGTCCCCGTAGTCGGCGCAGCGGCCGGGCCCGAGGGGGATCTCCGCGATGAGTTCGAGGGCTTCCTTCTTGAGCGCCCACACGGCGTCCCGGTCGATCAACGCGCCCTTGCGCAGCACCGATTCGCGGAGTTCGGCGGCCCGCCGCAGCAGCACGTCGACGCGGTCGCGGGCGGCCCCCGTCAGGCGGGTGTACTCGGGGACCTCCTCGACGCGCAGGTGTACGGGATCAGGGAAGCGGCGCGAGGACGGACGGTACGGGGACGGGTCGGTGGTGCCGCCGGGCGGCCCGGGCACGGCCGCGTGCAACGGGTTGACCTGCACGAAGTCACAGCCGACGCGGCGCCCCGCCCAGGACGCGAGCTCGGCGAGGTCCCCGAGGTCGCCCATGCCCCAGGAGCGGGCCGACAGGAGCGAGTAGAGCTGCACGAGGAAGCCGTGCCCGCGGCCGGGCGGCCCGGTGATCTCGTACGGGGCGACGACGAGGTGCGCGGTGACGGGTCCGTCGCGGCCGGGCACGGTGGCGGTGAGGCGGTGGACGCCCAGGGGCAGCTCTTCGGGCCGGGGCTCGCTCGGGCCGGTCGCGGCGGCGGCCGAGGTCGCGGCCGTGGGCTCCCACTCGAGGCGGGCGCCGTCTTCGGTGTCGAGGCGCAGGTGCGTGCCGGGTGGCAGCCCGTCCCAGGGGCTCGTGTCCGAGTCGCCGTCGGCAGCGGCGGGACCGCCCTGCCAGCACACCACGGTCGGCGGCAGGACACGCTCCCGTAACTCCGACTCCCCCAGTTCCAGGGCGTGTTGAACCCCTTGCGGGGTGCTCGCGTCGACGTCCAGGGCGGCGAGTGCGGCGATCACGGCGGCGTCGGTCGCGCGGACCGTGCGGTCCGGTGAAGGAGAGTACGACGTGGCCACTCCGTATAAGGCGGCCAGCCGGGAAAGGGTCATCTAGACCCCCATGAAGTCCAGGCCCGCGGCCGTGCCCGTGGCGGTCGGCTCGCTGGTCAGAGGGGCGGCGTCCGCGAGGGGCGGCTCGCTGGTGAGGGGGGCGGCGTCGGCGAGCGGGGGCTCGCTCGTCAGGGGCGGCTCGAGGCAGCCGCAGGAGCAGGAGCCGTCGAGGCCGGAGTCGGGGTCGGACACGCGCAGCGGCATCGCGGAGACCTGGAGCGGGACAGCCGGGAGCTCGGTCTGTTTGGAGAGGGCGTCGAGCAGAAGGTTCGCGGAAGCAGCCACGTGGGACTCCTCGTCAGGGGGCAGGTTGCGCCTGTATCTACCCAGCGGGCGGCGGCGCACCCGTATCCCGTTCGGCTTCGTGTCGCGCGTCACATTCCGCCTCCCTCGCGGGAGTTATTTCTCTGCCCTCCGTGTTCGCCCGGAGATCCTGTGTCACACCCCGCCCACCGGGGCATTCTGTCCCGCCCGCCCCTACGGCACATCGCTACGCTCCGTTGACACCCCATACGCCTGAGTGATGGGCTCGGGGGCCGACCATGCGGTGGGCTCCGGAGCCTGAAGTCTGCGGAGAGGGCGGCCTCTGCGAGAGCACAGCCGAGGAGCCCGGTGAGTGAAGGAGCGGGCCGTGCACGTGCGGCGCAGGAAGGGCGCGGCGGCCGTCGCCGTCGCCGTCATCGCGGGCACGCTCGGCAGCGCCCCCACCGCACTCGCCGCCCCCACGTCCCCCGGCACCCCCGCCACCACACCCGACGCGGACTCCTCGACACCCCTCCCCTCGATCTGGCCACGCCCCCAGTCGATGTCACCGCGCGCGGCGGACCAGTCGATTCCCCTCACGGACGAGGCGGTCCTCGTCGCCGGGGAGGACACGGACCCGTACGCGCTGGAGGTGATCCGCGCGGCGCTGCGGGAGGCGGGGGCGCGACGGATCACGCGGGTCATGGACGAGTCAGGACTGCCTGCCGGCGGCTCGCTGGTGGTGCGGGCGGGCGGACCACCGGGCGCAACGGCACTGGCGGCCCTGGGTGCACCGGCCCGCGGCGACCTGCCGTCCGGCGGCTACAGGCTGGCGACGGGCCGGTACGCGGGCCGCGGCACGGTCGCGCTGGACGGGGTCGGCGAGGACGGCCTGTTCCACGCGGCACAGACGTTCCGCCAGATCCTGGAGTCACGGGAGACACGGGAGTCACGGGAGCCGACGGCGGCCGGTGGCACGCGCACGCTCCCGGGCCTGACCGTGCGGGACTGGCCGGCGACGCCGGTTCGGGGCCTGACCGAGGGCTTCTACGGCACTCCGTGGACGCGGGAGCAGCGGGCGGCCCAACTCGACTTCATGGGCCGGACGAAACAGAACCGCTACCTGTACGCACCGGGCGACGACCTGTTCCGCCAGGCCCGCTGGCGGGAGCCCTACCCGGCGGACCAGCGGGCCGACTTCCGCGCCCTGGCCGAGCGGGCCGCGCGCAACCACGTGACCCTGGCGTGGGCGGTCGCCCCGGGCCAGGCCCTGTGCATGTCCTCGGACGCCGACATCAGGGCCCTGAACCGCAAGCTGGACGCGATGTGGGCGCTGGGCGCCCGCGCCTTCCAGTTGCAATTCCAGGACGTGAGCTACAGCGAGTGGCACTGCGACGAGGACGCCGAGACGTTCGGCTCGGGCCCGCGCGCGGCGGCGAAGGCGCAGGCACGGGTGGCGAACGCGGTGGCCCGGCACCTGGCGGAACACCACCCGGAGGCCCGCCCTCCCGCGCGCACCCTCTCCCTGATGCCGACGGAGTACTACCAGGACGGCGCGACGGAGTACCGGACGGCGCTCGCGCGGGAGCTGGACCGCCGGGTGGAGGTGGCGTGGACGGGCGTGGGCGTGGTCCCCAAGACGATCACGGGCCATGAACTGTCGTCCGCGAGAAGGGCGTTCGGCGCCCACCCCTTGGTGACGATGGACAACTACCCCATCAACGACTTCGCGCAGGACCGTATCTTCCTCGGCCCCTACACGGGCCGCGAGCCGGCGGTGGCGAACCGCTCGGCGGCGCTCCTGGGCAACGCCATGGAACAGCCGACGGCCTCCCGCATCCCGCTCTTCACGGCGGCGGACTACGCCTGGAATCCACGGGAGTACAGGCCCGCTGACTCCTGGCGGGCGGCGATCGACGACGTGGCGGGCGACGACGCGAAGGCGCGGGGCGCGCTGCGGGCCCTGGCGGGCAACGAGGCGTCGTCGGTCCTGGGCGCACGCGAATCGGCGTACCTGCGCCCCCTGATGGCGGACTTCTGGCACGCGCGATCGACGAACGACCCCACGCACACGGCCGCTTCGGCCAAGGCCCTCCGAGCCGCCTTCACGGTGATGCGCGAGACCCCGCGCCGCCTCAGCTCGAGCCCCACGGCGGGACTGGACGGCCTGGGTTCCGAAGTACGCCCGTGGACGGCTCAGTTGGCGCGATTCGGAACGGCGGGCGAGACGGCGATCGACATGCTGCGCGCACAGGAGCAGGGCGACGGCGCGACAGCCTGGCGTTCATACCGCGAACTGCGGCACCTGCGCGGGCAGTTGAGGTCGAGGTCCCACGAGGTGAAGGTGGGCGAGGGCGTCCTGCTCCCCTTCGTCACCCGTGCTCTCACGTCGTACGAGAGGTGGGCGGGCCTGGACCAGAAGCAGGCGTCGAGGCGGGCCACGGCCCACCTCCCCCGCGCCCACCGCCTCGCCGCGGTGACGGCGCTGACGGACCCGGGCAGCAAGGGCAGCGTGGAGGCACACGTACCGGGCGAGGGCTGGCGCCGCGTCGGCCCCCTCTCCGAGACGGGCTTCACGGAACCGACGCCGCCACCGCACCTACGGGCGGACGCGGTCCGGGTGACCCTCACCGAGGGCACGGTCCACCACGTGGTGCCCTGGTACGCGGACACTCCCTCGGCGCGCCTGACCCTGGCCCGCTCGGAGGCGGACGTGGAGATCGGCGGCGCGCCGCAGCGGGTGACGGCACGCCTGCTGTCCCGCCGCCCGTCGACGGTGACGGGCACTCTGAGGGCGAGGCCCCCCAAGGGAATCAGGGTGACGACTCCTGGTCTTTCAACTCTCGCGCGCGGCACGGAGATTGAGGTCCCTCTGGAGGTACAGGTCCCGGCAGGAACACCCTCCGGAACCTACGACATCCCGGTGACCTTCGAGAACGGCGAGACGCGCACGCTCTCGGTACGGGCGTTCCCACGCACGACGGGCCCGGACCTGGCACAGGCAACGGGCGCGAAGGCATCATCCTCGGCCGACGAGACCCCGGACTTCCCGGCGGCCGACGCGATCGACGGCGACGTGAAGACACGCTGGTCGTCTCCGCCGGAGGACGGCGCGTGGTGGCAGCTGAAACTGCCCGAGAAGGCTCGGGTCGGCCAGGTGATCCTCCGCTGGCAGGACGCGTACGCGACGTCGTACCGCATCCAGACGTCGGCGGACGGCAGGACGTGGCGCACGGCGGCGACGGTGCGGGACAGCAAGGGCGGCCGGGAGTCGGTCCGCATGGACGCGCCGGGCACGCGGTACGTGCGCGTACAGGGTGTGAAAAGGGCTACGCGGTACGGGTATTCGCTGTGGTCGGTGGAGGTTTTCGCGGTGGGGTGAGCGGTATCAGATGCCTGCTGCCTCACACGATCACGGGTACCGGATGGCCAGGACTGTCGAGCCAGTAGGTGGCTTCCCTCATCGGCTTGACTGTCATCCCGAACCGGTCAGGCCCAGGCTTGCCCTGGCCCGTCCACCACGCATAGGCAGTCTCCACCTCCGTCCACAGCTCACGGTGTCCGGACTGGTAGACCTCGAATGCCTCAGCCTCCGGAATGAAGTCCACCGTGGCCCAGGACTTCACGGCCCGATCACGCAGCCACAGGGTGTACGAACCGTCGCCGTACGACTCCATCCACGGCGCGAAGCCACGCGTCTGAAGGCCGATGACGAACATCGTCGCCCATGCTCCAACGTCGTCGGGATTGAGGCTGGTCATGCGGCGCACGCCAGCTGCGGGCCACTTCTGGCCCCGAAGGTATACGTCCGTGCCGGGCCATACGCCACGTTGCTGGCGTAGGCGCATGAACGCCGACGAACCGGCGAACTTGCCGGAGGCGTGACCGTCACCGCCGACCTTCAGCCCCACATTCGCACCACCCCCGTAGGTCGTCGAGTACGGGGCAACAATGATCGTGTCCTCCCGGCATTGCCTGATCACGTCCGGAGGAAAATCGAGCAAGGAAGCCGTGAACAGAACACGGTCGTAGGGCGCACCCGGAAGGTATCCCAGTGAGCCGTCGCCGAAGATCAGCGTCGGCTTGTATCCGGCTCCTGCCACATGCCGCCTGGCCGACCGGGCATTGTTCGGGTCGAATTCGACGGAGAAGACGCTCTCGTCGCCGGCACGCTCACTGAGAAGACCAGCGCACCAACCCATCCCGGTACCGATCTCCAGTACCCTGTGCTCGCGGCGTACATCAAGGTCCTTGAGCATCGAGAACACCATGCTGGGCTGGCTGACAGAGCACGTCGGGACCCGGCCCTTGCCACGGCCCGTGTGCTTTCCGTCGTCCCACTGCGTCGTCAGGGATACGTCGCTGTAGACCGCCCTGAACCAGGCATCAGGATCTTCTCTGCGGTCGATCGACTCGCCCTGTCCAGATCCTTCGACACGCCCCGGCCAGATCACGTCCGGTATGAACAAGTCCCGCCGGGCTGCGGCGTAAGGACCCATCCACTCCGCCGAGAGCACACCCTTGTCGACGAGCACGGAAGCCAACCGCTCAGCCTCGTCCTCCATCACGTCGTCCGCATTCACCTGCTGCTGCCGTTCGTGTCGCTGTGGCCGGAGTCGTCACCCTCACCCTGGCCCCCACCGCCGTGCTTGTTACCGGAGTGGGAGTCGTCCTCTCCGCCTCGTACGATCCACGGCTCTCTCATGTGCTGGTTCATTGGTCCTCCTAGTCATCGTTCTTGCTGTGGCCCGTCACTGACCCACCGGGCGGAACAGGGTCAGGATCGGGTGGCGCAGGAGGTGTTGCCATGACTGCCTCCCCATGACTCGCCCCCGAAGCGAGCGGTCCACTTCCCCGGTCCGCGTCGCACGACGAGTGTTTCTGGCGATGCTCCGAGCATCGATCTACGGGGTTCTGCGGCTCAATTGACTTCTACGAACTTGCACGGATTCACTCGCAGGCATTGATGGCCGCAGCGATCAGCTTCCTGGCCTCTGCCCCATAGACAGCGATACCGGCCAGCGCGGCGAAAGCCTTGGCGTATTCGGCGATCTCGCGAGGTTGCGTAACGGTGAGACCTGCGGAGACCAACTCGACCGACACCTGGGCGTCGTCATTGACGGCGAATGACTCCGTCGGCCACGCGTCGCCTCGCCGCACACCCATGGGGATCACACCGAGACTTACGGCAGGCGTTGCCGTCATCCCGGCCAAGTGCCCGAGTTGGGACACCATCGTCTTCATGTCACCGATGACCGTGCGGAGAACCCATTCCTCAATCAGGAAGGCAAATCGGCGCCCGCCGGTATGCAGGACGCGCTGCCGCTCCATTCGTGCCGCGACAGCCTCTTCGGTGTCATCCACGGTGCCCCTGACGGATACAACCGTCTTGAGGACGGCTCGGGTGTAGTCCTCGGTCTGGAGGAGCCCCGGAACGACCCACGACTGATAGAAGCGGAACCGGTGGGTGCCTTCGAAGAGCGGCAGCACCGACTGCTGAACGCGTTTGAGGCCACTGCTTTCGAGACGTCGCCACTCGACGTACATGCCGTCGATGCCACGGGCGGTGGCGATGAGATCCGCGGTCTGGTCCTCCGCCGCGCAGATGCGGGTCCAGATGCGAATGTCCTCGTCCGAGGGCGGGGTCCGCCCATTCTCCAGACGGGAGCTCTTCGACTCGTGCCATCCCGCCGCCTCCGCCACGGCACGAGCGGACAGACCTGCATCCTTCCGGATCTCCCGAAGACGCCTCCCGAGCGCCTCCTTGGCGCGCTGGACGCTTGATGAAGGCGACGACGGCGACGGCAGCGGCGGTGACACAGGAATCCGTTCCTACTTGTGGGTCAGACCGGCCTGTACTCCTTGTGCGGCGTTGCCCGTTCCCACACCGCTTCAAAAGCCGTGGAGCACAGTCGCACGACTTCCGGTTCGGCCGTGCGCTCCTCATCGCCCTCCGGAGACAACTCGCCGTCGCCGGTGAAGTGCAGGAAGACGACGAGGTCGTCATCGAACAGCCAGAAGTCATTACCAGGGAGAGCCAAGTCCGATGCCTTGCGGCGGGACAGCCAGCGGACCTCCTCCCCTGCCGCGATGTTGCTGGGCGTCAGGTGGTGCTCAAAGCGCAGATAGTCGCTCATGGGCTCCGAGAAGATCCGGGCCCGGCGCACCTGAATGCCCCGACCGGTGATCTCTTTCATCAGCGTGAACCAGGGCCGTGGGTGAGGGTCGCGCTCCGGCATGACGCTGCGTGGGTCCTTTGCCCAGGAGACGTACCTTGAGTCCGACGTCATATAGCCGTCCCGCATCTCCAGATGCACGGCCGATCGCTGCGCCCGCCTGAACAGCCCTTCAAACGTCGGCTCCTGAACCACCATTCACCTCCGGGAAGAACTGCGCCATGTACGTGGGGATCTCCACAACAGTCTCGTGTTCGGGAAGATCCATCTGTGAGAGACGCTCCTCGTCCAACACCTTCAGCCCTTGGACGAGATACCTCTCCGCCACATCGTCGTAGTAGACGGTCGCCGACTTGCCCTCGGGAGAATTCGGGTCCTTGCCCAACATGTGCAACGCCACGACGCCCACCTCGCTCGTTGAGGACGATCTCTTGTGTATGAGCTTGCGCTCAACTCACCGTGCTGCGCACCGAACTTGCACGAACTTGCATCGGCTTGAGGTTACGCGGGGATGGATACAGCCCTCTTCCGGGGAAGGCCGGCGCACACGGCCACTGTCGGCGGTCGCGCACGGGGTGGGCGGGGTGGCGGGTGGGCCAGGACGGCACGGAGCAGGAAACGCCCACCACGACGAGCCGGGCACCCTCATCGTGGCGTGCCTCTCGCAGCGCGAGGGGGCACCGTACGAGAGGTGCTCAGCGCGCGAGACCTCTCACGTTGGGAGTCCTGTCAGCACGCGAGACCTCTCACCGTACGAGACCTCTCACCGTACGAGTCCTGTCACCGTACGAGACCCTCACTGAACGAGACCTGCCACCGCGTGAGACCTACTCACCGTGCCACATCTCTCACACCACGCACCGTCCTGGCCCACCCACCACCCCCCGCCCACCCGGGACGAGAGGTGCACCGGCGACCGGGCTCAGCTCACCTCGAACTCGCTTGCACCACGGCCAGGAAGCTGGACCACACGGTGGGCGCGAGCCGGAGTATCGGACCTTCGGGGTCAGAGTCCTGGGAGTCGCGAACGGCGACCGCGCCAGGTACGTTGACGGCGACTTCCACGCACTCGCCGCTCCCACTGCTGTAGCTGGACTTGCGGAAGTCGAAGGCGGTCACGGTCCTACATCTCCTTGCGGATCCTGCCGATGGCTCTCTGGGAGCTTTGCTTGGCGAGCCCCAGCCTGGCGGCGCGGTCGAAGATGCTTGGTGTTGCGCGGCGCCAGTGCAAGTGCAAGTGCTCCAAGCGGTCACGCATGACGCCTCTACCTCCCACGAGTTGGCGGAGCAAGCCCTCGTGGAGCACGGCCCAGAGACTCAGAGGGCGCCCGCTACGCACCAGGGCGGCGGGGGTGGCGGGTGGGCCAGGGCGGTACCGAGCGGGAAACGCTCACCACGAACTCGCGCGCACCGCAGCCAAGAAGCTGGACCATGCGGTGGGCGCGAGCCGGAGTATCGGGCCCTCCGGGTCGGGTTCCTTGGAGTCGCGGACGGCGACGGTATCGGGGACGTTGCGAGCCACCTCTACACACTCGCCACCCGTGCTGCTGTAGCTGGACTTCACGAAGTGGAAGGCGTTGGTCACTGCATGTCCTCGCTGATGCTCTCGATCAGTCTGAGCGAGTCCCTCGGGGCCAGGCTCAGCCGTGCCGTGCGGTCGAAGAACGAGCTGTACGTGGCGCTTTCGGCCTCGTTCTCGATCCATACGGTAGCCGCGATGGTGTCGACGTGAACCACATCCATCGCCCCCGCTTCGGCGAAGGAGACGATGGTGAAGGCCCCAGCCATGCAGGCATGACCGCCCGCCCGGAACGGCAGTACCTGGATTCTTACATTGGGCAGTTGGGCCTGCTCCAGGATGTGCAGCAACTGGGGACGCATCACCTCTGGCCCGCCCACCTGTTGCCGGAGCGCCGCCTCTCCGATGACCGCGTACACATGAAGCGGTTCGCTTCCCTCCAGACGGGCCTGCCTCTTTACTCGCACGTCGACGACCCCCTCGATCTCATCGGGGTCGGTCCACCCTCCCTCGCTGACCGCGAGGGCCCTCGCGTACTCAGGTGTCTGCAGTAGCCCGGGAACGAATGCCTGTTGCCAGGTCCGTACGCCGACGGCAACGTCTTCCATAGCGATGTACTCGGCCATCGAGCCTGCTTGCGGCGAGTGATGCCACCACCCCTTCGCCTTCCGGCGCTCCCGGTCCAGCTTGGCCAACTCCAGTAGCCGGGCAACGGACTTCGGGTCCTCGACCCCGTAGAACTCGCACAGCACCCGGATGTCCGGATCCCGCATGGGGACCCAACCTCGCTCCATCTTCACGATCTTCGTGCCGGTCGCATTGATGGACTCGGCGGCCTGCTGCTGCGTTCTCCCTGCGGCATCACGCAGACGCAGCAGGTCGCCACCAAGCCTGCGGGCCAGCACAGTTGACGCTCGATTGCCTGCGGACTGAGTCGATCGGTTCACGGTCACAGTGTGTCCTCCCAACGTCACCAGGTCGACGTCATTCACACTTTGGGGAATATCTTCCCCGATTGGATTGCCTCCAGAGGCACGACTCGCTACTTTCAGTACTCAACCGCTAACGCAGCGGCCCCAGTTGGCGGAAGAGCACCACCCACGCCCACCCCGGCAGGGGACCTGGCAGAGCCACCGCCACCCCGACCGCACAAGGAGGTGCGCGTCATGGCCGAACCAGTCGCGCGATCCGAACCGCCCCATCCCCCGGCCCTCCTCCACGAGGACGCCCTCAACTACACCCCCACCCCCCGCAGCGTCCCCCTCGCCCGCCACAGAACCGCCCGCCTCCTCACCGACTGGGGCCACCCCACCCTCGCGGGAGACGCCGCCCTCATCACCTCCGAGCTGATGACCAACGCCCTCCTCCACGGCAGCCACCGCGACCGCCTGATCCACGTACGGATCGCCCTCACCTCGACCACGCTCCACATCGAAGTCAGCGACCCACGAGGCGAGCGACTCCCGAGCCCCCGCCCGGCAGAGGGCACGGACCAGTTCGGACGGGGCCTGCACCTCGTCGGGGCGCTGGTCGACGACTGGGGCGTCTGCCCTCGCGAAGGCGTCGGAAAGACCGTCTACGCAGTGTGGGCACTCGGCGCCACAGCAGGACCCAGTCCGGTCGTCACCGAGAAGGGGCGAGGCGGATGACGCTAGCGTGGGCGTGTGCCGGAATGGCGCTCGACGAGCAGAAGGGGCGGCCGATGACCATGCCGTACGCGGACGGGGACGCACCACTCATCCCCCGGCCCGAACTCACGCTTCCGGCCCTGCGGCAGGCCGTGGCCACCGTCGCCCCGTCCCGGCTGCCCGAGTTCTTCGAGGACCTGCAGCGCGCGTTCGTGCGAGCGGGCGACGAGGACAGCGTCGTACCGATCCGGATGTTCTACCGGCAGTGGGGCGTCATCGTCGAGATCGAGCGGCACCCCGAGACCGCGCGTCGGCTGCACGCCGCCGAGGCGGCCCTGAACAGTTCAGACCCTGCGGAACGAGACCGGGCGGTCCAAGAGGCCGGAGACATCGTGCGCGCCGCGCACCGCGAGGTAGCCGGTGGCTGACTGGCACTGGGAGCAGTTCCGGGACGACCTCTTCGACGGCCTCCCCGAGGAAGCACGAGCCGAAGCTGAGCGCCTGGCCAACGAGATCACCGTGCGCGAGTCCATGGTCTTCTTGGAAGGCGCCGCCTACACCGGGCCAGGGCCAGGGGTGCGGACCGAGAGCCGGGGCCTGCTCATGCTCGAGTATCTGACAGACGTACGTGGCGAGCGGATCGTGGTGGTCCAGGTGAGCTGGTTCGGCTGATGCCTCACAGCCGCATGAGCGGAACACAATTCGAAGAAATCGCCCGGCACGCGTCCCGCACCTCCGAAGGTGCACGGCTGGAGTTCATCCACGGGCGCCTAGGAGAGAAAGCCGGGGTCGACGGAAATCGCGGAGCCGTCATCGCATGGCTGACCCGCCTCTTCCTGCGGAGCCGTCCGGAGCTGTGGCTCGACCCACTGCAGGGGTTGGTGGTCGAGAGCAACAAGGAAGGCCGCGCCCGCCCCGACGGCTCCCTCGTCCCCAGTCACGCCTTCGTCGGCGCCGGCGAATGGGCCGACCCCACCCCCGTCCTCATGGTCGTCGAAGTCACCTCGTACGACTCCGACACCGACCGCCGCGACCGCGTCGACAAGCCCCGCGCCTACGCCGCGACCGGCATCCCGGTCTATCTGCTCATCGACCGCGAGACCTGCGAGATCAAGGTGCACAGCCAGCCCGACGGCGGCCGCTACGAGCAGGTGATGACCCTCCCCTTCGGCAAGGACGTCACGCTGCCCGGCCCCGTCGGCATCACCCTCGACACCGAGCCGCTGAAGAACTGGGTGCGCTGAGGGGCTGAGGGAGAGACAGCGAGCGCGCATACACGTGGATGGGGCGCCCGGAAGCAATCCGGGCGCCCCATCCACGTATGAACGAGAAGATGAACGAGAAGAACTACTTCGCCAGGTTCGGCGGCGGCGCTATCGGCGCCGTGGCAAGCGACTGCGGCGACGTCGTCGACGCATAGGCGGAAGGCGCCGCGACCCCCGCCGTCGGATCCGGAGCCGCCGACTCCTCGACCGCGACCGGCACCCCACCCACGATCCGGATGCCCGCCTCGTCGAACGCCCGCTTGATCCGCCAGCGCAGCTCCCGCTCGACGCCCAGCGACTTGCCCGGCATCGTCTTCGCGGAGACACGGACGACCATCGAGTCGAGGAGCACGCTGTCCAGACCCAGGATCTCCACCGGGCCCCACAGCCGCTCGTTCCAAGGCTCTTCCTTGGCCATCGTCTCACCGACCGCGACCAGCGTCGCCTGCACCTTCTCCAGGTCCTCGTCCGAGCGGACCGTCACGTCCACGCCCGCCGTGGACCAGCCCTGCGAGAGGTTGCCGATGCGCTTGACCTCGCCGTTGCGGACGTACCAGATCTCGCCGTTGTCGCCGCGCAGCTTCGTCACGCGCAGACCCACCTCGATGACCTCGCCGGAGGCGACCCCCGCGTCGATGGAGTCGCCGACCCCGTACTGGTCCTCAAGGATCATGAAGACGCCCGAGAGGAAGTCCGTCACCAGGTTGCGGGCGCCGAAGCCGATCGCGACACCGGCCACACCCGCCGACGCGAGCAGCGGGGCCAGGTTGATGTCGAAGGTGCCGAGGATCATCAGGCCCGCCGTGCCCATGATCAGGAACGAGGCCACGGAGCGCAGCACCGAGCCGATCGCCTGCGAGCGCTGGCGGCGGCGCTCGACGTTGACCAGAAGGCCGCCGAGAGCCGTGCCGTCCACCGCCTGCGCCGTGCGGTTCATCCGGTCTATGAGCTTGGTGATCGCCCGTCGGACCAGGACGCGCAGGACCAGCGCGATCACGACGATCACGAGGACCCGCAGCGAGATGGCGAGCCACGTCGACCAGTTCTGCTCCACCCAGCTCGCCGCGTTCGTCGCGCTCTCCTGCGCGTCCTCGAGCGTGACGGGCTTCTTGGTTCCGGTCGGGTCCGGGTCCGGTCGTGTGGCCGACAGAACGGCCGGTACGGCGGACAAGATCACGGCAGGTACCTCCAGGCATCGCGTCCTGCCCGGCGAAGGGGACAGCGGGACAGACAAGGGAGCAAGACGTCTGGACTGCGAGCCGGGCAGACCCACCACACTAACGGGGCATTGTGTGTGGATCGTTGTGATGTTCGAGGGAGAGACGGTGCTCACGTAGTGACGCCGGGGCACGGGACACGGCGCTCACCCCCGCACGCCCGCAGACACTCCCGCACGCCCGCAGACACCCCCGGACACCACCGGACACCCCCGGACATCCGCGCACGCGCTCCCCCGCTCCCCTCGCCCCACCCGCCCCAGCAGCCCATGTGGTCGAAAACACTCCAAGGCCGTTACCGGGACATGGTGGCGCTACGACCAGGCATGAGGGGAAACTGGCTACAGATCGTCCCGGCGCGAGCCACGCGCCGCCGGCGTACAAGGAGGCATCCGTGCCGCATGTCCTGGTCCTCAACGCGTCGTACGAGCCGCTCGGCGTCGTACCGCTCCGCCGCGCGCTCGTTCTCGTCCTGGAGAACAAGGCTCTCTGTCTGGAAGAGTCCGGCGCCTTCATGCACAGCGCCACCCGCACCGTCCCCGCACCCAGCGTGGTCCGCCTCAAGCGGTTCGTCCGGGTCCCTTACCGGGGGCCCGTTCCTCTGACCCGGCGTGCACTGTTCGCCCGTGACGGCGGCCGGTGCATGTACTGCGGTGGCGTCGCAACCAGCGTCGACCACGTCATTCCGAGGAGCCGTGGCGGCCAGCACGTCTGGGACAACGTGGTGGCTTCGTGCCGCCGCTGCAATCACGTCAAGGCCGACCGTCATCTCGTCGAGATCGGGTGGCGCCTTCGGCACAAGCCCGCCCCGCCCTCGGGGCTCGCCTGGCGCATCATCGGGACCGGACATAGGGACCCGCGCTGGCTGCCGTACTTGCAGCCATTCGGCGCGGACGACGCCTTGGCCCGGATCGACGGCATCTCTGCCTGACGTCCGGGCTTTTTGTACGTCGCGTCCGCTGCGTCCTCGCGAGCGCCCCCGCAGGTAACGACTTGGTTGCCGCGGGGGCGCTCGCTATTGACGCCCCATTCACGGCGGACTTACGTTCAACCCACCCAATAGGAAACCTTCCTAACAGTACTGGTCGGCAACCGCGAAGGAGCAGCTCATGGGTGGTTCGACCCCGGGAACACCCCGCGTCCTGCGCGCCATGAACGACCGCGCGGCACTCGATCTGCTCCTCGCCCACGGTCCCCTCTCCCGCACCCGCATCGGCAACCTCACCGGGCTCTCCAAGCCGACCGCCTCCCAGCTGCTCGCCCGCCTCGAAGCGGCCGGGCTCGTGCGCGCGACCGGGACGAGCGAGGGGCGACCGGGGCCCAACGCCCAGCTGTACGCGGTCAACCCTGGCGCCGCGTACGCCGCCGGGCTCGATGTGAACCCGGACCGCATCCTCGCCGCCGTCGCCGACATCACCGGACGGACGGTCGGCCGGTTCGAGCTGCCCACGCCGGGCCGCCGCGCCGACCCCGTCGTACGCCAGGTGACCGACGCCCTGGACGGGGCGGTGAAGGCCGCCGGGCTCGCCCGGTCCGACATCCACCGGCTCGTGATCGGGACGCCCGGCGCCTTCGACCCGAACACCGGCCGCCTGCGGTACGCGAGCCATCTGCCCGGCTGGCACTTCGCCACGCTCCTGGACGAGCTGGCCGCCGCCCTGCCGATGCCCGTCGAGTACGAGAACGACGTCAATCTGGCCGCCATCGCCGAGCAGCGGCTCGGCGCCGCCCGCGGCCACGAGGACTTCGTGCTGCTGTGGAACCAGGAGGGGCTCGGCGCCGCCCTGGTGATCGGCGGGCGGCTGCACCGCGGCTGGACCGGGGGCGCGGGCGAGATCGGCTTCCTGCCGGTGCCGGGCGCGCCCCTCGTACGGCAGGTCACCAAGGCGAACAGCGGTGGCTATCAGGAGCTCGCGGGCGCCCAGGCACTGCCGCGGCTCGCCCGTGAGCTGGGCATCGCGCCGATCCCGCAGGGCTCGCACGCGGAGGCCGCCAGCGCGCTGCTCGCCGAGGCCGCCGCCGCCCTCACGGACGACCCCGGCCACGAAGGGCCCTACCGGCGGCTCCTGGAGACCTACGCGACCGCGCTCGCCACCGGTCTCGCCTCGCTCATCGCCGTCTTCGACCCCGAACTCGTCGTGCTCAGCGGCTCGTTGCAGACCGCGGGCGGTGAGCCGCTGCGTGAGCTGGTCGCCGCCGAGCTGGAGGAGCTGGCCGCCTCCCGGCCCCGCCTCGTCGTGGGTGACGTCGCCGAACACCCCGTGCTGCGGGGCGCGTTGGAGAGCGCCCTGGCCGCCACCCGCGACGAGGTCTTCGACACCTCCCGCTAGCCCCCTCAGTTCCCCTTCCGAGAGATCTCCGCACCCCTCGTCCCGTCCCACCCCGCCACAGGGAGACCTTGTCATGCCCGCAACTAATCGACGTATGGCCGTGGCCCTCGCGGCCGCCGCCTCCATAGCCCTGCTCGCGACCGCCTGCACCGGCCAGTCCGAGTCGGGCGCCAACGACGACGCCTCCAAGGAGACGACGCTCAACTTCTGGCACGCCTGGTCCGCGCCCTCGGAGCTGAAGGCCGTGAAGAAGCTGGTGGCCGGGTTCGAGGAGGCGCACCCCAACATCCATGTGAACGTCACCGGCGGCATGACCGACGACAAGATCAACCAGGCGCTGCGGGCGGGCGGCAGCAAGTCGCCCGACGTCATCTCCTCGTTCACGACGAACAACGTCGGGAAGTTCTGTTCATCGGGCGCGCTCGTCGATCTGAATCCCTTCTTCAAGAAGTCCTCCATCGACCCGGAGAAGACCTTCCCGAAGGCGATGAACGAGTACACGCAGTTCGAGGGCAACCGCTGCACCGCCCCGCTCCTCGGCGACGCGTACGGCCTCTACTACAACAAGGACGCCTTCAAGAAGGCCGGGATCAAGAGCCCGCCCAAGACGTGGACCGAGTTCGAGGCCGACGCCAAGAAGCTGACGAAGGAGAAGGGCGACTCCTACGAGCAGCTGGGCTTCATGCCGAACTACCACGGCTGGGAGTCCACGACCGAGCACTACTTCGGGCAGTTCTCGCCCACGTACTTCGACAAGAGCGGCAAGTCGAACCTCGCGAAGGACCCCGCCTTCAAGGACGGCTTCACGCTCCAGAAGCGGCTCGTGGACGGGCTCGGCGGCTTCCAGAAGCTGGAGAAGTACCGCTCCAAGCTGGGTGATGAATGGGGTCCCAAGCATCCCTTCCACACTGGGCAGGTCGCGATGCAGCTGGACGGCGAGTGGCGGCTCGGGATGGCCGAGGAGGCGGGGCCCGGCTTCGAGATCGGCGTCGCGCCGCTGCCCGTACCGGACGAGCAGAAGGACGAGTACGGCAAGGGCTATCTGACCGGCACCATCGCGGGCATCGCCGCCACCAGCAAGAAGCAGAACGCGTCCTGGGAGCTGGTGAAGTACATGACCACCGACACCGACGCCGTGGTCGGCTTCGCCAACGACATCCACAACGTCCCCTCCACGCTCGCCGCCCTGAAGTCCCCGAAGCTCAAGTACGACCCGCGCTTCAAGACCTTCCTGGACATCGCGGCCGACCCGAAGTCGACCACGAGCCCGGCCTCCCTCAACGGCGGCACCTACCTCGTGACGATCCAGCAGTTCGGCTACGACTACGAGAGCGGCAAGACCAAGGACCTCGACGCGGGCCTGAAGAAGACCGCCGAGCAGATCGACACCGACATCGCGCAGGCCAAGTAGGCGGCGGCCACCGGGACTTGGACTCGCCATGACCAGCACGTACACGCTCCGCGCCAAGCGGCGCCGCTCCGCGCTTCGCACGCTCGCCTTCATGTCGCCGTGGCTGATCGGCTTCGCGGTCTTCTTCGCCTACCCGCTGATCTCCACCGTCTACTTCTCGTTCATGCACTACGACGGCTTCAAGCCGCCGACATGGAGCGGGACGAAGAACTGGACCTACGTCTTCCAGCACTACCCGCTCTTCTGGCCCGCCCTGCGCAACACCCTGTGGCTGGTCGCGATCATGGTCAGCCTGCGGGTCCTGTTCGGGCTCGGCATCGGGCTGCTCATCACGAAGATCAAGACGGGTACGGGGGTTTTCCGCACCCTCTTCTACCTGCCCTACCTCGCGCCGCCCGTCGCCGCGACCATGGCCTTCGCCTTCCTGCTCAACCCCGGTACGGGGCCGGTCAATTCGATCCTCGACGCGGTCGGGCTGCCCAGCCCCGGCTGGTTCAACGACCCCACCTGGTCCAAGCCCGCCCTGACGATGCTGGCCCTGTGGGGCGTCGGCGACCTCATGGTCATCTTCATGGCCGCGCTGCTCGACGTGCCGAAGGAGCAGTACGAGGCGGCGGAGCTGGACGGGGCCTCGGCCTGGCAGCGGTTCCGCTTCGTGACGCTGCCGAACATCTCGCCCATCGTGATGTTCGCCGTGGTCACCGGCGTGATCCAGACGATGCAGTACTACACGCAGCCGCTGATCGCCGGGAAGGTCGCCTCGGGGGTGATCCAGGGCGCCGGTACGCAGTTCGAGCCCGGCTACCCGGACAAGTCGACCCTCACCCTGCCCCAGCTCGTCTACAACCTCGGCTTCCAGCGCTTCGACTACGGCTCGGCGTGCGTGGTCGCCCTTGTGCTCTTCGCCCTGTCCATGGTGTTCACCGCGCTCCTGATGCGGCGCCGGGGCGGCCTCATCCAGGCAGGTGACTGACCCGTCATGACCCCCGTGCAGACATCTCAAGTCCTTGAGAAGCCCGTCCAGTTGCAGGCTCCCTCGCCCGCCGAGCGCACCGCCCGTCGCAAGCTTCTGCTGGAGTGGATCGGCGTGCACGCCCTCGGTGTCGCGGCCGCCCTCTTCTTCGTGCTGCCCTTCGTCTTCGTCCTGCTGACCTCGCTGATGAGCGACAGCCAGGCGCTGAGCCGCGACCTGATCCCGGACACCTGGGAGTGGGGCAACTACAAGAAGGTCTTCGACACCCCGGGCTTCCTGACCTGGTGGAAGAACACCCTGATCTACGCGGGCCTCGGCACCGTCCTGACCGTCGTGTCGTCCATCCCGGTCGCCTACGCCCTCGCCAAGTTCCGCTTCCGCGGGCGCAATCTGTCGCTGATGCTGGTCATCTCGATGATGATGCTGCCGCCGCAGGTCGTCGTGATCCCGATGTACCTGTTCTGGGCGAAGCAGCTGGACCTGTCCGGGACGCTGTGGCCGCTGATCATCCCGATGGCGTTCGGCGACGCGTTCTCCATCTTCCTGCTGCGGCAGTTCCTGATGACCATCCCGAACGAGTACGTGGACGCGGCGAAGGTCGACGGCTGCGGCGAGTTCAAGACCCTGGTGCGGGTCGTCCTGCCGATGGCGAAGCCGGGCATCGCGGCCGTCGCCCTGTTCCAGTTCTTCTACGCCTGGAACGACTACTTCGGACCGCAGATCTACGCGTCCGAGAACCCCGGTGCCTGGACGCTGAGTTACGGCCTGGAGTCCTTCAAGGGCGCGCACCACACCGACTGGAACCTGACCATGGCCGCGACCGTTCTGGTCATGGCCCCCGTGATCCTCGTGTTCTTCTTCGCCCAGAAGGCGTTCGTCGAGGGTGTCACGCTGACCGGAGTGAAGGGCTGAGTGAGAGCTGACATGAAGCTGGCTGTAGTGGGCGGGGGCTCCACGTACACCCCCGAACTCATCGACGGTTTCGCCCGGTTGCGGGACACCCTGCCCGTCGAGGAGCTCGTCCTGATCGACCCGGCGGCCGACCGCCTGGAGCTCGTCGGCGGCCTCGCCCGGCGCATCTTCGCCAAGCAGTGCCACCCGGCCCGCGTCGTCACCACGCCGGACGTGGACGCGGGCGTGGAGGGCGCCGACGCGGTCCTGCTCCAGCTGCGCGTGGGCGGGCAGGCGGCCCGGAACCAGGACGAGACGTGGCCGCTCGAGTGCGGCTGCGTCGGCCAGGAGACGACGGGCGCGGGCGGCCTCGCCAAGGCGCTGCGCACCGTCCCCGTGGTCCTGGACATCGCCGAGCGGGTGCGCCGCACCAACCCGGACGCCTGGATCATCGACTTCACGAACCCGGTCGGCATCGTGACCCGCGCCCTGCTCCAGGCCGGGCACAAGGCGGTCGGCCTGTGCAACGTGGCGATCGGCTTCCAGCGGCGGTTCGCGGGGCTCCTCGGGGTCACCCCGGGCGACGTCCACCTGGACCACGTGGGCCTCAACCACCTCACCTGGGAGACGGGGGTGCGCCTCGGCGGCCCCGACGGGGAGAACGTGCTGCCCAAGCTCCTCGCCGAACACGGCGACGAGATCGCGGCCAGTCTGAGCCTGCCGCGCTCGCTCCTCGACCGCCTGGGCGTCGTCCCCTCGTACTACCTGCGCTACTTCTACGCCCACGACGAGGTCGTGCGGGAGCTGCGCACCAAGCCGTCGCGGGCCGCCGAAGTCGCCGAGATGGAGCGGCAGTTGCTCCAGATGTACGGGGACCCGGCGCTGGACGAGAAGCCGGAGCTGCTCGCCAAGCGGGGCGGCGCCTTCTACTCGGAGGCGGCCGTGGACCTCGCGGCGTCGCTGCTCGGCGGGGGAGGCAGCCCGTACCAGGTGGTGAACACGTACAACAACGGCACGCTGGCGTTCCTGCCGGACGACGCCGTCATCGAGGTGCAGGCGGCCGTGGACGCGAACGGCGCCCGGCCGCTGCCGGTGCCCGAACTCGACCCGCTGTTCGCGGGGTTGGTCGCCCATGTCACGGCGTACGAGGACCTCGCCCTGGAGGCCGCGACGCGCGGCGGCCGCGACCGGGTCTTCAAGGCCCTGCTGGCCCACCCCCTGGTGGGCCGGCACGAGGACGCCGACGGGCTCACCGACCGGCTGATCGCGCACAACCGGGAGCACCTCGCGTGGGCATGACGGCAACGCCCGCCGCGGTCCTCGGGACCGGCTCGGTCCTCGCGATCGACGCGGGCAACAGCAAGACCGACGTCGCACTCGTCGCCGCCGACGGCCAGGTGGTCGCGGCGGCGCGCGGCGGCGGGTTCCAACCGCCGCTGGTCGGGGTCGAGGCGGCCGTGGACGTCCTGGCCGACGCCGTGGCGCGGGTGTTCGCGGAGGCGGGGCTGATCCCGGGCACCCGGATCGGCCATGTCTCGGCGTGCCTCGCCAACGCCGATCTCCCGGTGGAGGAGAAGCAGTTGGCGGCCGCGCTGCGGGCCCGCGGCTGGGGTGAGAGCGTCACCGTCCACAACGACACCTTCGCGATCCTGCGTGCGGGCGTCGAGGAGCCGCGCGGCGTGGCCGTGGTGTGCGGCGCGGGCATCAACTGCGTGGGCCTGCGGCCGGACGGGCGCACGGCGCGGTTCCCCGCGATCGGCCGCATCTCCGGTGACTGGGGCGGCGGTTGGGGCCTCGCCGAGGAGGCGCTGTGGCACGCGGCCCGCGCCGAGGACGGCCGCGGCGGCCCCACGGAGCTGGCCCGTGCCCTGCCCGCGCACTTCGGCCTGGACTCCATGTACGCGCTGATCGAGGCGCTGCACCTGGAGCGCATCGACGCGGTGCGGCGCCATGAGCTCACCCCGGTCCTGTTCGCCACGGCGGCGGCCGGCGACCCCGTGGCCCACTCCCTCGTGGACCGGCTCGCGGACGAGGTGGTGGCCCTGTCGACGGTCGCCCTCACCCGTCTCGACCTGCTCGGCGAGGAGACGCCGGTGCTGCTCGGCGGCAGCATCATGGCCGCGCGCCATCCACAACTCGACGACCGCATACGGGCGTTGCTGGCCGACCGGGCCCCGAAGGCGGTGCCCCGGATCGTCACGGCCCGTCCCGTTCTGGGCGCGGCGCTGCTCGGCCTTGACCGGGTGGGGGCGGCGCGCGAGGTGCACGCGCGCGTGCGGGCGCATTACGAGGCACGGTGAGCGCCTGAAGGGACGTGAGGGGAGTTCCTGACGCGGCTGGAGAGGGCGCGGCGGCGCCGAAGGGAACCGAACAGATCCGAAACTCGTGTTCATGGGCAGGGGGATGTGCGGGGGATGCCCTTCGCCGCGCGCCGCGATCCCGTGCGTGATCCGAACAAGATCCAGTCAATGCCTGTGCGGATGTCAGTCCCTGCGGCAATACTTGCGGCCGTGCACCTCTTCCCGCGCCGGGCGGAGGTGACGTCCAGTGACCAAGGGGGAGGTCGGGGTCAAGGTGACACACCCGCCGAACGGCAGCGCGGCACCGCCGGGAGCGCCAGGGGCGCCGGGCGCGCCGGGACAGGCACCCGCGCGGTCCGCACCCACGATGCCCGCGGTCCCGCCGCAAGCGGCGACGCCCACCGCCGCGCCCACCACGGCCCCCGCCGCCGAGCCCCCCTCTCCCCCGCGCCGCACGGCCTGGGCGGAGGGCACGGACCGGCTGCGCGCGGCGGCGACGACGGAGCCGGGCAGGCTGCGCATCATCGGCGCCGTCCTGGCCCTCCTGGTCGTCGCGTTCGGCGCCGTCACCACCTGGCAGATGTCCGACCGCTCGGCCGCCGCCGACGACGTGCTGCACCGCAGCCAGCCCCTGAGCGCCGACGCCGCCGCCATCTACCGCTCCCTCGCGGATGCCAACACCGCGGCCTCCAGCGGCTTCCTGGCGGGCGGCCAGGAGCCCGCGAGCGTCCGCCAGCGCTATGAGCGGGACATCCGGACGGCGTCCGAGAAGCTCGCCACGGCGGCGTCGAGCGCGGGGCCGGACTCCTCGTCGGCCGCCGCCGTCGCCGAGCTCAACAAGCTCCTGCCGCAGTACACCGGCCTGATCGAGCGCGCCCGCGCGGGCAACCGCCAGGGACTGCCCCTCGGCGGCGCCTACTTGCGGTACGCGAACGACAAAATGCAGGAGCAGATGCTCCCCGCCGCCGAGAAGCTCTACCAGGCGGAGAACGACCGGCTCGGCTCGGACTACGGCGACGCGAAGCCCTACCCCTGGGCCGCGATCGGCCTCGGCGTCGTCGCGATCGCCGGCCTCGTCTGGGCCCAGCGCCGCAACTACCGCCGCACGAACCGGGTGTTCAACCACGGACTGCTCGCCGCGACGGCCGCGTCCGGCGTGGTCCTGCTCTGGCTCGTCGCGGGCCACAGCATCGCCCGCGCGGATCTCACCGACTCGTACGACCACGGCGTGAAGTCGCTGAACGTCCTGCAGGACGCCCGCATCAACTCCCTGAAGGCCCGCGGCAACGAGAACCTGACACTGGTCAGCCGCGGCGCCGAGACGGTCAAGGTGGGCGAGGACGTCAAGGACAAGTTCGACGTCGCCTTCAAGGCCCAGATGAAGGCGCTCGGCGACACCGACAGCGGCCTGCTGGGCGACGCGGCCGGCCTCGCCGACGACTCGAAGGGCGAGCAGCCGGTGACCAAGGCTGTGGCGAGCGTCAAGGAGTGGAAGAAGCGCCATCAGGAGGCCCGCGTGGCCGACGACGGCGGTGACTACCAACAGGCTCTCGACCGGGTCATCGGCAGCAAGAAGGACGTCCCGACCGGCGAGTGCTTCGACAATGTGGACACGGCCCTGGAGCAGGCGCTCACCCACGAGCAGGCCGAGTTCAAGCAGGCCGCCTCGGACGGCAGGGGGGCCATGACCGGGCTCCCCGTGGGCGCCGCCGTGCTGGCCGTGCTCGCCGCGGCGGGCGCCGTGCTCGGCATCGGGCGCAGGCTTTCGGAGTACCGATGAGAGGGGGCGCGCGGACGATGCGTACGCGACGGGGCACGACGTCGAGGCTGCGCGGCTGGGGCGGCGTCGCCACCATGGGCGCGGCCTGCGCGCTGACGGCCACGCTGGTGGTGGCCCTGCCCCGGGGAGCGGACGGCGACTCCGGCCGGGCGCCCAACGGCTCGCAGCGTGTCTCGGAGGCGGCGCAGGCGCGTGTGCCGGGTGCTCCGCGCGCGGACGCCAAGAACTGCGTCGACCAGAGCCCCCGGGCCTCGACCGACGACGGTCCGACGATCGATGAGATCAAGAAGCGCAAGGTCAAGAAGCTCATCGTGGGCGTCGACCAGAACAGCCTCGGCTGGGGCTACCGCGACCCGAACAAGCCCGGGGGTGAACTGGAGGGCTTCGACATCGACTTGGCGCACGCGATCGCCAAGGAGATCCTCGGCGACCCCGAGGCCGTGCTGTTCCGCGCCATCCCCACCAACCAGCGCATCCCGGCCCTCAAGAACAAGCAGGTCGACATGGTCGTGCGGACCATGACCATCAACTGCGAGCGCCTGAAGGACGTCGCCTTCTCCACCCCGTACTTCGAAACCGGCCAGCAGGTCCTCGCCCCCAAGACGTCCACTGCGATCAAGGGCTACGACGACTCGCTCAAGGGCAAGAAGGTCTGTTCGGCCGAGGGCTCCATCGCGCTCGAAGAACTACAGAAGGACTCCAAGGGTGCCGATATCAGCACCACGGTGCCGAACCAACTCGACTGCCTGGTAAGGCTCCAGCTCGGCGAGGTCGACGCGGTGGTGACCGACAGTGCGCTCGGCGCGAGCCAGGCCGCACAGGACCCGACCGTCGAGCTCAAGGACGACAAGCCGTTCACCACGGAGTTCTACGGAGTGGCGATGAACAAGGACGCGACCGACCTGGTCAAGCGGGTCAACGCCGTCCTGGAGGACTACCGCAAGGACGACAACGGCTGGAAGAAGTCATACGACGACTGGCTCAAGGACAACCTGGGCGGCAAGACGGCGAGCCCGCCCGCCGCCCAGTACGGCTCCGACTGACGTACGGGGTACGGCGGTTCAGGGCCCCACAGACAGAGAGGTGATCGATGAGCGTCGCGGGACCCCCCGGTCCTGTGATGGACCGGGACGAGGTGGACCGTGCGCTGGCACGGCTCGACGCCGAGCACGAGGCGATCGAGACGTCGCTCCTCGCCCTGCAGGACCACGCGGGCCGCCGACTGCTCGAAGGCGCCCGGCTCACCGGCACCACCCACGACAGATGGGGCGCCACGGAGCGCGCCATCACCCAGCTCTGGGCGTACTTCGACGCGTACGCGGACGCCCTGCGCTCCGCCCGCGACCTGCGCGCACGGCGCCGCTGGCCGAGCCGGGACGACCTGGTGGAGCTGACCGACCTGCTGCGCGGCGAGAGCATCACCGTCCCCGGCACGGCGAACGCCCCCACGTCCCCCTCGATCACCGGACCCGCCAAGCTCACCGAGCGCTTCACCCTCGCCGAACTCGTCGACCGGATGAACGAGTTGTACGCCCACTCCCTGGACGTCGTCGTCGCCGCGGACGCCGTCTGGTCGGCGCTGCCCGCCCGCATCGACCTGCTCGCCGCCGAGCTGGCCCGCACCCGCCAGCTCGCGCACTCCGTCGGCGTACGGCCCGGGGAGCACCCTTCGGGGGACGACCTGGAGCGCATCACGGCGGCGCTCACCACGCTGCGCGAGGAGGTGGTGTCCGATCCGCTCGCCTACTGGCAGCCCGCGCAAGGGAGTTCGGCACCCGGCGGCGGCAGGCCCAGCACGGACGCGTACGACCGTCAGGCCCGCGCCCTGGAGGAGGTGCGCCGCGAGATCGACGCGGTGCTCACGGTCCGCCAGGACGCGGAGGCCCGCCTCGGCCGCCTCCGGGACGTGCTGTCCCGCGCGGACCGCACGCTCGCCGAGGCCCGCTCCGCGCGCGGGGAGGTCCTCGCGAAGATCGCCGCCTCCGAGGTGCCCGCCGTCAGCGGCCCGCCGACCGCGCTCCAGGAGCAGCTGGCCATGGCCGCCGACTACCGCAGGCACGCCCAGTGGCACCGCCTCTCGCCGCTCCTGGAGTCCCTGGAGCAGAAGGCGGAGGACGAACTGCTGCGCGCACGGGAGTCGTTGACGGCGGTCACGGCCCCGCTCGCGGTCCGCGCCGAGCTGCGCGGCCGCCTCGACGCGTACAAGGCGAAGGTCGCGCGGCACGGCCTCGCCGAGGACTCGCTCCTGATCGAGCGGTACGACGCGGCGCGCCGCATGCTGTGGAGCGCGCCCTGCGACCTGCGCGTGGCCGAGGAGGCCGTGCTGCGCTATCAGCGGGCGGCCGCCGAGGCGTTGGCGCCCAGGGTCCCGCAGCAGGGCGGGCCCACCGACCGGAGGGGGGAATCATGAGCCAGCAGAAGAGTTGCCAGCGGCCCGGGTGCACCGGTTCGTACGAGGACGTGGGCGGCGGCGAGCTGTACTGCGACACCTGCGGCCTCGCCCCGGTCGTCTCGCCCAGCGGGATGGTGAGCTCACCCCCGACGGGCATCACGGCCGGCGGCAAGGACTCCAGCAGCAGCTCCAGGAGCGGAAGTTCGCGCTCCTCCCGGTCGGCGCGCTCGCAGTCCTCGCGGCGCTCCGTGTCGGGCCGCCTGTCCCGCTCGCTCTCGGGGCGCACGTCGTCGCGGTCGGTGTCCGTGCGCAGCTCGGGCACGGCGGCTTCGTCGGGCCGCAGCAGGCTGGGCGTCGGCCTGGTCTCGGTGCCGCAGGTGCCGCGCCCGGACCCGGCGCAGGCGGTGCAGGAGAACCCGGAGGTGCCCGAGCGGAAGCGCTTCTGCTCGCGCTCGGACTGCGGCGCCCCGGTAGGCCGCGCGCGCGGTGAGCGGCCGGGCCGCACCGAGGGGTTCTGCACCAAGTGCGGCCACCCGTACTCGTTCGTGCCGAAGCTGAACCCGGGCAACATCGTCCACGGCCAGTACGAGGTCGTGGGCTGTCTCGCGCACGGCGGCCTCGGCTGGGTCTATCTCGCCATCGACCGCGCGGTGTCCGACCGCTGGGTGGTCCTCAAGGGCCTCCTCGACACGGGCGACCAGGACGCGATGGCGGCCGCGATCTCCGAGCGCCGCTTCCTCGCCGAGATCGAGCACAGCAACATCGTGCGGATCTACAACTTCGTGGAGCACCTGGACCAGCGCACGGGCTCCATGGACGGCTACATCGTCATGGAGTACGTCGGCGGCAAGTCCCTCAAGGAGATCGCCAACGGCCGCCGCACGGAGGCCGGCAAGCGCGATCCGCTGCCGGTCGAGCAGGCGTGCGCGTACGGCATCGAGGCCCTGGAGGCCCTCGGCCACCTGCACAGCCGCAACCTCCTGTACTGCGACTTCAAGGTCGACAACGCGATACAGACCGAGGACCAGCTCAAGCTCATCGACATGGGCGCCGTCCGCCGCATGGACGACGACGAGTCGGCGATCTACGGCACGGTGGGCTACCAGGCCCCGGAGGTCGCGGAGGTCGGCCCGTCCGTCGCCTCCGACCTCTACACGGTGGCGCGCACCCTCGCCGTCCTGACCTTCGACTTCCAGGGCTATACGAACGTCTTCGTGGACTCCCTGCCCGACCCCGACAACATCGAGGTCTTCCACAAGTACGAGTCCTTCTACCGCCTCCTGGTCCGCGCCACCGACCCGGACCCGGCCCGCCGCTTCGCCTCGGCCCAGGAGATGGCCGAGCAGCTCACCGGCGTCCTGCGCGAGGTCGTGGCCCTCCAGACGGGCCGCCCCCGCCCCTCCCTGTCCACGCTCTTCGGCCCCGAACTGAAGGTCACGGACACGGAGTTGTTCGCGGAGCTCACGGGCGAGGTGTCCCGGCTCGGCGCCCGGACGCCGGATGCCGCCGCTCCCGCCCTCGTCGGCGGCGCCAGCCTGGTACGGCCGCTGGACGCCCCCGCGACCTCGCTCGCCCTGCCCATCCCCCGCGTCGACCCGAACGACCCGAACGCGGGCTTCCTCGCCGGTCTCATCGCCTCCGCACCCGGCGAGCTGATCAGCGCCCTGGGCGCGGCGCCCACCCCGTCCATGGAGCTCCAGCTGCGCGGTCTGCGGGCCCGCCTCGCGATGGGTGAACTGGAGCCCGCGGCACGGGCGTTGGCGGACCTGGAGCTGCAGCACCCGGCCGACTGGCGGGTGGTCTGGTACCGGGGCGTCGCCGCCCTCGCGACCGGCGACCACGAGAACGCGGCGCTGTCGTTCGACGCCGTCTACGACGCGTTCCCCGGCGAGCCCGCCCCCAAGCTGGCCCTCGGCGTCTGCGCGGAGGTCCTCGGCCAGCTGGACAACGCCGCCGAGTACTACCGCCTCGTGTGGACCACCGACCCCAGCTATGTGAGTGCCGCGTTCGGCCTGGCCCGGGTGCAGCTCGCCGCCGACGACCGGCGCGCGGCCGTGCGCACCCTGGAGTCCGTGCCGGAGGCGTCGATCCACTACACGGCGGCCCGGGTCGCGGCCGTACGGGCCCGGCTGCGGCAGCGCTCCGCGCCGGAGTCCGCCCCGGCGGCGGTGCACCTCCTCCTGGACGATCTGACGGCGGCGGCCGGGCAGGTCGAGGCCCTCGCGGGCTTCGGTCTGGACGCGGTGCGCAGGGAGCGCCTGTCGACCGAGGTCCTCGGCACCGCACTCGACTGGGTACTCTCCGGTGAGCACTCTGGCCACGCCTCGGCTCCGCCGTCCCCCACCGCGCGGACGGTGCTGCTCGGCAGCGACCTGGACGAGCGTGGCCTGCGATTCGGCCTGGAGCGTTCGTACCGGACGCTGGCCCGGCTCGCTCAGGGTGGCGACGAGAGGATCCAACTGGTGGAGCGGGCAAACCGTTTCCGCCCCCGGACGTGGGTGTGAGTGATGGCGCAGATGCACCAACTGTCGGCCTGCCCCAGCTGCGAGGAGCCGCTGGAGTCCGGCGACCTGTTCTGTGGCGCCTGCGGGTACGACCTGTCGGCGGTCCCGGAACCGCCGGACGACCGCCCCACGATCGCGATCAACGGCGCACGGGCGGAATCCCCCGCCCCCGACGCCGGCTGGCCCGTCGCCCCTGACGTGGACAGCTCCGACGTGCCCGTCCCGACGCATCTGCCCACGGACCTGCCGGGCACGGACTCGGGCGGCCATGAACTGTCGGCGGAGGCTGCTGCCGTACGAGGGCCGGGACGGGAGCCGGGCGAGGTCCGGACCGACGAGCCGGACGAGTACCCGCTGCCCGCCCCCGACGGCGGCCCGGACGGCCGGGACAACCGGGACAGCCGGGATGACGCGGCCGCGGCGGCGACTCCGGGCACCCCCATGCCCGCACCCGCACCCGCGCCCGAGCCCGCGGCGCCCGCCGACCCCCGTACCACCGCGCCCGACGCCACACCCGCCGCGGGCACCAAGCTCTGCGTCGCCTGCCGCTCCGGCCGCGTCGACCCGGACGGCTACTGCGAGAACTGCGGCCACGCCCAGCCGCGCGAGCGCGACCACATGGAGCAGGAGCTGGACCAGGTCGCCGCGGTGAGCGACCGCGGTCTGCGCCACCACCGGAACGAGGACGCGTTCGCGATCTCCTCGGCCGCGCTGCCGGGCGGCGCTCCGGCCGTCGTCGCGATCGTCTGCGACGGCGTCTCCTCGGCGACCCGCCCCGACGAGGCGTCCCTCGCCGCGTCCCGGGCCGCCAACGAGTCGCTCCAGGAGGCCCTGCCGCGCGGCATCCACCCGCAGCAGGCCATGCACGACGCGATCCTGGCGGCGTCGGACGCCGTCAACGCCCTTGCCCTGGAACCCGCTTCGGCCCGCGAGCACTCCCCGCACCAGAACGCCCCGGCGTGCACCCTCGTCGGCGGCGTCGTCGCGGGTGAGCTCCTGGTCGTCGGCTGGGTCGGCGACAGCCGCGCCTACTGGATCCCCGACGACCGCACCGGCCCCACCGTCCGGCTCACCGAGGACGACTCGTGGGCCGCGCAGATGGTGGCCGCCGGGCTGATGAGCGAGGCGGAGGCGTACGCGGACGAGCGCGCCCACGCCATCACGGGCTGGCTCGGCGCGGACGCGTACGAACTGGAGCCGCACACCGCTTCCTTCAAACCGGACCGGCCGGGTGTAGTGGTCGTATGCACCGACGGACTGTGGAACTACGCGGAGGCGGCCGAGGAGATGGCGCAGGCCGTGCCCGGCGACGCCGCGGTCCGTCCGCTGCACAGCGCCCAGGTCCTCGTCGGCCACGCCCTGGACGGCGGCGGCCACGACAACGTAACAGTGGCGGTGCTCCCGTTCTCCGTGGCGCCACAAGGGGCAGGATCGGCCTAGCACCACAGGGGGTAGCACCACAGGGGGCAGCACCGCTCGGCGGGACTCCGTCCACGGGGACATCAGGGTCCCCACGGGCAACGGGCCGCCGTACACCCGCACTTGATCACCCACGTGCCGTGGGAGAAGCCTGAGGGGGAGCAGCATCCATGGCCAATTTCAGCAAGTCCACCGTGCCCCAGTTCACGGTCGACGTGTACCAGAACGAGTTCCTGCCGGACGGCGGCCGCGACGTCAACGCGATCGCCACGGTCACCGCGACCGGTGGCGGCACCATCGGCACCGCGGTCTCCGCGCCGCACCTCTACTCGGCGGGCCAGGCACCGGACGCCGCAGTCGCGATCATGGTCGACTGCTCCGGCTCGATGGACTACCCGCCGACGAAGATGCGGGGCGCCCGGGACGCCACGGCCGCCGCGATCGACGCCGTGCGCGACGGTGTGCGCTTCGCCGTGATCGGCGGCACCCACGTCGCCAAGGAGGTCTACCCCGGCGGCGGCCGGCTCGCGGTGGCCGACGCCCAGACCCGCGAGCAGGCCAAGCAGGCGCTGCGCAAGCTCAGCGCGGGCGGCGGCACGGCGATCGGCACCTGGCTGCGCCTGGCCGACCGCCTGCTCAACTCGGACGACGTTCCCACGTCCTCGGTGCGCCACGGCATCCTGCTCACCGACGGCCGCAACGAACACGAGTCGCCCGAGGACCTCAGGGCCGCCCTGGACTCCTGCGCCGGACGCTTCACGTGTGACGCCCGGGGCGTCGGCACGGACTGGGAAGTGAAGGAAGTCACAGGCATCGCCTCGGCGCTGCTCGGCACCGCCGACATCGTTGCCGACCCGGCCGGGCTCTCCGCCGACTTCACGCAGATGATGGAGACGGCCATGGGCAAGGAGGTCGCCGACGTGGCGCTCCGGCTGTGGACGCCGATGGGCGTGGAGATCCAGTTCGTGAAGCAAGTGGCACCCACCGTCGAGGAGTTGACCGACCGGCGCACCGAGGCGGGGCCGCGCGCCGGGGACTATCCCACCGGTTCCTGGGGCGACGAGTCCCGTGACTACCACATCTGTGTACGGGTGCCCGGGGCCGAGCTCGGCCAGGAGATGCTGGCGGCCCGGGTCTCGCTGGTGATCCCGCAGGGCGACGGGACCGTGCAGACGCTCTCCCAGGGCCTCGTACGGGCGGTGTGGACGGACGACATGGCGGCCTCCACCTCCATCAATCCGCAGGTCGCGCACTACACGGGCCAGGCGGAACTGGCACAAGTCATCCAGCAGGGTCTGGACGCCCGCAAATCGGGCGACATGGACGGTGCAACGGCCAAGCTGGGCCGGGCAGTTCAGCTCGCCAGCGCCTCGGGGAACGCGGATACCGCGAAACTGCTTTCGAAGGTGGTGGACGTCGTGGATGCCGCGGCAGGTACTGTTCGATTGAAGGCGAAGGTCGCCGAGGCCGACGAGATGACGCTCGAGACCCGGTCCACGAAGACCGTTCGCGTGAAGAAGTAGCCAGCAGCAGCCGGAAGCGGCCGCCAGAAGCAGCCACACTTCCTGCACCACCCAGCGAGAACACGGCCCCTCGGGCCGGAGAAGAGAGGGGGAAGCGCCGACATGCCGACCTGCCCGAACGGACACCAGTCGGGTTCCGACGACTGGTGCGAGGTCTGCGGTCACCGCATGGCCGGTGCCGTACCTCCGCCCCCGCCCCCGCCGCCCCCCGCCCAGGGTTACGGCTACCCGCCGCCGCCCCCGGGCGCGGACCAGGGCTACGGCTACCCGCCGCCGCCTCCGGGCGCGGGTCAGCCGGGTCCCGGTGGTTTCGACGGTCCCGGTGGTCCTGGCGGCCCCGGTGGCCCCGGTGGTTTCGACGGTCCCGGTGGTCCTGGCGGCCCCGGCCGTTCGCATCTGTCCGCCGTGCCGGACCTCGCGCCCGAGCCCGAGCTCTGCCCCCAGTGCCGCACCCCGCGCGAGGCGAACGCCCCGTTCTGCGAGGAGTGCCGCTGGAACTTCCTCACGAACACGGCGACGTCGTACACCCCCGCCGCCCCCAACCCGCCGCTGCCGACGCCCGGGCCCAGCCCCGCGCAGCAGTTCCAGCAGCAGCCGCCTCCGCCGCCGATGGGTGGCGGACCGGGTGGTCCGGGCGGACCGGGCGGTCACGGTGCCCCCGGCCCAGGTGGCCCCGGCGGGCCCGGCGGCCCTGGTGGCCCGCAGCCCGGTCAGGACCCCTTCGAGTACCAGGGCTCGCGCCCCTCGCAGATGAACCGCCCGGCTGAGCCGATCCCGCCGTACGGCAACGGCGCGGGCAACGGCACCCCGCCGCCCGGTCAGAACCAGCCCGGCCCGAATCCGCCGGGCGCCCCGCAGGCGTACCACCAGGGCCCGCCCGCACCCGCCTTCCCGCAGGAGGGCGGCGCCCCGCAGGGCCCGCCGCCCCCGTCGGGCCCGTCCTTCGGCGGTGGTGGCGACGACTGGGTGATCTCTCCGCCGTCGGCGCCGGTCACCGGTCCGGGCGGTCCTGGTCCGGGCGCTCCGGGTCCGGGTGGCCCGGGTGGTCCCGGCACGGCTCCCGGTCCCGACGACTGGGGCCAGCCGCAGGGTCAGCAGCCCCACGCCCCGCAGGGCTTCCCGGGCGCGGCCCCCGGCACCCCGGGCGGCCCCGGCGGCCCGAGCGTCCAGGGCGTGCCCAGCGGCCCGGCCACGAACCACGGCCCCGGCACCTGGTCGGCGACGATCGGCCCCGACCGCGAGTACTTCATGGCGATGATGCAGCGCAGCGGCCCGGAGGCATCGGGCCTGAACCTGCCCGCGTACTCGCCGGAGCAGCAGCGCCAGCTCGCCGGGAACCAGATCACGATCGGCCGCCGCCGCCACTCCACGGGTGACACCCCGGACATCGACCTGTCGGTGCCCCCGGAGGACCCGGGCGTCTCGCACCAGCACGCGGTCCTGGTCCAGCAGCCGGACGGCAGTTGGGCGGTCGTCGACCAGAACTCGACGAACGGCACGACGGTCAACAACGGCGAGGAGCCCATCCAGCCCTTCGTCCCGATCCCGCTCCAGGACGGCGACCAGGTGCACGTGGGCGCCTGGACGACGATCACGATCCGCCGCGACTGACCTGACGCCGGTGGGGCGACTCAGAGGGGCCAGACGTACGGCCCCTCGGGGTCGTCCAGCCAGGCCCACGCGTACGGGCCGCTGACCGTGACGCCGAACCGTTCGCGGTTCGGCCGCCCCTCGCGCTGCCACAGCGCGAGCGCCTCGTGCGGATCGAGGCTCCCCGCGGTCAGTTCGAGCAGAAAGCGGAAGAGTTCGTTCTGCAGGGCCCGGCGCGGCAGCCCCCCGATGTGCTGCTCGCGCGGGGCCCTGTCGCCGCCGCCCCGCAGCGGCACGAAGTACGCGGGCGTGTGCAGGAACCGCCCCTCGGCGTGCTCGGCGTCCCGCACCTCCACGGAGATCAGCCCCGTCGCGAGCGGCGCGAGAATACGGGCGCCGGGCCGGCACTGGGCGAGCCAGGGCCGCGGCAGCGACGTCAGGGTGCAGGTCGCGATGATCCGGTCGTAGGGCGCCCGCTCGGCACAGCCCGCGGCCCCGTCCCCGGTCACGACCGCCGGGTGGTACCCGGCCGCCGTGAGGTGTCTGCGCGCCGACTCCGTGATCTCCGGGTCGAGATCCACGGTCGTGACGTGCGCGTCCCCGAGCCGGTGCGCGAGCAGCGCGGCGTTGTACCCGGTCCCGGCCCCGATCTCCAGCACGTCGCAGCTGTCCCCGTCGACCTCCCCCACCGCGAGCTCGGCGAGCATCTTCGCCATGAGCGAGGGCTGGCTGCTGGACGAGAGCAGCTCCCCGTCCCGTACCCGGGTGGCGAGCGGCGCGTCCGCGTAGGCACCGCGCAGCCACCGCTCCCGCCTGCCGGGGTCGGGGTCCTCCCCCCAGAGCCGCTCGTACCCGCCCCCGGCGCTCACGTAGTAGTAGGGCACGAAGAGCTGCCGGGGCACGGCCTCGAACGCCTCCCGCCAGGCCGGATCGTCGTCCCACGCCCCACTGGCCCCGATCTCCCGAACGAGAGCGGCGCGAGCGAGGACGGCGGGGTCGGCGGCGGGACCTGCATGCGTGCCCATACGTCTACTGTGCTGCGCGACGGCGCCTGAGGCGAGTGGCAGGGAGAAGCCGGGAGGCGGCGGGAGAAGCCGGGGGACGGCGAGGGGACGGCGAGGGGACCTAAGCCTTCGGTCCTCGTCCACCCCGTCTGAGACCATGGAAGGGTGAATGAGATCCCGCGCGGCACGCTTCAGGAGCAGACCTTCTACGAACAGGTCGGTGGCGAGGAGACCTTCCGGCGCCTGGTGCACCACTTCTACGAGGGAGTCGCACAGGACCCGCTCCTGCGTCCCATGTACCCGGAGGAGGACCTCGGCCCCGCCGAGGAGCGCCTCGCCCTGTTCCTGATGCAGTACTGGGGCGGCCCCCGCACCTACAGCGACAACCGCGGCCACCCGCGCCTGCGCATGCGCCACGCCCCCTTCACGGTCGACCGCGCGGCCCACGACGCCTGGCTGAAGCACATGCGCGCGGCGGTGGACGCCCTGGACCTCACCCCGGACCAGGAGCAGACCCTCTGGAACTATCTGACGTACGCGGCGGCCTCGATGGTCAACTCGGAAGGCTGACAGCGACCTTGCCGTTGCGGTCAGTCGTGCCGCAGGGCGGCTCCCGTCCCACAGATAGGCACCCCGTCGCCGGGCAACGCCTCAAACAGGGGCCACCGACAACGGCCCAAGTCCCGCCCCACGTACGGCAGTAGAGCCGTACGGGGTGCGCAATCGCAGCCAGTTCCCCGCCGACAGCAGGTCGACCGACTCCCCGCGCAGGAACCCAAGGGACTGCGCCGCATGAGCCGCCCGCACGGGCAGCCCCGTGTCCCCCACGGGCCGCGACCAGATCTCCCGCCCCACCCGGTCGAGTTCAGCCCGAACCCTCAGCTCGGGCGCCAACTCCTCCACCCGGCCCCGGAATTCACGCACGGCACCGGCGACCATGCCCCGCAGAGCCACCATCCCCGGCAGCCCGGGCTCCTGCTGCCACCCACCCCGAGGCGGCAGCACCCCGGCCCAGGGCGGCCCGGTGACGGCGCCGGGCACCACGGCCGTCCCGGCCGTCTCGACGGCATCCGCCGACTCCCCCACGGACTCCAGGAGTTCACCGGCGGAGACGGTGACGTCGAGCGAGGTCTCGAGCCCGTATTCGTACGGCTTCGCCAGCCGCGCCGTACGGATCGCGAGCACCTCGAACGACGGCGGCCGCCCGAACACGGCGACCGCGTCCCCGTGCACCTGCAGCCGCACCGCGGCGGCCTTGTCGTAGTGGATGAGGCGTGCCAGGAAGGCGGCGAGGTCCGCCGCCTCCCCGGCATCCGCGAAGTGCAGCCGCCCGCTCATGCGGCGAGCGCCCCCGAGCCCCCGTCGCGCTCATCGTCCGCGTCGTCCATGTAGCCCTCGAGCACGGCACGCTCCTCGGCGGTGATCCGCCGCGGCCGCTGCGCCCGGAGGTCGTAGGGCACGACGACGGTCGAGGCCCGCACGTACACCTGCTCCTCGTCCTTCACCTCGTACGAGATGGTGAGCGAGGCCGCGCCGATCTTCGTGACCCATGACTCGACGGTCACCGGGGCGTGCCGGTGCACCAGCGGCCGCAGGTAGTCGATCTCGTGGCGGGCCACGACGGACCCGCCCGCGAAGGAGGGTCCGTCATCGTCCGCGGGCTTCAGCCGGAACATGAAGTCGATCCGCGCCTCTTCCAAGTACTTGAGGAAGACGGCGTTGTTGACGTGCCCGAAGGCATCCATGTCCGACCACCGCAGCGGGCACTCGTAATAGTGGCGAGTCATCAGCCGCGGGTCAGCTTCTTGTACGTGGCGCGGTGCGGACGAGCCGCGTCCGGACCGAGCCGCTCGATCTTGTTCTTCTCGTACGACTCGAAGTTGCCCTCGAACCAGAACCACTTGGAGTCACCCTCGTAGGCGAGGATGTGTGTGGCGACCCGGTCCAGGAACCACCGGTCGTGGGAGACGACCACGGCGCAGCCGGGGAACTCAAGAAGCGCGTTCTCCAAGCTGGACAGGGTCTCGACGTCGAGGTCGTTGGTCGGCTCGTCGAGGAGCAGCAGGTTGCCGCCCTGCTTGAGGGTCAGCGCCAGGTTGAGGCGGTTGCGCTCACCACCGGACAGGACGCCCGCGGGCTTCTGCTGGTCCGGGCCCTTGAAGCCGAAGGCGGACACGTAGGCCCGCGACGGCATCTCGACCTGCCCGACGTTGATGTAGTCGAGCTCATCGCTGACGACGGCCCAAAGGGTCTTCTTCGGGTCGATGTTGGAGCGGTTCTGGTCGACGTAGGAGATCTTGACGGTGTCGCCGACCTTGATGGAGCCGGAGTCCGGCGTCTCCAGGCCCTGGATCATCTTGAACAGCGTGGTCTTACCGGCACCGTTCGGGCCGATGACACCCACGATGCCGTTGCGCGGCAGCGTGAAGCTCAGATCATCGACAAGGACCTTGTCGCCGAACGCCTTGCTGAGGTTGTTGACCTCGACGACGATGCTGCCCAGGCGCGGGCCCGGCGGGATCTGGATCTCCTCGAAGTCCAGCTTCCGCATCTTCTCGGCCTCGGCCGCCATCTCCTCGTAGCGGGCCAGACGCGACTTGGACTTGGTCTGGCGCCCCTTGGCGTTGGAGCGGACCCACTCGAGCTCTTCCTTGAGCCGCTTCTGCCGCTTCTCGTCCTTCTTGCCCTCGACCTTGAGGCGCTCGGACTTCTTCTGCAGGTACGTCGAGTAGTTGCCCTCGTAGGGGATGGCGCGACCGCGGTCGAGCTCAAGAATCCACTCGGCGACGTTGTCGAGGAAGTACCGGTCGTGGGTGATGGCCACGACGGTGCCCGCGTACTGGGCGAGGTGCTGCTCCAGCCAGTTCACGGACTCGGCGTCGAGGTGGTTGGTGGGCTCGTCGAGGAGCAGCAGGTCCGGGGCCTCGATCAGCAGCCGGCACAGCGCGACGCGACGCTTCTCACCACCGGAGAGGTTGGTGACGGGCCAGTCGCCGGGCGGGCAGCCCAGGGCGTCCATGGCCTGCTCCAGCTGACCGTCGAGGTCCCACGCGTTGGCGTGGTCCAGGTCCTCCTGGAGCTTGCCCATCTCCTCCATGAGCTCGTCCGAGTAGTCGGTGGCCATGAGCTCGGCGACTTCATTGAAGCGCTTGAGCTTGCCCATGATCTCGGCGGCGCCGTCCTGGACGTTCTCCAGCACGGTCTTCGTCTCGTCCAGCTCGGGCTCCTGCATGAGGATGCCGACGCTGTAACCGGGCGAGAGGAACGCGTCACCGTTCGACGCGTGCTCGACGCCTGCCATGATCTTCAGGACCGTCGACTTACCGGCACCGTTCGGACCCACGACACCGATCTTCGCGCCGGGCAGGAAGTTCAAGGTGACATCGTCGAGGATCACCTTGTCGCCGTGCGCCTTGCGCGCCTTGCGCATGGTGTAGATGAACTCAGCCAAGAGAAACCGTCCGGCAATCAGTGTGTGGGCAGATACACCCCATCTTGCCGTACGGCCAGGCCCCGGAGGAAACCGGATAGCTTCGCTCCGGGGCCCGGCCGTACGGCGGCCGCCGTGGCCGCGCGACTACGTTCCGTGCACGCCTACGCGCTGTGCACGTCACGCTCCGTGCGCGTCCACGTCCGCGTCCACGTCCGCGTGGAGCCGCTCAGTCCTCCGTGGATGTGGAGGGCGACTGCGTGGGGTCCTTCTTCTTGCGGAGGACGAGGACCGTCGCGCCGCCGAGGACGACCAGGACGATCGCTATGCCCGCGATCATCGGGGTCGCGTTCGAACCGCCCGTCTCGGCCAGGTCGCCGCCGCCCCCGGAGGCGCCGCCGGCCGACGCGGGGCTCGGCTCGGAGGCGGGCTGGGCCTTGTTGCCCACGGTGCTGCCCGCCGTGCGGCAGTCGAGGACGCCCTTGAAGCGCTTCTCGAAGCCGTTCGGTCCCTTGATCGTGAAGTCGTAGGGCTGGTCTTCCTGGAGGGGGATCGTGACCGTCCGGGACGCGCCGGCCTCGATGGTGTGCTTGAAGCCCATGAGGCGGAACGTGAACGGCTCGTCCCCCTTGTTGCTCGCCGTGATGTCCACGCCGCCCTTGGCGCAGTTCTTCTCCGCCGAGAGCGCGGGGACGGCGCCCTTCTTGGCCCAGTTCGCGGTCGCCGTGGCCGAGACCGTGGACTCGCTGGAGCCCGCGAGGATCTGGGTCTGGCTGTGGGTCTCGGAGGTGAAGGCCCGGCCGACCGGGATCGTGGTGGACGCCTGCACGGCGAGCGCGGCAGAGCCGTCCGTCGCGTCCTTGGGGACGTCGAAGTAGAGCTTGCTGCCGTTGGCCGCGGACTTCGCGGGCTTGCCGTCCTTGCCGACGACCTTCACGCCGGTCGCCGCCGAGTCGGCGGGCTGGGCCACGCTCACGCTCTCCGCGTCGGTCCGCACGGTGACGGGGCCGATCCGCTCGCCCGCGCGCCCGGAGAGGGCGGGCGGGTCGAGGGTGAGGGACGCCTTGGGCTCCGCGCCGCCACGGGCGCTGCGCTGCAGATAGTCCGCGAGCTTCTCGGCCTGCGGGTCGAGCGCCTCGACCTTGGCGTCGTCCGAGTAGCGCCAGATCGCCACCTGTGTGCCGGCCGCCGCCGACTTCTCGGTCAGGGACCGCGCGCCCGCCTTCCTGGCGAGCTCCGCGAGGTCGTTCACCTGCGGGTAGGAGTGCTGGAGGATCCAGCGGATCTTGCCCGCGTTCCTGTTGGCGCTCAGGGACGTGCCGCTCCAGGGGGTCTCCTGGTACTTCGCGTCCTTCTGCGTGGGGTTGTGGATGTCGATGCAGTACGTCTGCAGCGTGCCGCCGTCCTCCACGGACATCTCGAAGAGCCCGGCCGGGACCTGACGGCTGCCGCCCTCGTCCTTGATGACCGCCTGGTCGTACGTCTGCAGCCCGCCCAGGGTCGCGGTCGCGCCACCTCTGTGCTGCGGAGCCTCCTCCGCCGCGGCCGGACCCGCGACGGCTATCGCGCCCGCCGCGACGAAGCCCGACACCACGGTCGCCGCCGCCAGGCGGACAGCACCCCGACTACGTATGGACAACGCAGAAAACACTGAATTCCCCTCCGGGCGGGACCTCTTGCACATGGGGGGTGTGGTCCCGCAGCCGATTCACATGAGCAGGCATGACTGAGCAACTGCCTCTTGCGCTACGCCCGGCATCCTAGAGACGCGGCGCACCACGCTCCCCAGTCATACCTTTGGATAACCGATCCGACTCGGAATCGTTATCGGGGACACCCTTTTTGAGCTGGGGTTATCGACAAATCAATGCTTCCGGATGTGGGCCATCTGTGATCATGTGTGGCGGAGTCCGGAGTGCTGACGATTCGTCACCCCACGGCAGCCGGTGCGGTATCGGGAGCCTTCTCCCACTCCGGCACGTCCTGCTCCGGCCGCTCCGACTGTTCCGGCTGCTCCTGCTGCTTTCGCTCCGCCCGGTCCGGTTCCGCCCGGTTGTACACGCGCCGGAACGCCGAGGTGCCACGCGCCAGATCGTGGCCGATCGCCACCGCGTCGATGTCCGCCGACATGAAGTGCTGTCCGCCGCGCTCCTCGCTGCGCACCCTCAACTTCCCCCGCACGATGACCGGTTCACCGACCGCGACCGACCCCTGCACGTTCAACGCGAGCCCGCGCCAGGCGCACACCGTGAAGAAGTTGGTGTGCCCGTCCGCCCACGTCTGCTGCTCGCGGTCGAAGTGCCGTGCCGTCACCGCGATCCGGAACCGCGTCACCGGGCCGGAGGGCAACTCCCGGAAAACCGGGGTCGTCGCGACATTCCCCACCACCGTCACCAAGGTCTCGTTCATCCCGAACCACTCCCCCGTCCATCCGCGGCCGCCGCACACCGGCGGGCCCGTCCCGTCCGGTCGCGACCGCGCATTCAGATTGCCCCGGACGGAACGGGCCCGCTGAGCCCTGTGCCCTACCTGCCAGTTGTGGACATCCCCGTCACCCACACGGGGTGGTGACCCGCACGTACTGCTCCCGCACCTCGCGGTACCGCAGCAGCTCCGCCGCCACCGGATCGAGCACCCGCGCCCTGCCGCACCCGGCCGCCGCCTCCCGCAACCGGCGCTCCGCGTCGAGCCCGTACCGCCGGGCCGGCCCTCTCGCCGCCATCCGGCTCGCCCACTCCACGCACGGACCGCCGACGATCCCCGCCAGCATCAGCAGCACCGGCACGCCCAGGTTCGGCGCGGAGACCCCGACGATCTGCGCCACCAGCCAGAGCCCGCCGATGACTTGGAGCAGCGTCATCGCCGCCTGCGCGAGCACCGCGACCGGCCACCAGCCGGGCCGCGGCGGCCGCCCGGCCGGGAGGCCCGCCGTCACGGCCAGCTCGTCCAGCGCCTCCGGCAGCCCCTCGGCGCCGCGCACCGCCGCCTCCCGCACGGCCTGCCCCCACGGCGCGGGCAGCCCCGTCGCCGCTTCGTCGGCCACCGTGCGCACCGCGTGCTCGACGCGCTGGCGTGCGGTGGCCTCCTCGTCCACCGGGGCCCGCAGTACCGGTCCCGGCAGGCCGTGGGGTGCGCGCTGCGCCTCGTACCACCGCCACAGCCGCAGCCACGGCGTGCCGCAGGCCCGGTTCGCGTGCCTGCGCCAGGCACGCTCCGCCGCCTCCCCCGCGGCCGCCGCGCCCACCGCGTCCGCGAGCCGGTCGGCGAACTCCTCGCGCGCCTGCTCGCTCAGCCCGGTCCGGCCCCGCGCCGACGCCGCCTGCCCCGCCACGTACACCGGACGGAGCCGCTGCGCGGCGGCGTCCACGTCGGCGGAGATCCGGCGGGCGGCGGCACCCCGCTCCTGTGTGAACTGCCCGAGCGCGTCCCGGAGTTCACCCATGCCCTCCCCCGTCAGGGCGGACAGCGCGAGCACCGTCGCACCCGGCTCGCCGTGCTCCCCGAGGGCGATGCCGTCCTCGTCGAGCAGCCGCCGCAGATCGTCGAGCACCTGGTCGGCGGCGTCGCCGGGGAGCCGGTCGATCTGGTTGAGGACGACGAAGGTGACCTCGGCGTGGCCCGCCATGGGCCGCAGATAGCGCTCGTGCAGCATCGCGTCGGCGTACTTCTCGGGGTCGACGACCCAGATGACGGCGTCGACGAGGGTGAGGATCCGGTCCACCTGCTCGCGGTGGTCGGTCACCGCCGAGTCGTGGTCGGGCAGGTCGATCAGGACGAGGCCCTGCAGCGCCTCGGCGTCGGGCCCCTGCAGGGGGCGGCGGCGCAGCCGCCCGGGGATGCCGAGGCGGTCGAGCAGCCCGGCCGCGCCGTCCGTCCAGCTGCACCCGATGGGTGCCGCGGTGGTCGGCCTGCGCACGCCGGTCTCCGAAATCATCACTCCGGCAAGGGAGTTGAACAGCGTGGACTTGCCGCTCCCGGTGGCACCCGCGATGGCGACGACGGTGTGCCGGTCGGAGAGCCTGCGCCGGGCGGCGGCCTCGTCGAGCACCCGGCCCGCCTCGGCGAGGGTGCGACCGTCGAGGCGTGTCCTGGAGAGGCCGACGAGTTCGCGCAGCGCTTCGAGGCGGCCGCGCAGGGGCCCTTCGTACGGGCCCTTGGGCGCCGTCACCGCCGTGTCGCCGCCTGCGCCCGGGGCGGTCGCTGGGTCCGTACGGGCTCCGCTCGCGACGCGCCGCGCGATGAGCCCGTCGTCCCACGCTCCTTCGGAGATCCGTTCAGAGATCCCTTCAGAGATTCCCTCAGCGACTCCTTCGGCGCCCCCTCCAGCGCCTCTCTCGGAGTCTCCGGCGCTCCCTCCGGAGCCCCGCGACGGGTCGGCGTGATCGGTGTGGTCCGTGACGGCGGTCACCGCGGTCACCTCTCCTTCTTCAGTACGGACAGCGCGGCGATCAGCTCGGCCTGCGGTTCCGGGTTCACGTCGAGGGCATCGAGGGGGGCGAGGCGCCGCTCCCGCTCGGTGGCGAGGACCTTGTCCAGGTAGTCGGTGAGCAGCCGCCCGCCCCGGTCGCGCAGGCGCAGCGCCCCGTGCGCGCCGATCCGCTCGGCGAGGGTCTCGCCCGCCGACCGCGCGCGGCGCCCGCCGAGCAGGGCGGTGGCCAGGAGGGCCGCGACCACTTCGGAGTCGGGCAGGACGTTCTTGTCGGCCCGGTCGAGCCCGCGGATCTCCTCCTCCGCGTACTCCTCCAGGACGCGCCGCCACCTCCGTACGGCCATGCCGATGCGGTGTTCGGCGTTCTCGCCTTCCTGGTCGGGGCCGGTGAGCCCGGGCACTCCGGCGGCGGGCTCACGGCGCCACGCCTCGTCGATGCGCTCGTCGGCGGCGGTCACGGCGCACAGGAGGAGCGCCTCCAGGCTGCCGGCGACGGCGTCCAGGAGCTCGCCCGCCGTGCAGTCCAGGGGGTAGCTGCGCCACCGCTTCAGGGCGTCGCCCGCGAGCACGGCGCCCGCCTGCAGCCGCCCCCGCACGCGCGCGTGCTCGTTCTCGTACGCCTCGTCGACGGCCGAGGTCAGCCGCAGCGCGGCCGCGTACTGGGCGGCGACGGCGCCCGCGAGCTCCGGCATCCGCGCGTCCAGGGAGCCGATGACCCCGCGCGCGGTGCGGGCGATGGCGTCCTCCCGCGCCCCCGGGTCCTGGGTCCGGTGGGTGAGCCAGGCCCGCAGCGGCGCGACGGCGGTGGCCGGCAGGAGTCCGCCGCCGCCCGCCGACTCGGGCAGCTCGGGCACCGTGAACCGCGGCACGTCCCCGAGCCCCGCCTTGGCGAGGAGGGCCCCGAACTGCCGCGACACCTCGGCCACCACCTGGTGCGGCACCCGGTCGAGGACGGTGACGAGGGTGGCGTCGTGCTCCTTGGCGGTACGCAGGAGGTGCCAGGGCACGGCGTCGGCGTACCGGGAGGCGGTGGTGACCATGACCCAGACGTCGGCGGCGGAGATCAGCTCGGCGGCGAGCACCCGGTTCTCGGAGACGAGCGAGTCGACGTCCGGGGCGTCGAGGAGGGCGAGCCCCCGCGGGAGGCTGTCGGCGGTCTCGACCCGCAGGGCCCGCTCGTCCCCGTCCCCGGACTCACCGCTCGGGCAACCACCCCTCTCGCCCTCTTCTTCGTCCGGACGGGGCACCCACACGCGCGTGAGGTCGGGCAGGACCCGCAGTCCGGCGAACCAGTGGTGGTCCTCCGGGTGGCACACCAGGACCGGCGTGCGCGTCGTCGGCCGCAGCACCCCCGCCTCGCTGACCTGCCGCCCCACGAGGGAGTTGACGAGCGTGGACTTGCCCGCCCCCGTCGACCCCCCGACGACCGCGAGGAGAGGCGCTTCGGGCGCCTTCAGTCGGGGCACCAAGTAGTCGTCGAGCTGCGCGAGCAGCTCCTCGCGATTGGCACGCGCGCGTGGCGCCCCCGGAAGGGGGAGCGGAAAGCGTGCGGCGGCGACGCGCTCACGCAGGGCGGAGAGAGCGTCGAGCAATTGAGGCCGTACGTCCAAGGTCACCACATGCGAAGAATGCCCAATTTTGACGGCTTTCTAAAGCATATGGACGCCCCTGCGTGCCGATCGGACACATGGAATGGAAGGGGCGACTGGGGCGCAGGCATAACGAGTGCACAACACCCGGGGCGGGAGACGCCAAAAGCGGTGCGCGATTCGCACCTGCCTGCGATTATCAGGACCGCTTCACTGAACCTCCACATCACGTCGGGGAGGCGAAGCACCAGGGACAAGGACCCGGGAGCCCTATCCTTGTCCCCGGCAAGGTCACGGATCTCCCCCCACGTCCGTGCTCCACGCCACGGCCACCCGCCACCATCCGGCCCCCGTAGCTCAGTGGATAGAGCAGGCGCCTTCTAAGCGCTTGGCCGCAGGTTCGAGTCCTGCCGGGGGCGCTTTCCGTGCCTCTCCTTCGGGAGGGGCCTGCCGGCTTCGGCGGCGGGCGGACCGAGGGGTGCCGCCAGGCCGGGATCAGGCCGGGATCACGCACATGTTGGGCACGTAGCCCTTGACGCCGCGGTACGAGATGTAGCCCCAGCCGTCCCAGTTCTTGGGGGCGCCGCACTTGCTGGTCTTGCCGCCGGAGACGCCGTCGAGCCAGCAGCCCTTGGTGTTCTTGTACATGAGGCGCAGCGTCGTGGCCTTGTGGCTCGGCTTCTTGTGGATCTTGACGTTGTTGGGGGCCTTGATGGGCTCCTTGCACGCCTTCGCCTGGGCGCCGGCGGCGACGGTCGCCTTGGCGCCGGCCGCGGAGGTCGCCGTTGCCGCCGGGGCCGCCCCCAGGAGAGCGACGGCGGTCAGGACCGCGGGGACGATCAAGCGCTTCTTCATTCAGTTGCTCCGTACTGTGCGCATCGAGCCTTGTGCATCGAGCGGAACTCGCATCTCTACCTGATCGCACACCCGTTCAACAAGCTTGATTTGCTGGTCCGTTACAGTCGAATGTCCACGGCACCGACGGCATTGACGGCATTGATGGCCTTGACGGCATCGACGCCGTCCACGACTTCATCCACAGGGGGACCGACATGGCACTGTTCGGGAACGCGCACGCCATCGACCCGATGTCCGCGCAGCAGGAGTACGCACGGCTGCTGGGCCAAGGGGAGCAGGTGCACGCCGCGTACCTGCTGATACGCGACACCATGCTCTTCACCGACCGCCGGCTCATCATGATCGACAAGCAGGGCATCACCGGTAAGAAGGTGGAGTACCACTCCGTCCCGTACAAGAGCATCTCGCACTTCGCGGTGGAGACCGCCGGGCACTTCGACCTCGACGCCGAGCTCAAGATCTGGATCTCCAGCAGCACCGTGCCGATCGAGAAGACCTTCACCAAGGGTGTCGACATCTACGAAGTGCAGGCCATCCTGACGCAGTTCGTGGCTCGCTAGGGGGCACCAGGGAGCCCCCCGTCATCAGCCAGGAACGTCCGGCAGCTTCAGTTCCCCGTACGCGCCCTTCGGGACCGTCGGGTGCCGTGGCGCGACCGGCCGCACGCGCGCGTACGGGGTGTCCGGTGCCGGACGGGGGTCGGCCTCGCCCTTGTTGGGCCAGAGCGACATCGCCCGCTCCGCCTGGGCCGTGATCGTCAGGGACGGGTTGACGCCCAGGTTCGCCGAGACCGCCGAGCCGTCGACCACCGAGATGCCGGGGTGGCCATGGAGGCGGTGGTAGGGGTCGAGGACGCCGGTGGCGGGGGTCGCGCCCAGGGGGCAGCCGCCCAGGAAGTGGGCCGTCAGGGGGCGGTTCGTCAGCTCGCCCACGTTGGTGCCCGCGAAGCCGTTGATGCGGTCCGCGACCAGGCGGGCCGTCTCCCAGCCCTCGGGGATGTGGACGGGGTTGGGTTCGCCGTGGCCCTGGTCCGCGGTGAGGAGTCGGCGGCGGCCGAGGCGGGTCGTGAGGGAGTTGTCGCGGGTCTGCATCACCAGGCCGATGATCGTGCGCTCCGACCAGCGGTACGTCGTCGCGACCCGGGCCACCAGGACGGGGTGGGAGACGAAAGCCAGGGCCGCTGCCAGGGGTTTGGGGATGTTCTTGCGGTACTGGGGGACACAGATGAGGGCCATGAGGTTGGAGCCCTTGCCGTAGCGCACGTTCTCTATGTGGGTCGTGGGGGTGGGGTGGATCGAGGACGTGATCGCCACTCCGTGGGTGAAGTCCAGGGGGCCGTCGCCGCGCTTCTTGCGGTAGCGGCGCGGGAACGTCACCGCGCCCACCAGGGATTCCGAGTTGGTGCGTGTCAGGGTGCCCAGGCGGGGTGAGAGGCGGGGCAGGGCCCCGGTGGACTTCATGCGGTGGAGGAGCGTCTGGGTGCCGTAGGTGCCCGCCGCCAGGATCACCCGGGGAGCGCGCAGCGTCGAACGGGGGCCTCTGCGGCGCCTGTTGGTGGGCACCGTCTCCACCTCGAAGCCCCGCCCCGCCGCGCGTTCGCGCAGGCCCACCACCGTCGTCATGGGGTGGATCCTCGCCCCGGCCCGTTCCGCCAGGTACAGGTAGTTCTCCGTGAGGGTGTTCTTCGCGCCCACCGTGCAGCCCGTCATGCACGATCCGCACTCCGTGCAGGCCGTGCGGTGCGGGCCCGCGCCGCCGAAGTAGGGGTCCGGAACCTCCTTGCCCGGCTTGGCCGTTGACTCGCCCGTCGCGTCCGCGCCGTCGCCGAAGAAGACCCCCACCGGCGTCAGGCGGAACGTGTCCGCCACGCCCATCTGCTCCGCCGCCGCACGCAGGTGTTCGTCCGCCTCCGTCGTCGTGGGGTTCTGGCGCACCCCCAGCATGCGGCGCGCCTGGTCGTAGTACGGGGCCAACTCGCTCTGCCAGTCGGTGATCTCGGACCATTGGGGGTCCTCGAAGAAGGCCGGGGGCGGTACGTAGAGGGTGTTGGCGTAGTTGAGGGAGCCGCCGCCCACTCCTGCGCCTGCCAGCACCATGACGTTGCGCAGCACATGGATGCGCTGGATGCCGTAGAGGCCAAGGCGCGGGGCCCATAAGTACGTCCGCAGGTCCCAGGAGTTCTTCGGCAGCGTCTCGCGCGTGAAGCGGCGGCCCGCCTCCAGGACGCCCACCCGGTAGCCCTTCTCCGTCAGGCGCAGGGCCGCCACCGAGCCGCCGAAGCCGGAGCCCACGACGATCACGTCGTAGTCGAACTCCCCTTCATCGGCAGCGCCTTCACCCTCATCGGGAGCGCCTTCACCAGGAGCCGTCTCACTCACCGTAGAGCCCCTCGATCTCCGCCGCGTACGCCCGCGCCACCGCGTGCCGCTTGATCTTCAGGGACGGGGTGAGCAGGCCGTTGTCCTCCGTGAACTCGCCCTCGACCAGGACGAATTTACGGATCGACTCCGCGCGCGAGACCGACTCGTTCGCGTAGTCCACCGCCTTCTGGACCGCCGCGATCATCTTCGGGTCGCGGCACACCTCGGCGAGCGGGGTGTCCTTGGGGCGCTTGCGGACGGTCAGCCAGTGTTCGACGGCCTCCGGTTCGAGGGTGATCAGTGCGGCCACGTACGAGCGGTTGTCGCCGACCACCATGCACTGGCCGACCGGGGCACGGCTGCGGAGCCGGTCCTCCAGGACCGCCGGGGAGACGTTCTTGCCGCCCGACGTGACGATGATGTCCTTCTTGCGGCCGGTGATGGTGAGATAGCCGTCGCCGTCGAGCGCCCCCAAGTCCCCGGTCGCGAACCAGCCGTCGGTGAGGACCGCGTCCGTCGCCGCCTCGTTGTTCCAGTACGCGCCGAAGACGATGCCGCCCTTGATGAGGACCTCGCCGTCGTCCGCGATGCGCACGGCGGTGCCGGGGACGGGGAGGCCGACCGTGCCGGGGCGGGGCTTGAGGGGCGGGATGATCGTGGCGGCCGCGCTCGTCTCCGTCAGGCCGTACCCCTCGTAGATGATGATCCCGGACGCGTAGAAGAAGAGGTTGAGGTTGCGGTCGAGCGGGGAGCCGCCGCTGATCGCGTAGCGCAGCTTGCCGCCGACCTCCTTGCGGATGCGCCGGTACACCAGCAGCTCGTAGAGCGCCCAGCCGAGATAGAGGCCGAGGGACGGGCCGGGTCCGGTGCCGAGGAACTTGTTCAGGTACGCCTCGCCGAAGCGGACGCCGATGCGCTCGGCCCGGTCGAAGGAGGCGCCCCGGCCGATCTTCTCGGCGGTCGCACGGCCCGTGTCATGGATCTTCTCGAAGAGGTACGGGACGCCGACGAGGAAGGTCGGTTTGAACGAGCGCAGTTCCGGGCGGAGTTCGTCCGGCTTGATGCTGGGGAAGTGGCCGAGCTCGATGCGGGCCAGCAGGCAGGCGATCTGGATCGTGCGGCCCAGGATGTGGGCGAGCGGGAGGAAGAGGAGCGTCGCGGCCGTCTGGCCGGTGACCTCCTTGAAGATGGGGTGCAGCAGGTCGACCGTGTTGGCCGCCTCCGCGTGCAGGTTGCCGTGCGTGAGGACGCAGCCCTTGGGCTTGCCCGTGGTGCCCGAGGTGTAGCAGATGGTGGCGACCGTGTCGGGGGTGAGGGCGGTGCGGCGCTTGGTGACCTCCTCGTCCGGCACGTCGCGGCCGTGCGCCACCAGGTCGGTGACGGCGCCCTCGTCGATGCGCCGGATGCGGGGCCGGTCGGCCTCGTCGAGGGTGGCGAACGCGGTCTCGGCCGTGCCCGCGTTCTCGGCGGTCTCGGCGATGAGGAAGCGGGCGCCCGAGTCGCGCACGATCCACTCGATCTGTTCGGCGGAGGACGTGGCGTAGATCGGGACCGTCTGGCCGCCCGCCGCCCAGATCGCGAAGTCGAGGACCGCCCACTCGTAGCGGGTGCGGGACATCAGCGCGACGCGGCCGCCCGGTTCGAGGCCCGCGGCGATCAAGCCCTTGGCGGCGGCGGTGACTTCGCGCGCGAACGCCGCGGCCGTGACCGGACGCCAGGCGCCGCGCTCCTTGCGGCGCAGCACGACCGCGTCCGGGTCCTCGGCGGCATTGGTGAAGGGGATGTCGGCGGTCGAGCCCGTCGTGGCCTTCGGCGTGAGGCGGGCGGCGTGCACCTCGCGCACGGTGCCGTGCTCGTCCCGGATGAGTTCGACCCGGGCGCGGTCGGCCAGGTCGCTGCGGCGCTGTGCCTGCTTCAAGTCCTTGCGTACGCCCATGACGGCTCCCGGCTCCCAGCTGCGTGCAAGAGGTCGTGCAGAGGTGGTGCGGTGCGCGATGCAGTACTTACTGGGAGGTCAACTTACCGACGCGTAAGGAAAATTCAATGGGTCCGACGGCAACAAGTTGGGGGCGCGACCGCCAGGGCGCGACCATCAGGGAGTGGCCGGGACCCAGACCTCGCCCTCCAGGACCCGCCCCATCCCCACCCACACCATGTTCATCAGCCGCAGCGTGACCCCCTCCGGCGACTGGTCCGGGTGGCGGCTCATCCAGTCGGTCAGCGAGTCCGCCGCGCCGACCAGCGCATGGGCCACGAAGTCGGCGTCCTCGTCGTCGAGTTGCGAGCCGCCGCCGCTCTCCGTGATGCCCGCCCAGACGAGGCCCGCAACCTCCGCCATGACCGCGCGGCGGGCCTCGGCGACCGTGGCCGCGATGGTCTCGCTGAGCTCGGACGCCTGGCGGTGCAGCACGACCCAGCTGTCGCGGTGCTCGGCGACGAAGGCGAAGAAGGCGGAGAGCCCGGCGTGCAGGCGCAGCTCGGGGGCGGCGCCGCCGGCCTGGGCGGCGCCCTGGAACGCGGCGACCAGGCGGTCCGCCTCGCGCCGGATGCAGGCGAGGAAGAGACCCTCCTTGGAGTCCAGGTAGAGGTAGACCATCGGCTTGGAGATGCCCGCGAGTTCGGCGATCTCGTCGACGGACGCGGCGTGGTAGCCGCGCTTGGCGAAGACCTGCACGGCGACGTCGATGATCTGCTGCTCGCGCTCCTGGCGGGGGACTCGTCGCTTGCGCCGGGGGCGCTCCTGGGAGTTGGTCACCGTCGCATCCTCCCCGAACCCGTTGCCAAGCTCTCCATCCCTCGCTACCTTACCCAATAGTAATCTTACTAAAGAGTAAGGAGATTGCCGTGGCGGACGGCACCGCGGACGGACTGGCCGGCCTCGACTTCGCGAGCGTGACCCCCGAGGAGTTCGCGAAGATCGTGAAGGGCCTGTCCCACAAGGAGATCGGCGAGATCGCACAGGACGGCGCGCTGCGGGCCCGCGTCCTTCAGGAGGTCTTCGGGCGCATGGGGCGGCAGTTCAAGCCGGACGCCGCGGGCTCCCTCAAGGCGCTGATCCGCTGGAAGATCACCGGCTCCGGCGACAACCCGGAGGCCGTCTACGAGACGGAGATCGCGGACGGCACCTGCACGGTCCGCGAGGGCCGCTCGAACGCCGACCCGCGCGTGACCCTCGTCCTCGGCGACGCGGAGTTCCTCAAGCTGGTCTCCGGCAACGCCAACCCCGTCACGATGTTCATGATGCGCAAGCTCAAGGTCGCGGGCGACGTCGCCCTCGCCTCGGGGCTCACGCGCTACTTCGACATCCCGAAGGCGTGAGGGGCCCGCGACCATGGCGTTCTCCCTCGAACTGACCGAGGAACAGCGGGACTTGCGGGACTGGGTGCACGGCTTCGCCAAGGGCGTGGTGCGCCCGGCCGCCGCCGAGTGGGACGAGCGGGAGGAGACTCCGTGGCCCGTCATCCAGGAGGCCGCGAAGATCGGCCTGTACGGCTTCGAGTCGCTGGCCGACCTGTTCGGCGACCCGAGCGGCCTCTCGCTGCAGATCGCGAACGAGGAGCTCTTCTGGGGTGACGCCGGCATCGGCATGGCCCTGTTCGGCACCTCCCTCGCGGTCGCCGGGATCTTCTCGTCCGGCACCCCCGACCAGCTCGCGGAGTGGGTGCCGCAGTGCTTCGGGGACGAGTCGGAGCCGAAGGTCGCGGCCTTCTGCGTATCGGAGCCGCAGGCGGGCTCGGACGTCTCCGCGATGCGCACCACCGCCCGCTACGACGAGGCGAAGGACGAGTGGGTGATCAGCGGGCAGAAGGCGTGGATCACCAACGGCGGGATCGCGAACGTCCATGTGGTCGTCGCCTCCGTGGAGCCCGGGCTCGGGGCGCGCGGGCAGGCCGCCTTCATCGTGCCGCCGGGCACCCCCGGCCTCGAAGGGGCCAAGAAGATACGGAAGTTGGGGCTGCGCGCCTCGCACACGGCTGATGTTTTCCTCGATGACGTACGGGTACCCGGCGCCTGCCTGCTCGGCGGCAAGGAGAAGCTCGACGCCCGCCTCGCCCGGGCCCGCGAGGGCGGCCGGGCCAAGGGACAGGCCGCGATGGCCACGTTCGAGGTGAGCCGCCCCACGGTCGGCGCGCAGGCGCTCGGCATCGCCCGGGCCGCGTACGAGTACGCGCTGGACTACGCCGGGGACCGGGAGGCTTTCGGGCGTCCGATCATCGAGAACCAGTCGATCGCGTTCGCCCTCGCGGACCTGCGCACCGAGATCGAGGCGGTGCGCCTGCTGATCTGGCAGGCCGCCTGGATGGCCCGGAACGACAAGACCTTCGACGCCGGGCAGGGCTCGATGTCGAAGCTCCGCGCCGGTGAACTCGCCGTCACGGCAACGGAGAAGGCCGTGCAGGTGCTCGGCGGCGCGGGGTACAGCCGGGAACACCCCGTCGAGCGCATGTACCGGGACGCGAAGATCTACACGATCTTCGAGGGGACGAGCGAGATCCAGCGCCTGGTGATCGCGCGGGCGATCTCGGGCCGCCAGATCCGCTAGTCCCGCTTCGGGGGACACCGATACGCCCCTGGGAGCCCAACCACACCCACGCCGCTCCCAGGGGCCCCTCTCTGCTGGCAGCCGTTCAAGCAGGTGCTGACCTGCGCCGATGAGGGGAGCATGACGTCTACGCACACTCCTGTACGAGAGTCCGGCGGCGGCACCGGGCTCCTCGGCCTCTCCCCCGGGCGGCCGGACGACCGACGCGCGCGCCGGTGGCCCCGGTTGCGGCCCGCGGTGTGGCTGCTGCCCGCGCTCGTGATCGGCTGCGCCGGGTTCCAGCGGCGGTGGATGTCCGACGACGGGCACATCTACCTCAGGACCGTGCGGCAGATCCTCGCGGGCAACGGGCCCGTCTTCAACGCGGGCGAGCGCGCCGAGTCCTCCACCGGCACGCTGTGGCAGTGGCTGCTCGTGCTCGCGGGGCTGCCCGGCGGCGACCTGGCCGTCATCGCGATGTACGGGGGGCTGCTGTGCACGGTGGCCGGATTCGCGCTCGCCGGGCTCGGCGCGGTGCGCCTGCGCGGAGGGGACCGGGCCCTCGTCCCCGTCGGCGCGCTGGTCCTCCTCGCCCTGCCGCCCGTCTGGGACTTCGCCACCTCCGGCCTGGAGACGGGCCTCGCCACCTGCTGGCTCGCCGCCGCCTGGCTGCTCCTCGTCGCCCGGCCCACCGCCCTGACCACCTCCGTCGTGCTCGGCCTCGGACCGCTCGTACGGCCGGACCTGGCGCTGGTGTCGGTGGTGTTCCTGGGGGCGCAGTGGCTCATGGTGCGGCCCTCGCGGCGGGCGGCGCTCGGCGGGCTCGGGGCGGCGCTCGCGCTTCCGGTCGCGTACGAGGTCTTCCGGCTCGGGTACTACGGGCAGCTGATGCCGCTGCCCGGCGTCACCAAGGAGGCGTCACAGAGCCTGTGGGGGCGCGGGTTCACCTATCTCGGTGACTTCGCCGGGCCCTATCTGCTGTGGCTGCCGCTGCTGTTCGTGGCGGCCGCCGCGCTGCCCGCCGGGCGCGCCCGCACCGAGGCGCCGCCCCTGGTGCCCGCGCTCGCGCCCGTCGTCGCGGGGGCGCTGTGCTGGGTGTACGTCATCAAGGTGGGCGGCGACTTCATGCACGCCCGGATGTTCCTGCCCGGCCTCTTCCTGATGCTGCTGCCCGTGTTCCTGGTGCCCGTCACGCGCGCGTGGGCGATCGCGGCGGTCGGGGTCGGGGTGTGGGCCGTGGGGTGTGCGGGGTGGCTGCGCCTTCCGTACGAGGGGCGGATCGGGCCGCACGGGATCGCGGACGAGCGGGGCGTGTACGTCCAGCAGAACGCGGCCGCCCACCCCGTGCACCACACCTTCGCGGGCAAGCCCGGCAACGCGCACTTCGGGCAGCTGGTGCGCGCGGCGGAACACTCGGGCAAGCCGACGCTGCTGCTCGCCTGGACCCCGACGGCGGCCAACTCCCCTTCTGTGACCGGCATTTACAACACCCTCGGCTACAGCGGCACCGTCATCCCCCTCACCGGCGCCGCCCTCGACCCGATCGGGCTCGCCTACCCCCTGGCCGCCCACTCCGAGCGCCTCGCCCACGGCCGCGTGGGCCACGACAAGCAGCTCCCCAACGAGTGGGTCGTCGCCGACCGGGGCACCGACGCACTGCCGCCCGGCTACGACCGGGCCCGCGTCGACGCCGCCCGCCGGGCCCTGCGCTGCGGCCCCCTCGCCGAGCTGCGGGCGGCGACGCGGGAGCCGATGACGGCGGGGCGGTTCTGGCGCAACCTCAGCGGGGCCTGGGAGCGGACGACGTTCCGCTTCCCCGCCGACCCGGTGCGGGCGGAGCGGGAACTGTGCGGCCCGTCGAACTGAACAACATCCCGGAGCAGATTCCAACGCCCTTGTCCTGCACAGGACTTGTGTGGTGCGTGAATCTGTCTGAGGCTGAGGGTTCTTGTTGCCTTGCGTGGGGAGTCACCGCATGAGCGCACATCGACCGAGCCGCCGTTCGTTCCTCGTCACCGGTACCGCCCTCGTCGGGTGGGCCGCGTTCGCCGCGCAGAAGCAGGCGTTCGCCCGGGATGCACCGGGCGGTGGCGGCACCGAGTGGGACGCGAACCCCCGCGTCTTCCAGGTCGGCAGAGAGCCGGCGAGAACCAGACTCGTCCCGTACGCGAGCACCTCCGCGGCCCTGCGCGGCAGGCTCACCGAGTCCCCCTACCACCGCTCCCTCAACGGCAGTTGGCGCTTCCACTGGTCCAAGAACCCCGACGAGCGCCCGGTCGGCTTCGAGGCGCCGAGCTACGACGTGAGCGGCTGGGGCCGCATCACCGTGCCCTCCAACTGGGAGATCGAGGGCTACCCGGAGCCGATCTACCTCAACATCCGCTACCCGTGGGAGGGTTACGAGAAGCCGGACTTCCCGGACGTCCCGCACGAGTTCAACCCGGTCGGCTCCTACCGGCGCACCTTCACCGTCCCCGACGACTGGGACGGCCGCCGCACCCTCCTCTCCTTCCAGGGCGTGAAGTCCGCGTTCTTCGTGTGGGTCAACGGCAAGAAGGCCGGCTACAGCGAGGACAGCTACACCCCGGCCGAGTTCGACATCACCGCGCACCTGAAGCCCGGCACCAACTCCCTTGCCGTGGAGGTCTACCGCTGGTCCGACGGCAGCTGGCTGGAGGACCAGGACATGATCGACCTGTCCGGGATCTTCCGGGACGTGTACCTGTACGCGATCCCCGCCGTGCATGTGCAGGACCTCTTCGTGCGGACCGACCTGGACGCGGCCTACCGCGACGCGACGCTGTCCGTCACGACCGTCGTACGCAACAGGGGCGGCGGCGATCCGGGGCGGCACCGTGTCGAGGCCATGCTCTACGACGGCACGGGGCGGCCCGTCCTCGGTCAACCCCTGCGCGGGCAGGCCGAGTTCGACAAGGAGCTCGTGCTGGAGGCGGACGTGCGGGCGCCCGCCCTGTGGTCCGCCGAGAGCCCGAACCTCTACACCCTCGTCCTCACGCTCCTCGACCCGAAGGGCCGCAGGACCGACATCCAGCGCGCCCGGGTCGGCTTCCGCAAGGTCGAGTTCGGGCCCGGCAAGTGGACTGTCAACGGCGAACACATCATGTTCCACGGCACCAACCGGCACGAGTCGCACCCCGACTTCGGGCAGGCCGTCCCGGAGTCCGTCATGGAGGACGACGTCCGCCTGATGAAGCGGCACAACATCAACGCGCTGCGCACCTCGCACTACCCGAACCACCCGCGCATGCTCGAACTCTGCGACGAGTACGGCCTGTACGTCATCGACGAGACCAACCTGGAGACCCACGGGGTGCGCGACCGCCTGCCCGGCTCGCTGCCCGACTGGACCGACGCCTGCGTGGACCGCGTCCGCTCCCTCGTGGAGCGGGACAAGAACCACGCGTGCGTGGTCGCCTGGTCGCTCGGCAACGAGGCCGGGCAGGGCGACACCTTCAAGGCCATGGCCGCCTGGGTGCGCGCCCGCGACACCTCGCGGCCCGTGCACTACGAGGGCATGAACTCCGTCGCCGACGTGCACAGCGAGATGTACACCACGCCCGCCGACGTCGAGAAGTACGGGGCGTCCGGGAACACCACCCCCTTCATGCTGTGCGAGTACACGCACGCCATGGGCAACAGCAACGGCAACCTCCCCGAGTACTGGGAGATCTTCGAGAAGTACCCGAACCTGCACGGTGGCTTCGTCTGGGACTGGGTCGACCAGAACATCCGCCGCCCGATCCCCGGCGACAAGAAGCACACCTACCTGTCGTACGGCGGCGACTGGCACCCCGGCTACCCGACCGACGGCAACTTCAGCTGCAACGGCCTGGTGGCGTCGACCCGTTCACCCCACCCCGGCCTGATGGAGATCAAGAAGGTCTACCAGCCGGTGGCGGTCGCGGCGGGCGACCTCGGCGTGGGCGCCGTGACGGTCCGCAACAAGCAGCTGTTCAGCGCCCTGGACGCGTACGAGCTGCGCTGGAACGTGACCCGTGACGGGGAGGCCGTCCAGCACGGTGCGCTGCGCGCCCCCGACGTGGCGCCCGGTGCGACGGGCACCGTCCGGATCCCCTACCGGAAGCCCGCCGCACCCGAGCCCGGCGCCGAGTACTGGCTGAACGTGTCCTTCACCCTGCGCGAGGGGACGCGCTGGGCCGGGGCCGGGCACACCGTCGCCACCGAACAGCTCGCCCTCGACTGGCACACTCCCGCCCCGGCCGACCCCTCCCCCGGCACCCTGCCCCCGCTCGAACTCATGGAGACGGACCGGGAGTTCACGGTGAGCGGGCGCGATGTGGAGGTGGTGCTCTCGAAGGCGGCCGGCACCCTCACCTCGTACAAGGTCAAGGGGCAGGTGCTGCTCGCGGGCGGGCCCGTGCCGAACTTCTGGCGCGGCCCCACGGACAACGACATCGGCCGCAAGTACCAGGAGGAGGCCGCCACATGGAAGGAGGCGGGAGCCAGGGCGAAGGTCGAGGGGACGAAGGCGGCGCAGCCCTCCCCCGGCGAGGTCACCGTCGAGGTGACCGCGACGCTGCCCACCGCGCCCGCGCCGTCGGTGTGGACGACCGTGTTCACGGTGCGCGGCGACGGCGAGCTGCGCGTCCGCCACACCCTGAAGGCGGCGGCCGGTCTGCCCGACATCCCGATGGTGGGCGCCCTGCTGACCGTGCCGGAGGGGTTCGACCGGCTCGACTGGTACGGGCGCGGGCCGCACGAGAACTACCAGGACCGCAAGTCGGCCGCGTTCGTGGGCCGTTACCGCTCGACAGTGGATGAGCAGGTCGCGCCGTACGTCCGCCCCCAGCAGACCGGCAACATGACGGACGTACGGCGGATCGCCCTCACCGACCGCTCGGGCACCGGTCTCGTGGTCACCGCCGACCCCGCCGAAGGCGAGGAGCTCCTGGAGACGAGCGCCCTGCACCACTCCCCGTCCGACCTGGACGGGCCGAAGCACCCGTACGAGGTGAAGCGGCGCAAGGAGACGGTCCTCGGGGTCAACCACCGGCAGATGGGCGTCGGCGGCAACGACTCCTGGGGCGCGCCGCCGCTGGAGAAGTACCTGCTGCACGCGGGCAGGACGTACACGTACGCGTACCGGGTGGGCCCGGCCGGGAGGCTCACCCCTTGAGGCGGTCCGCCTGCTCGATCGCGTCCGCGAGGTGGCGTACGTCTCCGCCGTCGGAGCCGTCCGCCAACTCGCGGGCACGGGACGCCAGTTCACCGAGCGGCAGGCCGCCCGGCAGGCCGCTCCAGCGGGAGTCGCCGGAGCGCAGGGCGTCCGCGAAGTAGGCGGCGGTCGCGGCGACGCGCAGGCCGCGCGGGGTCGAGCCGTCCCACACGCCGTGGCGCACCGCGTCCGCCTCGATCGACCGCGACTCCTCGTGCGGGGCGCGGCTGTCGGGGTCGAGCCAGCGGACGCTCGCCGTCGCGAGACGGCCGCTCGCGCCGGGCCGGAGGCGGACCGCGTACAGCGCCGTCACCGTGTGGCCCGGGCCGACCTCGCCGCCGTCCACGGTGTCGTCGCGGAAGTCGTCGTCGGCGACCTGCCGGTTGTCAAAGCCGATGAGGCGGAAGTTGACGACGGCCTGCGGGTCGAAGGCGACCTGCGCCTTCGCGTCGCGGGCGCGCAGCTCGAGATGGGCGGGGAGCTGCTCGCAGAACACCTTGCGGGCGTCCTCGTCGCTGGAGACATACGCGGTGTGGCCGTCGCCCTTGTCGGCGAGGCGCTCCATCAGGGCGTCGCCGTAGTCGCTGCCGACGCCGACGCCGAAGAGGGTGATGCCGTGGGTGCGGCGGGCGTCGGCGATGCGGTCGAGGATGGCGTCGGCGCGGGTCTCGCCGGTGTTGGCGAGGGCGTCGGAGAGGAGGACGACGCGGTTGGTGGCGCCTTCGCGCAGGCCGCGGGTGGCGGTCCCGTAGCCGGTGGTGACGCCCGCTTCGAGGTTGGTGGAGTCGGTGGGTTCGAGGGTGTCGATGGCCTCGTGGACGCGGGCGCGGTTGCTGTCCTTGGCGTAGGAGCGGTCGGCCGGGGCGCCCTTGAGCCGGTAGCCGTCCTCCGATCCGGCTCCCTCCGCGTGCACGCGCCGTCCGCCGAGCCGGGTCATGGGCAGGACCGTCTCGGCCTCGTCGCTGAAGGTCACGAGGGCCACCGAGTCGTCGGGGCGCAGCTGGTCCGTCATGGTGTCGAGGGAGCGCTTGACGAGGTCGAGGCGGCCGGGCTCGGACATGGAGCCGGAGATGTCGATGACGAAGGTGAGGGCGGCGGGCATACGACCGGGGAGCGACGCGACTTCCTTGGAAGGGCGGTGGCGGGAGACGGGCGGGCGTTGGGCGTCCGAGGTGTCGGGGCTGGTGGCGAGGCCGACGCGGAGGAGGGACCAGTCGCCGCCGTCCTCGCGGGTGTCGGTGCCCGTACCGGCGCGGGCGCCGTCCACCGTCACCGAGAAGCCGTCGCCGTCCGGGCGCGGATAGTCCTGGCGGAAGCTGTTGACGAACTCCTCGGGGCGGACCGTCGCCGGGTCGGGCAGGCGGCCGTCGGCGAGGGTGCGGCGGGCGTAGCCGTACGAGGCGGTGTCGACGTCGAGGGCGAAGGTGGAGAGGTAGTCGGGGGCGGGCGTCACCTCGCGCTTCCCGTCGCCCTGTTGGTCCTCCGGGGTGGCCGCGTCGCCTCCCGTTCCGGTTCCGGCGGAGGGGTGCGCGGGGGCGGGCAGGGGTGCGCCGTCGTGGGCGCCGCCGCTGTGGCCGGTCGCGCTGTCGGCCTTCTCCTTGCCCCCGTTGTCGCCCCCGCTGCACCCGGTGAGCAGCAAGCCGCCCGCCAGGGCGAGCGGGACGAGCCCTCGCCGTATCGCCCCGCCCCGTATCGCCCGGATCCGCATCGCGGCCCCCTCTGGTCGTCGTCGACATTCGTGACTGTGACGCGGGAGGCGGCCCGGACGATCGCTCCGGGGCGTTGCGGAAATGTCTCGATGCGGCCACGGCGTAGAGCCTCCGTGACCGGTAGGAGACGTACCGGAGACCCGGAGATCCCGGGCCGGGAGGGTCAGGACACCACGTCCTTCCTGGCGAACCCCCGGAACGCGAGCGCGAAGAGCACCAGCGCGTACGTGACCGAGACGGCCGCGCCCTGGATCATGCCGCCCCACTCAGGGCGGGGCTGGATCGCGTCGGCCCAGGCGAACTGCCAGTGCGCGGGCAGGAAGTCGCGCCAGTCGCCGAGCGCCGTCACCGCGTCCAGGACGTTGCCCACGATCGTCAGGCCGACCGCGCCGCCGACCGCGCCGAGCGGGGCGTCGGTCTTCGTCGACAGCCAGAACGCGAGGGCGGCGGTGACGAGTTGGGACACGAAGACGTACGCGACGACGATGAGCAGCCGCTGCCCCGCCGTGCCCGCCGAGAGGGTGCCTCCGGTGGGGATCTCCAGCGGCCCCCACCCGTAGGCCACCGTGCCGACCACGAGGGCGACCAGCGGCAGCAGCAGCATCGCGGCGGCGCTGAGGCCGAGCGCGACGGTGAGCTTGGACCACAGGAGGCGGGCCCGTGGCACGGGCGCGGCGAGCAGATAGCGCAGCGACGACCAGCTCGCCTCGGAGGCGACGGTGTCCCCGCAGAACAGGGCGACGGGGATGACGAGGAGGAAGCCGGCGGACACGAACAGGCACACCGCCGCGAAGTTCGCGCCGGACGCGGTGGCCGTGTCCATCAGCGTCACCGCGCCGTTGCGCGCGCCCGGCGAGCCGCCGATGGCGAACGCCGCGACGAGCACGAAGGGCAGCAGCGCGAGGACGCCGAACATCAGCAGCGTGCGGCGCCGCTTCAACTGCCGTACCGCCTCGACCCGCAGCGGCAGGGTCCGTCCCGCCCGGTAGCCGGGCGCGGTGGCGCGAGCCGCCCAGGGCGGGGTCGCCGCGCTCTTCGCCGCACTCATGCGGAGCCTCCGATCAGGGTCAGGAACGCGTCCTCGAGGCGCCGGTGGGGGCCCATGGACGCGACGGGGATGTCCAGGCGTACGAGTTCCGGCAGCAGCTTTGCGGCGCCTGCCGTCCCGCCGGCCCCATCGGTCCCGGTGGCGTCGAGCCGGACCAGGAGCCCGCTCTCCGCGCGCACCGCCGAGGCCACGCCCGGCAGGGCGCCGACCTTCTCCACCAGGGCGTCCGGGACGTCGGCGGCGAGGCCCACCAGGAGCGTGTCCCCGGAGCCGACGATCTCGGCGACCGGGCCCGCCTGGACGAGGCGGCCTCGGTCCATCACCACGAGGTGGGTGCAGGACTGCTCGACCTCGGCCAGGAGGTGGCTGGAGACGATGACGGTGCGGCCGCCGCGCGCGTAGCGGATCATCACCTCGCGCATCTCGCGGATCTGGGGCGGGTCGAGGCCGTTGGTCGGCTCGTCCAGGATCAGCAGGTCCGGCAGGCCCAGCATGGCCTGGGCGATGGCGAGGCGCTGGCGCATGCCCTGCGAGTACGTCCGCACCGCGCGGGCCAGGGCGTCGCCGAGACCGGCGATCTCCAGGGCCTCGTCCAGGTGGGCGTCCTCGGCGGGCCGTCCGGTGGCCTTCCAGTACAGCGACAGGTTCTCCCGGCCGGACAGGTGGGGCAGGAAGCCCGCTCCTTCGACGAACGCGCCGACGCGGGAGAGCACCGGGGCGCCCGGCCTGATGGCGTGCCCGAAGACGCGGATCTCGCCCTCGTCCGGGCGGATCAGGCCCATGAGCATGCGCAGCGTCGTCGTCTTGCCCGCGCCGTTCGGCCCGAGCAGGCCGAGGACCTGGCCCTTCTCGACGCGGAAGGAGACGCCCTTGACCGCGTACCGGTCCGTCGACTTCGCGTACCTCTTGGTCAGGTCCGTGATCTGGAGCGGGACGTCGGCGAGGTCCGGGTCGGGGGCGGGGGCCGTGGTGCGGCGGCGCGCGGTGACCAGGAGGGCCAGGGCGAGGACGGCTCCGGTGATGGGCAGCCACCACACCCAGGAGGGCAGCGGGGCGGCGGCGGTCTTCACGCCGGGTGCCGTCGGCACCGTCAAGTCGCCCTTCAGGGAGACCTGGTAGGTGGCGGGCTCGGCCGGGGAGGCGTAGCCGAGGTCGGTGGAGGAGAGGGCGAGGCGCAGGCGGTGGCCCTTCTGCACCTCGTGGTCGATGGCGGGGAGGGTCAGCTCGACGTCCTTGCCGCCCTTCGCGTCCGGCACCCGCACGGGGGCGACGAGCTGGGCGGGCAGGACCTGCTGGCGGCCGTCCGGGCCGACGTCGTAGACCTTCCCGAAGAGCACCGCGTCATCGGTGGACGACTTCACATGGACCTTGACGGTCGGGGTGCCGGTGACGCGGAGGTTCGCGCCGAGCGGGCGTGAGTCGAACCGGGCGTACTGGCCGGGGAAGTCGAGGGAGACGCCGATGCCGAGGGCGGACAGCTGGGAGAGACCGCCCCCGGCGCCGCCACCGCCGCCACCGCCACCGGCGGCGCCCGAGTCGTCGTCCTCGCCACCACCGCCACCGCCCCCGCCGCCGAGGCCGGGCACGCCGGAGATCGCGGGCGGGGAGCCGCCCGCCGGATTGGTGACGCTCTGCTCGCGCCCGCTCAGCTCCACGGACCGCCGCCCGCTCTCCAGGCCGGGGTAGCTGTCCCCGCTCGCGCCCCTCAACTGGGCGGCGCCATCGGTGGAGTCGATGCCTCCGGTGCGGGTGACCCGGAACGCGGGGCCGGTGTCGGCGCCCTTGTCGTCCTTCAGATAGCGGTCGAACCAGGAGGTCACCCGGGAGTCGAGCCGGCCCGTCTCGGGGTCGCCGCCGTCATGGCCGCCCGCGAGCCAGTCGACCTTCACGGGCGCGTGGTTGGCGCGGATCGCCTTCTCCATCGCGTCGGCCTGGCCGAGCGGGAAGAGCGAGTCCGACTGGCCCTGCATGATCAGCGCGGGGACCTTGATGCGGTCGGCGACGGCGGCGGGGCTGCGCTCGGCGAGCAGCTCGCGCGCCTGCGCGTCCGGCTTCCCGGCGGCCGCCACCCGGTCGTACATGGCGCACAGGCCGGCCTCGAACTTGTCGCAGCCGCCCCCGGAGTTGATGAAGATCCCGGCCCACAGCTTCTTGAAGACGCCGTTCGGCAGCAGCGCGTCCGCCAGGTTCCAGTACGTGATCTTCGGGGCGATGGCGTCGACCCGCTGGTCGTACCCGGCGGCGAGCAGGGAGATCGCCCCACCGTACGAAGCGCCGGTGACGCCCACGCGCGGGTCGCCCGCCTTGTCGAGGCGGACCTCGGGGCGCTTCGCCAGCCAGTCGATGAGCCGGGAGACGTCGGCCACCTCGGCCTTGGGGTCGTTCAGCCCGATCTTTCCGGTGGACTTGCCGAAGCCGCGCGCGGACCAGGTCAGGACCGCGTACCCGTCGCGGGCGAGCTGCTCGGCCTGGGCGCGGGTCTCTGCCTTGCTGCCGCCGAAGCCGTGGCCGACGAGGACGGCGGGGCGCTTGGCGGCGGGGTCGCCCGCGGTGAAGTACGACGTGTCGATCCGCGCGCCGTCCGTCGTCATCATCCGGTCGGCGCGGTGCACGGCGGGCTCGTCGTCGGACGCGACCGCCGTCCAGGTGCCCGCGCCCGCGAGCACCGCCACGGCGGCCGCGGCGGCGATCCAGCGGCGAGGGCCGCGCAGCGCGGACAGCCTGGGCCTGGGCAATCGGAGATCCATGCGTCAACGGTACGGTCGCCCACCGACAACCGCGGCAGCCGACGGTCGGAACCCGCGTACCTCCCGGGGAAGTAGACTCCGGCCCCCGCATACCACCAACGTGGTACGCATGCGCATCTCACCCGCGACCACACCCGCCCAACTCCTCGCCGCCGGGCCCCTCTTCGACGGCCCCACCCGCCCCGAGTGGGCGGAGCGGTTCCTGGCCGCCCCGGGGCACCACCTTTTCCTTGCATACAGGGAGGAGTCAGACATTCCCGTCGGCTTCGTCAGCGGCGTCGAGACGATCCACCCCGACAAGGGCACGGAGATGTTCCTGTACGAGCTCGGGGTCGCCGAGACGCACCGGCGCCATGGCGTGGGCCGCGCCCTCGTCGAGGCCCTGGCGGCGCTGGCACGGGAGTTGGGGTGCTACGGGATGTGGGTGGGCGTCGACACCGGCAACGAGGCGGCCCTCGCCACGTACCGGAGTGCGGGGGCCAAGGACGAGGGCCGCTTCGCGATGCTGAACTGGGACCTGCGGTAGAGCCCCCGTCGGATGAGGCGCTAGCCGATCCGCTCGTCCTCCGGCAGGGTCACCAGCCACCGCGTGTCCGCGCGCGGGCGCAGGTACCCCGCCCAGTACACCGTCGCCACCGCCACGATCCCGCCCGTCCACGCCAGGTACGACAGCTCCTGCCGGCTGAGGATGTAGCCGAGCACCGCGATGAGCAGCACCGGGAGCGCGGGCCACAGCGGCATCCGCCAGGCGGGCACGTCGCGGTGGCCGCCCCGGCGGGCGAGCAGCGCGGCGACCGCGACCAGCAGGTACATGCCGGTGACGGAGACGCCCGTCACGCCGTACAGGGTGTCGAGGCTGACGAAGCAGAGGGCCGCGCCCGGCACGCCCACCACGAGGGTGGCGACCCAGGGGGAGCCGAACCGGCCGAGCCTGCTGAGGGCGTGGTTGACCGGCTCGGGCCACGCCTTGTCGCGGGCCGAGGCGAACAGGACGCGGGAGTTCTGGATCACCATGACGATGCCCGCGTTGATGATCGCGAGGGCGACGCAGAGGCTGACGAAGGTGCCGACCGCCGAGCTGCTCCACGCCTCGACCATGCCGCTGATGTCGCCCGAGGTGAGCGCCGTGAGGTCCCGGGCGCCGAGGGTGATCGCGACGACCGGGACCAGGATGATCACGGAGGAGATGGCGAGGGTGGCGAGGACCGTGCGGGCCACGGACTTCCGCGGGTTCTCCAGCTCCTCGGAGAGGTAGACGGCGGTGGAGAAGCCCTGGGTCACGAACAGCGCGATGGCGAGGCCCGAGACGATCAGCATGGCGGTCACGGTGTCGGTGTGCCCGTGCGCGCCCGCGACCTCCATCGACACGAGCGAGCCCGCGCCGCGCTCGGTGTGCGTGAAGCCGAGGACGGCCACGACGGCCGCGGCGATCACTTCGAGGACCAGGAAGACGCCGGTGATCCACGCGTTGGCCCGCAGGTCGAGCAGGCCCGCGAGGGTGGCGAGGAGCATCACGCCCGCGCCCGCCACCGAGGGGTCGAGGTGGACGAGGGGCGCCAGGTAGTCCGCCGTGCCCATGGCGATCACCGGCGGGACGATCATCACGACCAGGAGCGAGAGCACGAAGACCAGCCAGCCCGCGAGGCGGCCCGCCATCGTGGAGACCATCGCGTACTCGCCGCCCGCGCTGGGGATGAGGGTGCCCAGCTCCGCGTAACAGAAGGCGACGGCTATGCACAGGAGCGAGCCGATCGCGATGGTGAGGGCGGTGGCGGTGCCGAGCGAGGAGAAGAGGTCGGGGACGACCACGAAGAGCGTGGAGGCGGGCGTCACGCAGGACAGCGTGAGCAGGGTGCCGCCGACGACGCCGATGGAGCGCTTCAGCTGCTGGGGGCGGCCGGGCGCTGCGGGGGCCTCAGCGGGAGCCTCGGCGGGGGACTGGAGCGGGCGGAGCGTGTCGGTCATGGAGCGGTATCCGATCGACTCGTGCGGCAGAAGGTGCGCGTCGGGGCGCCCGGCGCGTTATGGAACCCCGCCACAACCGGAACGTCAACGGCCGTTTCCCTACGGATTTCGCAGGGTCCACCACGGGCTCACCGACCCCAACTGGCCATACTTTCCCAGGGCTTTACATCCATAGGTGGCGATGACCAAGCGGTGCCATCTGTTGACCTTGATAACGAAGGCACTTCGCCGACTACACCTACGTCGCCCGATTTGCCCTCTCCGCCCGGGGAGCGCACGGGAACCGCAGCCACTCCCCCAAAAAAGAAGCGGGGCCGTCCGGAATCCGGACGGCCCCGTCGCGCCGGGCGGCTGCCCGTGCGACCTCGCTCAGTGGTTGCGCGGGAACCCGAGGTCCACGCCCGCCGGGGCGTCGGAGGGGTCGGGCCAGCGCGTGGTGACGACCTTGCCGCGGGTGTAGAAGTGCGTGCCGTCGTTGCCGTAGATGTGGTGGTCCCCGAAGAGGGAGTCCTTCCAGCCGCCGAAGGAGTGGTAGCCCACGGGCACCGGGATCGGCACGTTCACGCCGACCATGCCCGCCTCGACCTCCAGCTGGAAGCGGCGGGCGGCGCCGCCGTCACGGGTGAAGATCGCGGTGCCGTTGCCGAACGGCGAGGCGTTCATGAGGGCCACGCCCTCCTCGTACGTGTCGACGCGCAGCACGCACAGGACCGGGCCGAAGATCTCGTCCTTGTACGCCTGGGCCGTGACCGGCACCCGGTCGAGCAGCGAGAGGCCGATCCAGTGGCCGTCCTCGAAGCCCGCCACGGTGTAGCCGGTGCCGTCGAGGACGACCTCGCAGCCCTCGGCAGCGGCGCCCGTCACGTACGAGGCGACCTTGTCGCGGTGGGCGGCGGTGATCAGCGGGCCCATCTCGGAGGACGGGTCGTTGCCGGGACCGATCTTGATCTTCTCGGCGCGCTCCTTGATCTTCGCGACCAGTTCGTCACCGACCGAACCGACCGCGACCACGGCCGAGATGGCCATGCAGCGCTCGCCCGCCGAGCCGTACGCGGCCGAGACCGCGGCATCCGCGGCGGCGTCCAGGTCGGCGTCCGGGAGGACCAGCATGTGGTTCTTGGCACCGCCAAGTGCCTGCACCCGCTTGCCGTTTGCCGAGGCGGTGGTGTGGATGTAGCGGGCGATCGGCGTCGAGCCCACGAAGGAGACCGCCGCCACGTCCGGGTGCTCCAACAGCCGGTCCACGGCCACCTTGTCGCCGTGCACGACGTTGAAGACACCGTCGGGCAGTCCGGCCTCGGCGAGCAGCTCGGCGATCTTCATCGACGCCGACGGGTCCTTCTCGCTCGGCTTCAGCACGAAGGTGTTGCCGCACGCGATGGCCAGCGGGAACATCCACATCGGCACCATGGCCGGGAAGTTGAAGGGCGTGATGCCCGCGACGACGCCCAGCGGCTGGCGGATCGACGACACGTCCACCCGCGAGGCGACCTCGGTCGACAGCTCGCCCTTCAGCTGCACCGTGATGCCGCAGGCCAGGTCGACGATCTCCAGGCCGCGCGCGACCTCGCCGAGCGCGTCCGAGTGCACCTTGCCGTGCTCGGCGGTGATCAGCTCGGCGACCGCGTCGCGGTTGGCGTCGAGCAGGGCACGGAACTTGAAGAGGACCGCGGTGCGCTTGGCGAGCGAGGAGGTGCCCCACGTCGCGAAAGCCTCACGGGCGGAGGCGACGGCGGCGTCCACCTCGTCCACGTTCGCGAAGGCGACCTGCGTCGTGACGGCGCCGGTCGCCGGGTCGGTGACCGGACCGAACGTGCCCGAAGCGCTCTCGACAGCCTTCCCGCCGATCCAGTGCTGGACGGTCTTCGTCATGACAAGCATCCCTACTCTCACAGGTGGCGGCGTCGGGCGGTGACGTGCCGGTCGTACTCTTCCCTGGCCTTGACCGCCGCCTGACGGGTCGCGGTCTCGGCCACGGGCACATCCCACCACGCCTGTGCGGGGGGCGGGCCCGACACTGTGTCTGCCGTTTCCGTCTCCACGTAGACACATGTGGGGCCGTCCGCGGCGCGCGCCTCGCGCAGCGCGCCGCGCAGTTCGTCGACGGTCCTCGCGCGCAGCACGCGCATCCCGAGCGAGGCCGCGTTGGCGGCGAGGTCGACGGGCAGCGGGTCGCCGGTGTACGTGCCGTCGGGCGCCCGGTAGCGGTAGGCGGTGCCGAACCGCTCGCCGCCCACGGACTCCGAGAGCCCGCCGATCGACGCGTATCCGTGGTTCTGCAGGATGACGACCTTGATCGGCAGGCGTTCCTGGACGGCGGTGACGATCTCCGTCGGGTTCATCAGATACGTCCCGTCGCCGACCAGCGCCCACACCGGCCCCCCGGGCTCGGCCAGGCACACCCCGATCGCCGCCGGGATCTCGTAACCCATGCAGGAGTAGCCGTACTCGACGTGGTACTGCCGGGGCGAGCGGGCCCGCCACAGCTTGTGCAGATCGCCGGGGAGCGAACCGGCCGCGTTGATCAGGACGTCGGCGCCGGTGACGATCTCGTCGAGGGCGCCGAGCACTTGGGCCTGGGTGGGCCGGGCGTCGATCTCGGCGGCCTCGAAGGCGGCGGCCACCCGGTGCTCCCAGCGCGCCTTGTCGCCGCCGTACGCCACCGCGTAGGCGTCCTCGACGCGGTGGCCGCGCACCGCTTCCGTCAGGGCCTCAAGTCCCGTACGGGCATCGGCGATCAGCGTCAGGGCCGCCATCTTGTGGCCGTCGAACGGCGCGATGTTGAGGTTCAGGAAGCGGACGCCGGGGGCGGCGAAGAGGGTGCCCGAGGCGGTGGTGAAGTCGCTGTAGCGGGTGCCGACGCCGATCACCAGGTCGGCGGTGCGGGCGAGTTCGTCGGCGGCGGCGGTGCCGGTGTGGCCGATGCCGCCGACGTCCGCGGGGTGGTCGAAGCGCAGCGAGCCCTTGCCGGCCTGGGTGGCGGCGACCGGGATCCCGGTCGCGTCGGCGAACTCCGCCAGCGCCTCCTCGGCGCCGCTGTGGTGGACGCCGCCGCCCGCGATGACCAGGGGCCGCCGGGCCGCCCGCAACGCCCGTGCGGCGGCCTCGACTTCACGCGGGTCGGGGGCGGGGCGGCGCACGCTCCACGTCCGCTCGGCGAAGAACTCGCGCGGCCAGTCGTACGCCTCCGCCTGCACGTCCTGCGGCAGGGCGAGGGTGACGGCGCCGGTGTCGACGGGGTCGGTGAGCACGCGCATCGCCTGCAGCGCGGCCGGGATGAGGGCCTCGGGCCGGGTGATCCGGTCGAAGTACTTCGACACCGGCCGCAGGCAGTCGTTCACCGACACATCGCCCGCGTACGGGACTTCGAGCTGCTGGAGCACCGGGTCGGCGGGCCGGCTCGCGAAGACGTCACCCGGCAGCAGCAGCACCGGCAGGTGGTTGACGGTGGCGAGCGCGGCGCCGGTCACGAGGTTGGTGGCGCCGGGCCCGATCGACGTGGTGACGGCGTGCGCCGCGAGCCGCCCCGACTGCCGCGCGAACCCCACGGCGGCATGCACCATGGCCTGTTCGTTGCGCCCCTGGTGGAAGGGCATCTCGTCCCCGTACTCGACGAGCGCCTGCCCGATCCCCGCCACGTTGCCGTGCCCGAAGATCCCCCAGGTCCCGCCGATGAGCCGCCGCCGCGCGCCGTCCCGCTCGGTGAACTGCCGCGACAGGAAGCGCACCAGAGCCTGCGCGGTGGTGAGCCGGACGGTGGGGGCGGCCTGGGTGGAGCCGGTGCTGGTCATCGGTACGCCTCCGTGTGATCGGGGTGGAAGCAGATCCGCCACTCCCGCTCGGGGCCGGGGCCCGCCATCACGTTCAGGTAGTACAGGTCATGGCCGGGCTGGGCGATCGACGGGCCGTGCCAGCCGTCGGGCACGAGCACGACGTCACCCGTGCGGACCTCGGCGAGGACGTCGGTGCCACCGTCGCGGGACGGAAACACCCGCTGATACCCGAACCCTTCGCGCCCGTCCCGGGTCCGCTCCACCTCGAAGTAGTAGATCTCTTCGAGCTCGGACTCGATGCCCGGGCGGTGTTCGTCGTGCTTGTGCGGCGGATACGAGGACCAGTTGCCGCCGGGCGTGATGACCTCGACGGCGATGAGGCGGTCGCACGCGAAGGCGTCGGCGGACGCGAAGTTGCGGACCTGGCGCGCGCAGTTGCCGCTGCCACGGGCCTCGACGGGAACCTCCGGCGCGGAGCCGTAGCGGGCGGGGAGTCGACGCTCGCACTTCGCTCCTGCCAGGGCGAAGCGGCCTCCCGCGCCGGAGGCGATCTGGATATGGGCATCCCGGGGCACATAGGCGAAGTCGCTGACTCCACTGAACACGCTGTCCCGGCCCAGTAGTTCGATGATCCCGCCTTCGGCGTGCACCGTACAGCCGCCGGCCAGGGGCAGCACGATCCATTCACTCTCACCGGTGGCGAAGGAGTGCAGGCCGCCGGGCGGCAGTTCGACGATCCGCAACGCCGAGTGAGCGAGCGGTGTCTGCTTCGGATCGATGTCGAGGGCGTAGGCACCCCCGGCCGTACTGCCCCTGGGTACGTACGCCATGGAACGCCTCCTCGCTACAGCAGTCTCACTCGTGGCGGTCACAACAGTCCTACGGCGGTGTCGACCGCTCCGGCCACGTCCCCGTCGGGCGGGTACAGCAGGGCACGCCCGGCGACCAGGCCCTGCACGGTGGGCAGTTGCAGCGCACCGCGCCACTTCTCGTACACCGCGTCCTCGTCGTTCGCACCGTTTCGATCATCCCCCACATCGCCGCCGAGCAGCACCGCGGGCAGCGTCGAGGTCTCCAGGACGCGCGCCATGTCGTCCGGGTTGCGGGTGACGGGCACCTTCAGCCAGGTGTACGCGGAGGTGCCGCCGAGGCCCGAGGCGATGGCGATGGAGGTGATGACGGCTTCGGGACTCAGGTCGTTGCGCAGCACGCCGCTCCCTTCTCGTCTGCCACCGTCGCCTTCTCTTCTGCTCAGGAACGGTTCGACGAACACGGGGAGGCGGTGCTCGGCCATCGCGTCGACGGCGCGCGCGGCGGCGTGCAGCGTGTCGAGGGAGCCCGGGTCCCGGTGGTCGACGCGGAGCAGCAGCTTGCCCGCGTCGAACCCGATCCTGGCCAGGTCCTGGGGCCGGTACCCCGTGAACCGGTCGTCCAGCTCGAACGCGGCACCGGCGAGGCCCCCTCGGTTCATGGACCCCATCACGACCTTCCCGTCGAGGGCACCGAGCAGCAGCAGGTCCTCGAGGATGTCGGCGGTGGCGAGGACGCCGTCCACGCCGGGGCGGGACAGGGCGAGGCAGAGGCGTTGGAGGAGGTCGGTCCGGTGGGCCATGGCGAGGGGGTCGCGGCCGACGCCGAGGGCGCCCCGTGCGGGGTGGTCGGCGGCCACGATGAGCAGCCGCCCGCTCCGGCCGAGGAGGGGGCGCCGGGGGCGGCGGGCCGCGGCCTCGGCGATGGCTTCGGGGTGGCGGGCACGGGTTCTGGCGAGGGCGCCCGGGTCGATGGTCATTGGCATTTCCCCAACCCCGCCCCTTCCCGAAGTCCCGGACGGGCTGTCCCTAGCCCGTCCGGCGATTGAGGAGGAGGCGCGTTCAGCGCCGATGGGGGTCTAGGGGCGCAGCCCCAGGACGGGCACACCGGGGCCGCGGCAGCGGTTTTCGGGAAGGGGCGGGGTTGGGGAAAAGTCACGTCACCGCCCCTGCCCGCACCGCCGCCTCGACCTCATCCGGGTACGGCATCGCGGACGAACACTCAAGACGCGAAGCGACGATCGCCCCCGCCGCGTTGGCGTACCGCACCACCCGCTCCAACTCCCACCCCGCCAGCAGCCCATGACACAGCGCCCCACCGAAGGCATCCCCGGCCCCGAGCCCGTTCAGCACCGTCACCGGCAGCGGCGGGACCTCCGCACACTCCCCCGCCGCACTCATCGCAAGCACCCCCTTGGGCCCCTGCTTCACCACCGCGAGCTCGACCCCCGCGTCCAGCAACGCCCGTGCCGCAGCACCCGGTTCACGCTCCCCGGTGGCCACCTCCACCTCGTCGAGGTTCCCGACGGCGACGGTGGCGTGCCCGAGCGCGGCCCGGTAATGGGCCCGCGCCTCGCTCGCGTCCGCCCAGAACATCGGCCGCCAGTCGAGATCGAAGACGGTGGTCCCCGACGACCGGGCACCCAGGGCCGTCAGCGTCGCCCCGCGACTGGGCTCCGCGCACAGCCCCGTCCCCGTCACCCAGAAGATCCGCGCCGCCGCGACCGCGCCCAGGTCCAGTTCGTCGCCCCGGATCTCCAGATCGGGCGCCTTCGGCAGGCGGTAGAAGTAGAGCGGGAAGTCGTCCGGCGGGAACACCTCGCAGAAGGTGACCGGCGTGGGCAGGCCCGCGACCCCGGTCACCCAGCGGTCGTCGACGCCGAACTCCCGTAGCGCCCGGTGCAGATACTCCCCGAAGGGGTCCTCACCGGTGCGCGTGATCACCGCGGTCCGCCGCCCCTGCCGCGCCGCCGCGACCGCGACGTTCGTGGCCGAGCCGCCGAGGAACTTCCCGAAGGACGTGACCTCCGCGAGCGGCACCCCGGCCTGAAGCGGGTAGAGGTCCACCCCGATCCGGCCCATGGTGATGACGTCATACGGATCGGTCACCGCGTCCTCGCTTCCTGTCGTCTCCCCCAGGTCTAATCCCGCCCCGGGAACCCTGTCAACATTTTGTCCTTACATTCGGACCACCCTTGACACCCTTCTGAAGCGGCCGGGAGGCTTGGGCCATGACGACGCTGCCCCGCCTGTCACACATCCGGATCGGTTCGGCTCCCGACTCGTGGGGCGTGTGGTTCCCGGACGACCCGGGGCAGGTCCCCTGGCGCCGCTTCCTGGACGAGGTCGCGGAGTCCGGCTACGAGTGGATCGAGCTCGGGCCGTACGGATATCTCCCGACCGACCCGGTCGTGCTCGGCGAGGAGACCGCGCGGCGCGGCCTGAAGGTGTCCGCCGGGACCGTCTTCACGGGGCTGCACCACGGGCCCGCCGTCTGGGACGAGACCTGGGCCCACGTCGCGGACAACGCCGCGCTCGCGCGGGCGACCGGCGCCGGGCACCTCGTCGTCATCCCCGCCTTCTGGCGCGACGACAAGACCGGTGCGGTCCTCGAGGACTCGACGCTCACGCCGGAGCAGTGGCGCCATCTCACCACGCAGACCGAGCGGTTGGCGCACGAGGTGCGCGAGCAGTACGGGCTGCGCGTGGTGGTCCACCCGCACGCGGACACCCACATCGACGGCGAGGAGAACGTCGCCCGCTTCCTGGACGCGACCGACTCCGACCTGGTCTCGCTCTGCCTGGACACCGGCCACTACGCGTACTGCGGCGGCGACAGCGTCAAGCTCATCGAGACGTACGGGGAGCGCATCGGCTATCTCCATCTCAAGCAGGTCGACCCGGCTGTGCTCGCCCAGGTCCGGGACGAGGAGCTGCCGTTCGGGCCCGCCGTGGCGCGGGGCGTGATGTGTGAACCGCCGGCCGGTGAGCCGGCCCTGGAGCCGGTCCTCGACGCGGCGCAGCGCCTCGGCGTCGACCTCTTCGCCATCGTCGAGCAGGACATGTACCCCTGTCCGCCGGAGCAGCCGCTGCCCATCGCCCGGCGGACCCGCTCGTTCCTACGATCATGCGGGGCCTGACGGGGAGGTAGGACATGAACGGGGGGACGGGCAGGAGGCCGGCGGGACGGGGAGTCGGCGGGATCGGCCTGCGCGGCCTGGGGCTCGACGGGCTGCGCGCCCCGGCCCGCTCCGCCCGCTCCCGGGACGGGAGTTGGGAGATCGCGACGGGGCTGCCGCATCCGCGGCTGCGGCCCGGCGTGATCAGCTACCGGGGGATGCGGTTCGCACTGCCGGGCCCGCGCCGCCGCCTCGAAGTGCCGATCGGCGCGGTCACGCTGCTGCTCGGCTTCGACCGGCCGGTGCGGATCACCGGCCTCGCGGGCTCGACCCGCCCCTCGGTGTCGCTGGTCTCGGTGCTCTCGGGGCTGTGCACGGAGCCGGTGATGGGCGAGCACGACGGCCGTCTCGCGGGGATCGAGGTGCTGCTCACGCCCTGGGCCGCGTTCACGCTCTTCGGCACCGCCCTGCACGAGCTGTCGCACCGCAACATCGACCCCGACGCGCTGGACCTCGGGGGCCCCGCGCACGGCCGGTGGGAGAGTGTCGGCGAACTCGCCGCCGCCCTCGGCGACCTGCCCTCCTGGACCCAGCGCTTCGCCCTCCTCGACGACGCGTTCGCGCGCTGGGCCGAGAGCGGCCCGCCGTCGTCGGCGCGCACGGTGCGGGCCTGGGGCGAGCTGGTCCGCACCCAGGGCGCCGCGCCGGTCGCGCACATCGCCGAGGAAGTCGGCTGGAGCGTACGGCAGTTGGAGAACCGCTTCCGGGAACAGATCGGCATCGGCCCGAAGGCGGCCGGGCGGGTGCTGCGGCTCCAGCGGGCCCGGCGGCTGCTCGCGGCGGGGCGCAGCCAGGCGGAGACGGCGGCGCTCTGCGGCTTCTACGACCAGGCGCATCTGAGCGGCGAGTTCAAGGCGATGACGGGGTGCACCCCGGGGGAGTTCTCGGTGGCCCGGCGCCGGGGGCCGCTGCCCGGGGGGCCGCCGCAGCCGGACCGCCTCGCGGGCGAGCCGACGAGCCTGATCCTGCCCTCCGACCCCTCGGCGCGTGCCGCGTTTTTCTCCAAGACCCGGGGGCGGCGCTGAGGCACGCTGTGCCCTTCGAGCCGCACGACGAGCCACATGACCCCGGGGGAAGCGGGGAAGCCGGCGGGCCGGACCTGGCGCAGCAGGCCCGGCCCGCTCAGCTTGCTCCGTTCGCAGCTTGCTCCGTTCTCAGCTTGCGCCCCGTGAGCGCCCTGGCGACGCGCCCCTCGCACGCATCGCACGCGTCACAAATCCGCCCGTCCTGTCACACATGTCCCGCATACGCGGGTCTTGCGTCACAGCCGGACGACAGCCGCCCCCCTGCGCGCCCCCCGCGTCGTTCACCGGGCACAGGCTGAGTGATCGCCAGCGTCCGCGCCGCAGCTCCCCCGACGGCTCTCCCGAGCCGCCCCTGCGGCGCCCGCAGGGAGGTGCCACTGATGACCGACCGAAGGCTCTGGTCGTACAAGGAGATCGCCGCGCACATCCGGGTCCAGCCCGACACCGTGCGCTCGTACCGGAAGCACGGGCTGCTCCCCGCCCCCGACCACGTGGAGGGCGGCAAGCCCTACTGGTACGCGGACACCATTCGCGCCTGGGTGGCGGCGCGCCCCGGCAATCGCGGCCGGAGATTTGATTGATACCCCCTAGGGGTATAGTGTGGGACGTGTCAGAGGGTCCCCGGCGACTCCGGGGCTCCTCCTGCACGTTACGACTCCCCCTGCACGCCCGCTTCACCGAGTCACCGAGGAGAACGCCATGAGCGCCCAGACCGAGCTCCCCCAGGTCAGCACCGAGTCGACCGGCTCCTGCTGCTCCCCCAGCGGCTCCTGCCACTCCGGCGCCGCCGCCGAGACCTCGCAGGGCGCCACCACCACCGTGTACGAGGTGACGGGGATGACCTGCGGCCACTGCGAGGGCGCCGTCTCCGGCGAGATCTCCGAGATCGCCGGGGTCACCTCCGTGACGGCCGTCGCCGCCACGGGCCTGGTGACCGTCGTCTCCGACGCCCCGCTCGACGAGGAGGCCGTGCGCGCCGCCGTCGACGAGGCGGGCTACGAGCTCGCCGGAGTCAGCAAGAGCTGACCCGCACCTGCACCGCAGTCGGCCGGGTACCCGCGAGGGTCCCGGCCCGCTCGGCGTTCCCCGCTCGGCGTTCCCCACCCCTCGTACGCGCAGCGAAAGCTCGTCCTCGTAGCGAAAGAACCACCGCCATGACCACTCGCGAAGCCGAACTCGCCATCGGCGGGATGACCTGCGCCTCCTGCTCGGCCCGCATCGAGAAGAAGCTGAACCGCCTGGAAGGGGTGACCGCGTCGGTCAACCTCGCCACGGAGAAGGCGAAGGTGTCGTACGCCGACGGGGTCGAACTCCCGCAGCTGATCGCGACGGTCGAGAAGCTGGGCTACACCGCGGCGGAGATCGAGCCCCCGCCCCCGGAGCCGGAGTCGGACCCGGAGGGTGCGGAGCCCGGTGGGCCGTCCGGCGACGGTGAGAGTGCCGCGCTGCGGCAGCGGCTGCTCGTCTCCGCCGCGCTCTCCCTGCCCGTGGTCCTGCTCGCGATGGTCCCCTCGCTGCAGTTCGACAACTGGCAGTGGCTCTCGCTGACCCTCGCCGCGCCCGTCGTGGTCTGGGGCGGGTTCCCCTTCCACCGGGCCGCGTTCACCAATCTGCGGCACGGCGCCGCCACCATGGACACCCTGGTCTCGGTGGGCACCCTGGCCGCCTTCGGCTGGTCGCTGTGGGCGCTGTTCTTCGGGACGGCGGGGATGCCGGGGATGCGGCACGGCTTCGACTTCACCGTCAGCCGTACGGACGGCTCGTCGACCGTCTATCTCGAAGTGGCCGCGGGCGTCGTCACGTTCATCCTGCTCGGCCGCTATCTGGAGGCCCGCTCCAAGCGGCGGGCGGGCGCCGCGCTGCGGGCCCTGCTCGAACTGGGCGCGAAGGACGTCTCGGTGCTGCGCGGGGGCGCGGAGGTGCGGGTTCCGGTGGCGCGGCTCGCCGTGGGCGACCGGTTCGTGGTGCGGCCCGGGGAGACCGTCGCCACCGACGGGACCGTGGTCGAGGGCGCCTCGGCCGTCGACGTGTCGATGCTGACCGGTGAGTCCGTGCCCGTCGACGTGGCGGTGGGCGACGCGGTGACCGGGGCGACCGTGAACGCCTCCGGGCGGCTCGTCGTCGAGGCCACCCGCGTCGGCGCCGACACCCAACTGGCCCGGATGGCCCGGCTCGTCGAGGACGCGCAGACCGGCAAGGCCGAGGTGCAGCGGCTCGCCGACCGGATCGCCGCGGTCTTCGTGCCCGTCATCTTCCTCATCGCGCTCGGCACGCTGGTGGGCTGGCTGCTCGCCACGGACGACGCCACCGCCGCGTTCACCGCGGCCGTCGCCGTCCTGATCATCGCCTGCCCCTGCGCCCTCGGGCTCGCCACCCCGACCGCGCTGATGGTGGGCACGGGACGCGGCGCGCAGCTCGGCATCCTGATCAAGGGACCCGAAGTCCTGGAGTCCACCCGGCGGGTGGACACCGTCGTCCTGGACAAGACCGGGACGGTGACGACCGGGCGGATGACCCTTGCGGACGTCCATGCCGCCGAGGGCGCGGACATCGAGGCCACCGAGGAGAAGCAGCTGCTTCGGCTCGCCGGGGCCCTGGAGCACGCCTCCGAGCACCCCCTCGCGCGGGCGGTGGCGGCGGGCGCGGCCGAGCGGCTCGGCCTGGACGCGGGCCAACTGCCCGTACCGGAGCGGTTCGAGAGCGTCGCCGGGCAGGGCGTGCGGGGCGTGGTGGACGGGCACGAGGTGCTCGTGGGGCGGGAGCGGCTGCTCGCCGGGGCCACGGTGACGGGACTCGACCGGCTCGCCCCGGCGCGGGAGGCGGCGCGGGCCGCCGGGCGCACCGCCGTGCTGGTCGCCTGGGACGGACAGGCGCGCGGCGTCCTCGAAGTGGCCGACGCCGTCAAGGAGTCCAGTGCCGAGGCGGTCCGCGCGCTGCGCGCCCTCGGCCTCGCCCCGGTCCTGCTCACCGGCGACGGCCGGTCGGTCGCGGAGGCGGTGGCCCGCGAGGTGGGCATCGACACCGGCGCCGTGTACGCGGAGGTGCTCCCCGAGGACAAGGTCGACGTCGTACGGCGGCTGCAGGGCGAGGGCAGGGTCGTGGCGATGGTCGGGGACGGCGTGAACGACGCGGCCGCGCTCGCCACCGCCGACCTGGGCCTGGCCATGGGCACCGGCACGGACGCCGCGATCGAGGCGAGCGATCTGACGCTGGTGCGCGGGGACTTGCGCGTGGCGGCCGACGCCATCAGGCTCTCCAGGAAGACCCTCGCCACGATCAAGGGCAACCTCTTCTGGGCCTTCGGCTACAACGTCGCCGCGGTGCCGCTCGCGGCCGCCGGTCTGCTGAACCCGATGATCGCGGGCGCCGCGATGGCGTTCTCTTCGGTCTTCGTGGTCACCAACAGCCTTCGTCTGAGGACCTTCACATAGCCCCCGCAGGCTCGTTGCGGCATTCTCACCTCTGACGCCGGATCGGCATATCGGGCCTCTTGCGTACCTTCAGGACATATGCAAGAGACGCAGATCACAGTCTTCCGAACGTAACCATTGAGGGGGCTCGCGAGTCTAAGAGTGCGATGCCAAGGACGTCTTGGGGGACGTCTCGGGCATCGGGGACAGAGTGTCTTGGGGGATGCTCTGGAATTGCGTTGCCGGGGCACGTGCACCGGGGAGCTTTGAGCGGCCCTCCCGTACGTACGCGTCCCGGCAGACCGCAGCGGCGCGCTGCCCACAGTCGCCCGGCCGGATCCCGTGGGGGGAATCCGCACCGGGACACAGGAAAGCGCCCCGACCGTCGACCCGTGGGGGGATCGGCGGCGGGGCGCTTTTCGCCGTATCAGGACCCGTTCAAGGCCCGCTGAATCAGCGGGCCTTGGTCTGGCGGACCGTGCTCAGCGGGCCTCGACCGGGACGAAGTCCCGAAGGACCTCCCCCGTGCTGTGCCAGCCCGGGGGACGACCCCCGGACCCCCAGCCGTTGGTCAGCGAGCCTCCACGGGCACGAAATCCCGAAGAACCTCACCCGTGTAGATCTGGCGCGGGCGGCCGATGCGGGAGCCCGGCTCCTTGATCATCTCGTGCCACTGGGCGATCCAGCCCGGGAGGCGGCCGAGGGCGAACAGGACCGTGAACATCTCGGTCGGGAAGCCCATGGCGCGGTAGATCAGGCCCGTGTAGAAGTCCACGTTCGGGTAGAGCTTGCGCTCGACGAAGTAGTCGTCGGCCAGCGCGTGCTCTTCCAGCTTCAGGGCGATGTCGAGCAGCTCGTCCGACTTGCCGAGGGCGGAGAGGACGTCGTGCGCGGCGGCCTTGATGATCTTCGCGCGCGGGTCGAAGTTCTTGTAGACCCGGTGCCCGAAGCCCATGAGCTTCACGCCGTCTTCCTTGTTCTTCACCTTGCGGATGAAGGTGTCGACGTCGCCGCCGGATGCCTGGATGCCCTCCAGCATCTCCAGGACCGACTGGTTGGCGCCGCCGTGCAGCGGACCCCAGAGGGCGGAGATGCCCGCGGAGATCGACGCGAACATGTTGGCCTGCGAGGAGCCGACCAGACGGACCGTGGACGTCGAACAGTTCTGCTCGTGGTCCGCGTGCAGGATCAGCAGCTTGTCGAGCGCGGCGACGACGACCGGGTCCAGGTCGTACTCGGCGGCGGGCACCGAGAAGGTCATGCGCAGGAAGTTCTCGACGTAGCCGAGGTCGTTGCGCGGGTAGACGACCGGGTGGCCCTGCGACTTCTTGTACGCGTAGGCCGCGATCGTCGGAAGCTTGGCGAGAAGGCGGATCGTCGAGAGGTGACGCTGCTTCTCGTCGAACGGGTTGTGGCTGTCCTGGTAGAACGTCGACAGCGCGCTGACCACGGACGACAGCATCGCCATCGGGTGGGCGTCGCGCGGGAAGCCGTCGTAGAACCGCTTGACGTCCTCGTGCAGCAGGGTGTGCTGCGTGATCTCGTTCTTGAACGTGGCCAGCTCGTCGACCTTCGGCAGCTCGCCGTTGATCAGGAGGTACGCCACCTCGGTGAAGGTGGAGCGCTCGGCCAGCTGCTCGATCGGGTAGCCGCGGTACCGGAGGATGCCCTGCTCGCCGTCGAGATAGGTGATGGCGGATTTATAGGCGGCCGTGTTGCCATAGCCGCTGTCCAGGGTCACCAGACCGGTCTGGGCGCGCAGCTTCCCGATGTCGAAGCCCTTGTCGCCGACGGTCGATTCGATCACCGGGTAGGTGTACTCGCCATCGCCGTACCGCAGTACTACAGAGTTGTCGCTCACGTCATCCCTCACCGACGTTGTGCCTCTTCTTCGAGGTGCCCTGACTGTCTCTACCATCCCCCATTTGGCCCTGGAGAGTGCACTCGGGGTCGACCATTGGGCCTATTGACGGCACTGAGTGCCGCCAACCTGCTCATCCTGCCGCCTATGCCGTGGTTCCGGAAGTGGTCTGTGACCTTTGCGACTCATTTGATCGATCAAACGTGACCTGCCCGTAGTGGATACGGGTGTTGAGCCGCCTCGACCCCTTCAGGCGGGCCTCCGTCCCGAGAGGCGGAAGTCCAGCGCCGTACAGCGCCTGCCCGCCGAGACCGTGCGCACCGCTTGTCCGAGAGCCTTGCGCGAACCGACCAGGACGACCAGCTTCTTGGCGCGGGTCACGGCGGTATAGAGCAGATTCCGCTGGAGCATCATCCAGGCGCCGGTGGTGACGGGGATCACCACCGCCGGGTACTCGCTGCCCTGCGAGCGGTGGATCGTCACCGCGTACGCGTGGGCCAGCTCGTCCAGTTCGTCGAAGTCGTACGGGACCTCCTCGTCCTCGTCGGTCAGGACCGTGAGGCGCTGGTCGTCGACGGACAGGGCGGTGACCACACCCACCGTGCCGTTGAACACGCCGTTCAGGCCCTTCTCATAGTTGTTGCGGATCTGGGTGACCTTGTCGCCGACGCGGAAGACGCGGCCGCCGAAGCGCTTCTCCGCCAGGTCGGGGCGGGCGGGGGTGATGGCCTGCTGGAGCAGGCCGTTGAGGTTGCCCGCGCCCGCGGGGCCGCGGTGCATGGGGGCCAGGACCTGGATGTCGCGGCGCGGGTCCAGGCCGAACTTGGCGGGGATGCGGTGCGCCGCCACGTCCACCGTGAGCCGGCCCGCGTCCTCCGTCTCCTCCTCGACGAACAGGAAGAAGTCGCTGAGGCCCGAAGTCAGCGGCGGAACACCCGAGTTGATCCGGTGGGCGTTGGTGACCACGCCGGACTGCTGGGCCTGGCGGAAGATGCGGGTGAGGCGGACGGCGGGGACGGGGCTCCGTTCGCTGAGCAGATCCCGCAGGACCTCGCCCGCGCCGACGCTCGGCAGCTGGTCCACATCGCCCACGAAGAGCAGATGGGCGCCCGGCGGCACGGCCTTCACCAGCTTGTTGGCGAGCAGCAGGTCCAGCATGGACGCCTCGTCGACCACGACCAGGTCGGCGTCCAGGGGGCGGTCCTTGTCGTACGCCGCGTCCCCGCCGGGCTTCAGCTCCAGAAGGCGGTGGACCGTGGACGCCTCGGCGCCGGTGAGCTCGGCCAGGCGCTTGGCGGCCCTTCCGGTGGGCGCGGCGAGCACAACCTTGGCCTTCTTGGCGCGGGCCAGCTCGACGACGGAGCGGACCGTGAAGGACTTGCCGCAGCCGGGGCCGCCGGTGAGGACGGCGACCTTGCGGGTCAGGGCGAGCTTGACCGCCTCCTCCTGCTCGGGCGCGAGCTCCGCGCCCGTGCGGTCCGCGAGCCAGGCCAGGGCCTTGTCCCAGGCGACGTCCTGGAAGGCGGGCATGCGGTCGTCCGCCGTGGTGAGCAGGCGCTTGAGCTGGGCGGAGAGGGACAGCTCGGCGCGGTGGAAGGGGACCAGGTAGATCGCGGTGACGTCGCCCTCGCCCTCGGGTCCTGGCACCGATTCACGGACGACGCCAGGGCCTTCTTCGTCGCTCTCCTCCTGCGCCGCGAGCTCGGCGAGGCAGTCGATGACGAGGCCCGTGTCGACCTGCAGGAGCTTCACCGCGTCCGCGATCAGGCGCTCCTCGGGCAGGAAGCAGTTGCCCTGGTCGGTGGATTGCGAAAGGGCGTACTGCAGACCGGCCTTGACGCGCTCCGGGCTGTCGTGCGGGATGCCGACGGACTGGGCGATGCGGTCGGCGGTGAGGAAGCCGATGCCCCAGACGTCGGCGGCCAGGCGGTACGGCTGGTTCTTCACGACCGAGATCGACGCGTCGCCGTACTTCTTGTAGATGCGGACGGCGATGGAGGTGGAGACGCCCACTCCCTGGAGGAAGACCATGACCTCCTTGATGGCCTTCTGCTCCTCCCAGGCGGCGGCGATCATCTTCGTGCGCTTGGGGCCGAGGCCGGGGACCTCGACGAGGCGCTTGGGCTCCTGCTCGATGATGTCGAGGGTGTCGGCGCCGAAGTGTGTGGTGATGCGGTCCGCCATGACCGGGCCGATGCCCTTGATGAGGCCGGAGCCCAGGTAGCGGCGGATGCCCTGGACGGTGGCGGGGAGCACTGTCGTGTAATTCTCGACGGTGAACTGCTTCCCGTACTGCGGGTGGGAGCCCCAGCGGCCCTCCATGCGCAGGGACTCGCCGACCTGGGCGCCGAGGAGCGAGCCGACCACCGTGAGCAGGTCGCCGGCGCCGCGGCCCGTGTCCACGCGCGCGACCGTGTAGCCGGTCTCCTCGCTCGCGAAGGTGATCCGCTCCAGGACCCCCTCGACGACCGCCTGCCGCGGGGGCGGCACCGCTCCTGAACTCGCCATGATCCGACGTTACCGCCGGGCGCCGACAGCGTGGCCGGGCTGTGGATAACCGGACAGTTTCGAGGGGCCCGGCCGATCGGCCGGGCCCCTCAGGTGTCTCCCTCCCCTGTCGATGGCTCCCGAGATCCCCCCGGATCTCCCCCTCCGGAAACACCGACGCCCAGTACGACCCGCGTCGGCCGCGAAGGGTTGCACGGAGTCGCCGAAAAGTTTCCCAGAGTGCCGACATATCGGGTCAGACGTAGCGTTTATGGCATGAGTGATGACGCTTCTTCCTTTGAGCAGGACGTGCTCGACCAGCTCGGCGATGACCAGCTCCAGGAGCTGGGGCAGCTGCCCGGCGTCGCCGAGGCGGGCGGTCCTCAGCAGTTCGTCTCCCACACCGTGTCCGCGCTCGCGGGCGGGCTCCAGGACAAGGCGGCGGGGGCGCCCGAGGACGCCGACGAGGTGAAGCAGGCCGTCGCGGAGGTCGCGGAGGCTCCCGCCGACGGTGCGGCGCCCCTCCAAGGTGTTGCCACCCTCGGGGGCGGGCTGGGTGGGCTTCTCGGCGGGACGATGATGTCGGGCATGCTCGCGAAGATGAGCAAGCCCGTCGCCTCGGCCGTCTCCAAGAAGACGGGGCTTCCGGAGGCCACGGTCAGCCGGGGGATCGAGATGCTGATCCCCATCGTGCTGGCGGTGATGGCCAAGCGGGCCAGTGGGGCGAAGGCGCCGGGGGCGGGGGCCGGGGGCGGGGGCGGGGCGCAGGCTTCTGGGGGCTTGGGTGATCTGCTGGGTGGCATCTTGGGGGGCGGGAAGAAGTAGCCCCTGGCCCGCCCCTTCCCGAAACCGGGGGCAGGCCCCCGGGCCCCCGGGGCGGGTGGGCCTTGCGGGGGCTGCGCCCCCTGCGCCCCTGCTCCGGGGCTCCGCCCCTTGCCCCCATCGGCGCTGAACGCGCCTCGTCCTCAAACGCCGGACGGGCTGGGAAGGAGGAAGGGGTGGCGCTACGCGCCTTGTCCTCAAACGCCGGACGGGCTCAGAGATCTCCGCCGGACAGGCTGATGCGGAACCTCTTCGCCGTCTCCGCCAGCAGCTCCCGCCCGTCCCCCGCCCACAACTCCTCGTTGAACAGCTCCACCTCGATGGGGCCGGCGTACCCGGCCGCCTCCATGTAGGCGTGCCACTCCCTCATGTCGATCGCGCCCTCCCCCAGCTGGCCCCTGCCGTTGAGGACCCCCTGGGGCAACGGTGTGATCCAGTCGGCCAGTTGGAAGGCGTGGAGGCGGCCCGTGGCTCCCGCGCGCGCGATGTGCGCGGGGGCCGTGTCGTCCCACCAGACGTGGTACGTGTCCACGCAGACGCCGACCTGGTCGGCGGGGAAGCGTTCCGCGAGGTCCAGGGCCTGGGACAGCGTCGACACCACGCAGCGGTCCGAGGCGAACATGGGGTGCAGGGGCTCGATGGCCAGGCGGACGGAGCGGTCGGCGGCGTAGGGGGCCAGTTCCGTGAGGGCCTCCGCGATGCGTTCGCGGGCGCCGTGCAGGTCGCGGCTGCCCTTGGGGAGGCCGCCCGAGACCAGGACCAGGGTGTCCGTGCCCAGCGTGGCCGCCTCGTCGATCGCCGCCTTGTTGTCGTCGATGGCCCACCCACGCGCGCGTGCCTCGATGTCCGTCAGGAAGCCGCCCCGGCAGAGGGTGGTGACCGTCAGGCCCGCGTCGCGCATCAGCCGCGCCGTCTCCGCCAGGCCGTACGCGTGCACCGGTTCGCGCCAGAGGCCCACCCTTCGTACGCCCAGGTCCGTGCAGGCCGTGGCGAGTTCGGGGAGGCCGAGTTGCTTCACCGTCGCCTGGTTGATGCTGAAGCGCGCCGGCACGGTCTCTGTCGGCGTCGCCGTCGTTGTAGGTGTCGCTGTCACTGGTCCGCTCCGTACACCCGGTCCGCTCCGTACACCTGGTCCGCTCCGTACACCTGGTTGAACGTCTTCATGCGGGTCGCCGCACGCTCCGGTTCATCGAACAGGTCCAGGTCGCGGGCGAGTTCGTAGGCGCGCCGCAGATGGGGCAGCGAACGGGCCGACTGGAGGCCGCCCACCATCGTGAAGTGCGACTGATGGCCCGCGAGCCAGGCGAGGAAGACGACGCCCGTCTTGTAGAAGCGGGTCGGCGGCTGGAAGAGGTGGCGGGACAACTCGACGGTGGGGTCGAGGAGTTCGCGGAACCTCGTCACGTCTCCTGTGTCCAGGGACCGGACCGCTCGCGCCGCCAGGGGCCCCAGCGGGTCGAAGATGCCCAGGAGCGCGTGGCTGAAGCCGTGGGCGTCGCCCGCGATCAGCTCGGGGTAGTGGAAGTCGTCTCCCGTGTAGCAGCGCACGCCCTTGGGGAGGCGGCGGCGCAGGGCGATCTCGCGGTCCGCGTCCAGGAGGGAGATCTTGACGCCGTCCACCTTGTCAGGGTGGGCCGCGACGACCTCCAGGAAGGTCTCGGTCGCGGCGTCGAGGTCCGGGCTCCCCCAGTAGCCGGTGAGCGCCGGGTCGAACATCGGGCCGAGCCAGTGGAGGATGACCGGTTCGGATGACTGGCGGAGCAGCCATCCGTACGTCTCGATGTAGTCCTCGGGGCCGCGCGCGGCCTTCGCCAGTGCGCGTGAGGCCATCAGGATCGCCTGGGCGCCCTCGCCCTCGACGAGTTCGAGCTGTTCCTCGTAGGCCGCCCTGACGTCCGCCAGGCGGGCCGGGACGGGGAGTTGGTCGGTGCCGACGCCGCACGCGACGCGGCCGCCGACCGCGCGCGCCTCGGCGGCGGAGCGGCGGATCAGCTCGGCCGCGGCCGTCCAGTCGAGGCCCATGCCGCGCTGCGCGGTGTCCATGGCCTCGGCGACCCCGAGCCCGTGCGACCAGAGGTGGCGGCGGAAGGCGAGCGTCGCGTCCCAGTCGATGGCCGCAGGGGAGTCCGGGGAGACGTCGGCGTGCGGGTCGGCGACGACGTGGGCCGCCGAGAAGACGGTCCGGGAGACCAAGGGGGAAGTAGGGGCCGAGGGGGACGAGGGGGACGAGGGGGACGTGGGGGGTCCGTCCGCGGGTGCGGGGGTCACAGGGTGATCTCCGGTACGTCGAGGCGGCGGCCCTGCGCCGCCGAGCGCAGGCCGAGTTCGGCGAGCTGGACGCCGCGGGCGCCTGCCAGGAGGTCCCAGCGGTAGGGCGCGTCCGCGTACACGTGCTTGAGGAAGAGCTCCCACTGGGTCTTGAAGCCGTTGCCGAAGCCGCCGGAGGCGTCCGGTCCGTTGTCGGGGACCTCCTGCCACTGGTCGCGGAAGGAGTGGGTGGCGGGCAGGTCCGGGTTCCAGACCGGCTTCGGGGTCGAACCGCGGTGCTGGATGCGGCAGTTGCGCAGGCCCGCGACGGCCGAGCCCGCCGTCCCGTCGACCTGGAACTCGACGAGTTCGTCGCGGTTGACGCGCACCGCCCAGGAGGAGTTGATCTGTGCGACGGCGCCGCCCTCCAGCTCGAAGAGGCCGTACGCGGCGTCGTCGGCGGTGGCGTCGTACGGCTTGCCGTTCTCGTCCCAGCGCTGCGGAATGTGGGTGGCGGTGAGCGCCTGGACGGTGCGCACGCGGCCGAACAGCTCGTGCAGGACGTACTCCCAGTGCGGGAACATGTCGGTGACGATGCCGCCGCCGTCCTCGGTGCGGTAGTTCCAGGAGGGGCGCTGGGCGCTCTGCCAGTCGCCCTCGAAGACCCAGTAGCCGAACTCGCCCCGCACGGACAGGATCCGCCCGAAGAAGCCGCCGTCGACGAGCCGCTTCAGCTTGAGCAGGCCCGGCAGAAAGAGCTTGTCCTGGACGACGCCGTGCTTGATGCCCGCGTGGTGCGCGAGGCGGGCGAGCTCCAGGGCGCCGTCGAGGCCGGTGGCGGTGGGCTTCTCGGTGTAGATGTGCTTGCCCGCGGCGATGGCCCGCTTGAGGGCGGTCTCGCGGGCGGCGGTGACCTGGGCGTCGAAGTAGATGTCCACGGCGGGGTCGGCGAGGACCGCGTCCAGGTCGGTGGTGAAGTGCTCCAGGCCGTGCTCGGCGGCGAGGGCGCGCAGGGCGTGTTCGCGGCGGCCCACGAGGACCGGCTCGGGCCACAGGACCTCGCCGTCGCCCAGGTCGAGGCCGCCCTCCTCGCGCAGGGCGAGGATCGAGCGGACCAGGTGCTGCCGGTGGCCCATCCGTCCCGTCACGCCGTTCATGGCGATGCGCACCGTCTTGCGTGTCACGTCGAGTCCGTCCCTCCGCAGAGCGAATAGCGAGCTGATGGTCGAGCGAGATAGCAAGCGCTTTCTACACGAGAGAAAGTTAGCCTGCCTCCAAGGCCCGGACAAGACGGAGGATGACCAGATGACCGTGACCCTGGCGGACGTGGCGGCCCGCGCCCAGGTCTCCCCCGCCACCGTCTCCCGCGTCCTGAACGGGAATTACCCCGTCGCCGCCGCCACCCGCGAGCGGGTGCTGCGCGCGGTGGACGAGCTGGACTACGTCCTGAACGGCCCGGCGAGCGCGCTCGCCGCCGCCACCTCCGACCTGGTCGGCATCCTGGTCAACGACATCGCCGACCCCTTCTTCGGGATCATGGCGAGCGCGGTCCAGTCGGAGATCGTCGGGCCCGGGGGGCGTGCGGGCGGGGAGCGGATGGCGGTCGTGTGCAATACGGGCGGCTCTCCGGAGCGCGAACTCACCTATCTGACGCTCCTCCAGCGCCAACGCGCCGCCGCCGTCATCCTCACCGGCGGGGCGATCGAGGACACGGAGCACGCGGAGGCGATCGCGGGGAAGCTGCGGCGGCTCGCGGAGGCGGGGGCGCGGGTGGTGCTGTGCGGCCGGCCGCCGTCGCCGTCCGCGGACACCGAGGCGGTGGCGCTCGCCTTCGACAACCGCGGCGGCGGACGGCACCTGACGGAGCATCTGCTCTCGCTCGGCCACCGCCGCATCGGCTACATCGCGGGCCCCGAGGAGCGCACCACGACCCGCCACCGCCTGGAGGGCCACCGCGAGGCGCTCGCCGCGCACGGCGTCCCCGACGACCCGGCCCGTACCCTGCACGGCCCGTACGACCGTCGCTCCGGCTACGACGCGACGGCCGAACTGCTGCGCCGCGAGCCGGAGTTGACGGCTGTCGTGGCCGCGAACGACACGGTGGCCCTGGGCGCCTGTGCCGCCCTGCGCGACCGCGGCCTGCGCATCCCCGAGGACGTCTCGGTGGCGGGCTTCGACGACCTCCCCTTCAGCGTCGACGCGGTCCCCGCGCTGACGACGGTGCGCCTGCCCCTGTACGAGGCGGGGGCGCGGGCGGGCCGCATCGCGATGGGGCGGGAGACGGCGCCGCCCGGGGGTGTGGCGACGGTGCACGGGGAGCTGATGGTGCGGGGGTCGACGGGGGCGCCGTGCCGGTGAGCCCTTGATGTCGTTGACATGACTGGGAAAGGGAGGCTCATATGTCAGTCATGGTCATGGATGCACCCAGCGCCTGGGACGTACTGGACGGCGTCAATCTTCCCCGCGGCTACCGCGTCGAGATCACGGAGGGGAAGATCATCATGACGCCTCAGGGCGAGTACCAGTGGAAAGTCATCCTCAAAGCGGCTCCTCAGATCGAGCAGCAGCTCGCCGCTCACGACGACATCCTCTCGGACGTCATGATCGACTTCCCGTCCAGCCAGTACGGCTACGCACCCGACCTGGCGATCGTCGCGCCGGGAGCCGAGCGCAACAGCCGCGACCGCTTCGAGTGGCACAGCCTCGAAGCGGTCCTTGAGATCGTGCCGGAGAGCAGCCGCGACAACGACTTCACGAAGAAGTTCCACCTGTACGCCGAGTGCGGCATCCCCCTGTACGTCGTGATCGACCCCGAGAACGGCGTCTGCACTCTCTACCGCCGCCCGACCAGGACCGGAACATACGAGGACGAGGCGCAGGTCCCGTTCGGGCAGGACCTCGTCCTGCCCCTGGAGGGGCGGGACATCACCATCCGGACCGATGGCTTCCCCAAGATGGGCGAGCTCGGCTGAACCGGGAGGGTTCCCCTCTCCCTCACCCCGCCGTACCGTTGACTAAGTCAAAGGAACCTCGGGGTGATCCGCCATGGTGATCAGGAAGTCCGAGAGCGTGGCCGCTGCCGCGCTCGCGCCCGTGCAGGAGCTGCGCGCCTTCAACCGGTTCTACACGAACCTCATCGGCGCCCTCGACTACAGCCGCCACCTCTACGTCCCGTACACCCTCACCGAGTCCCGCGTGCTGTACGAGCTGGCGCACAGCCCGCGGACCGACGCCGCCGACCTGCGGGGCGAACTGTCCCTCGACGCCGGGTACTTGAGCCGTCTGCTCGCCAAGTTCGAGCGGGACGGGCTGGTCGAGCGCGGGCCCTCCGCGCGGGACTCGCGGCGACAGCGCATCACCCTCACCGCACGCGGGCGCTCCGCCGCCGATCTGCTGGACGAGCGCTCGCGCGAGGCCGTGGGGGCGCTGCTGTCCGGGGTGTCCGCCGGGGACCGGGTGCGGCTCGCGGCGGCCCTCGGGACCGTGCGGGAGATCCTGAGCGGCTCCCGGGAGAGAGCCCGGCGGGCCGAGGACGTGGTGCTGCGCGAGCCCGGCGCCGGGGATCTCGGGTGGATCGTGGAGCGCAACGCCGCTGTGTACGCGGCCGAGTTCGGGTGGAACACCGACTACGAGGGCCTCGTCGCGCGGATCGTCGCCGACTTCGCCGAGGACCACGACCCGCACCTGGAGCGGGTGTGGATCGCCGAGCTCGACGGGCGGCCCGTGGGGTGCGTGATGTGCGTGCGCGACGAGGCCCCGGGCACCGCCCGGCTGCGGCTGCTGCTCGTGGAGCCGGACGCCCGGGGCCTGGGCGTCGGGGACCAACTCATCGGCTGCTGTGTGGAGTTCGCGCGCGGAGTGGGCTACCGCGAGCTCGTGCTGTGGACCAATGACGTGCTCGAAGCGGCCCGGGTCCTCTATCAGCGGCACGGCTTCGTGCTGGCCGCGGAGAAGCCGCACCGGTCCTTCGGGGTCGACCTCGTGGGGCAGGACTGGCGGCTCGGGCTGCATGCCGCGCCCGCGTAAGAGCGGGCCCGGTGCGAAAGCGCCCGGCAACGGGGGCTCGGCAACGCGGGGTTGACCCTGTTCGCACGGCGGATAGTGTCCCCGCCATGAAGCTCGCCTTCTCCACCCTCGGTGTCCCCGGCCTCCCCCTCCCCGACGTGCTGCGCCTCGCCACCGAGCACGGCTACGACGGGGTGGAGCTCCGCGCCCACCCCGAGGAACCCGTGCACCCCGGCATCGACCTGGTCCAACGGGCCGACGTGGCCGCCTCGTTCAAGGAGAGCGGCGTGCGGATCCTCGGTCTCGCGGGGTACCCGCGCATGGCCGAGCCCGGGGACGACGAGCCCGTGCTCGCGGAGGTGCGGGCACTGGTCGACCTCGCCCGTGACGTGGGCGCACCCTTCGTCCGGGTCTTCCCCGGCGGCGGCACCGAGCAGAGCCCCGAGGAGGCCGACGCGACGGCGGCCCGACGCCTCGGCACCGCAGCCGAGTTCGCCGCCGACGCCGGGGTCCGCATCCTCCTGGAGACCCATGACTCGCACCGCACCGGAGCCGCCGCCGCCCGCGTCATCGGCACGGTCGGGCACCGCCAGGTCGGCGCCCTGTGGGACGTGATGCACACCTGGCTGGGCGGCGAGCGCGTCGCCGCCTCGTACGCGGCGCTCGCCCCGCAGCTCGGCTACGTCCAGGTCAAGGACATCGCGTCCGCCGACGACACCACGCCCCTCGCGCTCGGCACGGGCGTCCTGCCGCTCGCGGAGTGCGTGGGGCTGCTGCGGCGCGAGGGCTGGGACGGGTGGCTGTGCTGGGAGTACGAGAAGCGGTGGTACGAGGACGCGGCGCCGCTGCCCCAACTCCTCAGCGCCGGGCGGGAGTACCTGGCGCGGCTGCTCGCGACGGACGGGCGGCGGACACAGCCACAGGGCTGACCCCACCGGAACCCGTACCGGATGATCCGGAACCCGTACGCGACGCGGGGCCCAGCGACGTCAGTGCCACCCCCGCCACCAGCAGCGCCCCCGCACACCACCGCAGCCCGGTCACGGACTCCCCCAGGAACAGCGCCGACGAGGACATCCCGACGACGGGGACGAGCAGCGAGAACGGCGCGACCGTCGACGCGGGGTGGCGGCGCAGCAGATAGCCCCAGGCGCCGAAGCCGAAGACCGTGGTGATCCACGCGACGTAGACGATGATCCCGGCGCCCTGCCAGTCCAGGGAGCGCAGGGCCGCGAGGTCCTCGGACGGGCCCTCGAAGAGGAGCGAGAGGGCGAGCAGCGGCAGGACCGGGACGGTGCTGACCCACACCATGAAGTTGAGGGCGTCGGGCGGGGCGGCCTTGCGGGTGAGGACGTTCGAGACGCCCCAGCAGGCGGCGGCGCCGATCAGCAGCGCGAAGGCGCCGAGCGGGCCCGTCTCCCCCTCGTCGACGGCCGCGACGGCGATCCCGGAGAGGGCGATCACCATGCCCGACGCCCGTATTCCGCCCGGCCGTTCACCGAGCGCCACGAAGGCGAAGAGGGCCGTGAAGACCGCCTGGATCTGCAGCACGAGCGAGGAGAGCCCGGCGGGCATCCCCGCGTCCATGCCGATGAACAGCAGCCCGAACTTGGCGACGCCGAGAACCAGGCCCACACCGACGATCCACTTCCACGCGACCTTCGGGCGGCCCACGAAGAACACCGCGGGCAGCGCCGCGACGAGGAAGCGCAGCGCGGAGAAGAGGAGGGGCGGGAAGTGGCCGAGGCCCACCTCGATGACGACGAAATTGACGCCCCAGACCGCGGTGACGAGCACGGCCAGGCAGATGTGAGCAGGTCGCATGCGTCGAGGATCACCCGCCGCGACCATGTAGGACCAGCGCGGATCTCTGCATGATTGGATGAAGCAACGCTAATGAATGGGGGGTTCATGTACGGGGGTTCATGTACGGGGGTTCGTCCATGAGGAGTCGATGTGCTTGATCTCGCCCGGCTGCGCGCCCTGCACGCCGTCTCCGTGCACGGCACCGTGGGCGCCGCCGCCACCGCGCTCGGCTACACCCCGTCCGCGGTCTCGCAGCAGATAGCCAAGCTGGAGCGGGAGACCCGCACCACGTTGCTCGAGCGGCGCGGCCGCGGGGTCGCGCTCACCGAGGAGGCGCTCCATCTCGCCGAGACGGCACGGGAGTTGATGGCGATCGTGGAGCGCGCCGAGACCGAGCTGGAGGAGCGGCGCGGGGTGCCCGCGGGACGGCTCACCGTCGCGGCGTTCGCCTCGGCCGCGCGCGGGCTGCTGCCCCAGGTGCTCGCCGAGCTCGCCCGGGACCACCCCCAGCTCGACGCCCGTATGTCGGAGGTGGACCCGCACCTCTCCATCGACCTGGTCGCCAAGGGCGCCGTCGACCTCGCGGTCGTGCACGACTGGGACATCGCCCCGCTGCCCACCCCGCCCGGCGTGGACCAGGCGGTCATCGGCGACGACCTCTGCGACCTCGTCGTCCCGGCGGGGCACCGGCTCGCGGGGCGCGCCTCGGTGCGCCGCGAGGAGCTGAAGGGCGAGCGCTGGATCACCCAGCCGCCGGGCCTGGTCTGCCACGAGTGGCTGATCAGGACGCTCCGCGAGGCGGGCTGCGAGCCGGACATCGCCCACCAGGCCGAGGAGAACCCGACGCTGGTCGCGCTCGCCGCGGCGGGCCTCGGCATCGCGCTCATCCCGCGCCTCGGCCGCGGTCCGCTGCCTCAGGGCGCGGTGACGGTGCGGCTCGACCCGCTGCCGGTGCGCAGGCTGTACGCGCTGTGGCGCACGGGGGCGGCGCGGCGGCCCGCGATCGCCGAGACGGTACGGGTGCTGCGGGCGCACTGGCCGGTGGCCGACGCGTGACCGCGCCCCGTGTCCCACGCGGCCCCACTCATCCCGGCCGTACCAACTTCCGTGAATTGCCCGTTCCCCGGGAACCCTCGCGACGGGCCGTCCGTCCAAGCAGCATGCTGCCGGAGAGTCTCCGCGTGGCGGTGTCGGCATCGCTGCTGGCTGCGAACGCTGACCACCCTCTCCGCCGCCTGCGGCCGGCAGCACGCCGTCACCGGTGCGCCCCCTCCACACAGTGCCGGTGACGGCCCCTTCCCCGGCCCTTCGCCGGCCCTTCCCCAGCCCTTCCCGCACCCTTCCCCCGCACGCTCGTTCGCCTAAGCTCCGAGGCATGTCCGATGCCGAAGCCGCACCTGCACCCGCGTCCGACGACGGCCGTCTGCGCGAGCTCATCGGCCGCATGACCCTGGAGGAGAAGGTCGGCCAGCTCTTCGTCCTCCATGTGTACGGGCACTCCGCCGACGCCCCGGACGCGGCCGACGCCGACGCCAACCTGAAGGAGCTCGGCGTGCGCAACGCCGTCGAGCTCGTCGCCAAGTACCGCCCCGGCGGCATCATCTACTTCGGCTGGGCCCACAACACCCGCACGCCGCACCAGATCGCCGCCCTCTCCAACGGCATCCAGGCGGCGGCCCTCGCCCACGACCCGCGCATCCCTCTCCTCCTCTCCGTCGACCAGGAGCACGGCGCCGTCGCCCGCATCGGCGCGCCCGCGACGCTGCTGCCCGGCGCGATGGCGCTCGGCGCCTCCGGGTCCCGCTCCGACGCCCGCGAGGCCGCCCGGATCGCGGGCACCGAGCTGCGCGCCCTCGGCGTGCGCCAGAACTACGCACCGCTCGCCGACGTGAACGTGAACCCGGCCAACCCCGTCATCGGCGTCCGCTCCTTCGGCGCCGCCCCGGACGCGGTCGCCGCCCTCCTCACCGCGCAGGTCAAGGGGTACGAGCGGGACGCCGAGGTGGCCGCCACGGCCAAGCACTTCCCGGGGCACGGCGACACGAGGACCGACAGCCACACCGCCCTGCCTTACATCCACCACACCCGCGAGCAGTGGCAGGAGCTGGACGCGCCGCCGTTCCGCGCGGCCGTAGCCGCCGGCATCGACTCGGTCATGACCGCGCACATCGTGGTGCCCGCCCTCGACCCGGCCGAGGACCCGGCCACCCTCTCGCGCCCCATCGTGACCGGCATCCTGCGCGAGGAGCTCGGCTACGACGGCGTCGTGGTGACCGACTCCCTCGGCATGCAGGGCGTCCGCACCAAGTACGGCGACGACCGGGTGCCCGTGCTCGCCCTGAAGGCGGGCGTCGATCAGCTCCTCAACCCGCCGAAGCCGGAGATCGCCTGGACGGGGGTGCTGCGGGCCGTCCAGGACGGCGAGTTGACGGAGGAGCGCCTCGACGCGTCGCTCCTGCGCATCCTGCGCCTGAAGCGGAAGCGGGGCCTCTTCGACGACCCCTACGCCTACGGGCAGCGCCGCGTGGACCGCGTCGTCGGCACCCGCGCCCACCTCGCGGCGGCCGACCGCATCGCGGAGCGCACGACGACGCTGCTGCGCAACGAGGGCCCCCTGCTGCCCCTCTCCCCCACCACCCACGGCGACGTCCTGGTGGTGGGCGCGGACCCCTCCTCCCCCTCCGGGACGACGGGCCCGCCCACGGCGGTGCTGGGCGCCGAACTGACCCGACTGGGCTTCACGGCAACGGTGTTGTCAACGGGAACGGCACCCAAGGAAGCGAAGGTCACCGAGGCGGTGGCGGCGGCGCGGGGACGGAACGTGGTGGTCGTGACCACGTACAACCTGGCGGGCGGCGACGCACAGGGCGCGCTGGTGTCGGCCCTGGTGGCGACCGGCGTCCCCGTCGTCACGCTCGCCGTCCGGAACCCTTACGACGTGGCGTTCCTGCCGGAGGGAGTGGCTGCTTCGCTCGCCTCGTACGGCTGGACGGACGTCGAAGTGCGGGCGGCGGCAAGGGTGTTGGCGGGCCGGGCCGGTCCCCGGGGACGGCTGCCGGTGGCGGTGCCGCGCGCGGACGACCCGGAGCGGGTGCTGTATCCGGTGGGGTACGGGCTTTCGTACGAGACCTCGCAGGGTCTCGCCGCGGAGTGACGTACGCGGCATACGCACCGCGCCCGGCGCACCACCCCCAAAGGGACCAAAGCACCCCGCGCACCTGGCGTGCGCCCGCCCGCGCGGGCCACGCTGGGTGCGGATATCGGGGGGTTTGCCATGCTTGCCAGGTCCATGGGGACGACGGGGGTGATGTGCGCCGCGGTGCTGCTCGCGGTCACCGCGGCGCTCACCGGGTGTCAGCGGAACGGCGGTTCGGGCTCGTCGTCGGACGGGAGCCTCGACGACGGCGGGCGCGGCGGACGCCCGACCGCGAACGGGTCGGCGACGGCCGGGGGCGGGGCGGTGTTCCTCGGGGTCGGCGCGTGCAGCTCGCGGGGGCAGCGCACCTTCACCGAGGTGTCGTGCGGGAGCGAGCGGGCGGCGGCGCGGGTCGTCGCGCGCCACGACGGCAAGGTCTCGGAGGGGCCACTGTGTCCGGCGCGGACGGACTTCGTCCTGCACATCAGCGAGAACCGGCCCGCGGTCGACGAGGACGGGGACGGGGAGGTTCCGCAGGGGTACGCGTGCATGCGGAACCTGGAGGCCCCGCATCCCGGGGACCCCGGGGGCGGGGGTGGGCCCCGGACCGTGGTGGGGGACTGTGTGTACGGGGTGGGGCGGGGGGAAGTGCGGGAGACGGCGTGCTCGGGGGCGGGGAACCGCAAGCCGCAGTACCGGGTGCGGGTGGCGGTCTCGGACCGGTCCAAGTGCCCTGCGGACACGGCGCTTTACGTTTCCCTGGGAGGGGAACGGCCGGTGGGGTGCGCGGTCAGAGTGTGAAGCTTCCCCGATATCGCCGCTGACGCGGCTCGTCCTCAAGCGCCGGACAGGCTACAGATAGCCCGTCCGGCGATTGAGGACGAGGCCGTCCAGGCCGAAAAGGGGGGTCTAGGGGCAAAGCCCCAGGACGGGCGCCCCAGGGCGACGGAGTCGCCGTTTCGGGAAGGGGCGGGACTGGGGAAAAAGAAAAACTACGGACGCAAGGTCAACTCACCCTGCTTGGCAGGCCGGTCCAGCTTCGCGTCGTACGGGGCCTTGGCCGAGGACTTGGAGAGCCCCGCCCACGCGAGAATCCGCTCCGTGGCCTTCGCCTTGTCGGCGGCCACGAGACCCTCCACCTTCGCCCCGTGATTCGCGTTCGGCGCCGTGAAGACGTACGAGTCGTGCTTCTCGCCCTGCGCGGGGCGGAACGGCTCCGCGCCCCACGGGTCGTCGGCCCCGTACACGTACAGCATCTGGTGCGCGTTCTTGTGGACCCAGCGGTCCACGTCCTTCATCGCGCCCTTCTGGAACTTCATGGGGATGTCACGGGGCACGAAGTTCCGCGGCGGCTGGTAGCCGTAGCGCGAGAGGTCGCCCAGCCAGGGCTGCGTGATGGTGGGCGCGCCCAGCTGCGTGCCCGCCTGGTAGTAGTACGGGGTGTACGGGTCGAGGCCCTGGTCGGTGTAGGAGGACCAGCCGCCGACGTTCTCGACGTAGTCGAAGAGGGCCTGGTCGGTGACCGTCTTCGCGTCCGGCACCTTCGCGCACGCGGTCGCCGCCGGCTGGTACTGCCAGAAGCCCCACACCAGGTCCAGGACGACGGCCTCAAACGCCTTGTCGAGGGTGCCTATCGTCTTGAAGGTGTACTTGTTCTCCTCCGCGTACGCGGCGAGCTTCTTCGACAGCGGTTCGCGGCGCACCAGCGCCTCGCGCTGCACGGCCTCCAGCTTGGTGCGGCACTCCTTGGTGCCGACCGTCTTGAAGAAGTCGTCGTACGCCGAGTCCTCCTTGTTGTTCACGTCGTTGGGCGCGACGTACGCGACGACGCCGTCCATGTCGCGCGGGTAGAAGCGCTCGAAGTACGTGGCGGTCATGCCGCCCTTGGAGGCGCCGGTGGTCAGCCACTTCTTGTCGTAGAGGGGCTTGAGGGCCTCGAAGATGCGGTGCTGGTCGCTGGCGGCCTGCCAGATGTCGAGCTTGGACCAGTCGGCCGGTTCGGGCCGGGACGGCTTGAAGAAGCGGTACTCCGTGGAGACTTGGTTGCCGTCGACGATGCGGGTCGGCTCCGCGCGGCTCGGCGTGGTGGAGAGGCCGTAGCCGGAGGTGGAGAAGACCGTGGGCCGGTTGGTGTCCTTGTGCAGCACCGTCAGGCGCTGCTTGAAGGTCCCCTTGGAGGGGTGCCGGTGGTCGATCGGCTGGACGTAGTTGAGGACGAAGTAGCGGTAGCCCTCGTACGGTTTCTCTTCGATCAGGCTCATGCCCGGTATCGCGAGCAGTCTGTCCTTGATGTCTGGCTCCGCGGGCGCGGCTGTGGCCGCACCGGCGGTCGCTCCGGTCAGGCTCACGGTGCCTATGAACACCACGAGCGACAGGAGCCATCTGAGCGCCTTGCGCATGCACCCTCCCTTTGACACAGCGGTGACCGGAACCTAACCGAGCCAACCGGTGTCACACCAGGGGCAATTGGCGCCAGGCCCGCGCGCCCTCAGAAGATCGCCGCTCTCCTCGGCAGGAGATCCGGCACCGTGCTCCTCAGCAGAGGATCCAGCCCTTGCTGACCCCGCTCCCGCCGACCTTCCCGCGCACCCACACGCAGCGGTGTCCCACGTACACCTTCACCGGGCCCGCGTGGTGCGTATAGCGGCCCTTGTCGCGGGCCGGGCGGCTGCCGCGCACCTGGATGCTGACGGACATGGTCCGGCGCACGCCGGGGCGCTTCGTGTAGGTCACGGCGCACACATAGCGGTCGTCCTTGTAGACGACGAGCTTGCCGGTGCTGAACGCGAAGGTGTGCACCTTGCGGCCGGCGCAGTCCGCGGCGACGGCGGCGCCCGCCGTGCCCGCGGCGGGGCCGGTGAGCACGAGGAGCGCGGCGGCGGTCAGGACGGCGAGCGGCCCCGCGAAGCGGCACCATATCCGGCCACGTCGACCACGTCGGCCACGGCTGCCAGCACCTCTCACGACTTCCCCTCCCACCACAACGGCATCAGCGTACTGAGGTACCGACGCACGGCCGCAGGCAGGCGGTTGCGGAATCTCTCGTACTTTTTGCCGTGTTTGGGGGCAACCTCCCGTGCACACCCGATGTCCAACAGGGCAGAGCGTGAAAGGGGTCTCTGATGACTCGTTTGACCCGTACGCCGTGGCGCGGCAAGACCGTTCTGGCCTCCGCCGCGCTGCTCGTCGCCGGAGCGGCGGTCCCGTCCGCCGCGTACACCCACACCTCCACCTCCTCCACCTCCTCCCCCGCCTCCCCCGTGTCCGCCGAGGCCGGGCCCGCCGGGCACCCCGCCCGCAGCGGCAGCCCCGGACCCGCCTACGACCGGGTCGCCCACTTCTACGGCGCGTACATCGACGTGGCCAACGACCCGGGCAGCAACGCCCTGGCCGCGCAGGCGCGGAACTTCTACCTGACCAAGGACCTGCGGGCCCGGCTGCTCACCTGGGAGAAGCGGCACGACGCGGACGGCGTGCTGCGCGCCCAGAACGTGCCGAGCGCCTGGAAGGTGACCCCGGGCGACAACGCCATGGGGCACACCTACTCGACGGTCCGGCTCACCTGGGGCACCGGCAAGCACGTCACGTACACGTATCTGAGCGTCCGTTCGGACCTGGAGACGCGGAAGATCTCCGACATCACCGCGAAGTACTGACCCCCGCCGGGGCCTCGGCCCCGTCCGGGGATTCCCCGACGAACGTCCGCCACAGCTCCGCGTACCGGCCCCCGCGCGTCACGAGTTCCTCGTGCGTGCCGTCCTCCGCGACCCGGCCGTGGTCCATCACGACCACGCGGTCCGCGCGGGCGGCCGTGGTCAGGCGGTGGGCGACCACGAGCGTGGTGCGGCGGCCCGCGATGCGGTCCGTGGCGTGGTTGACCTGGGCCTCGGTCGCGAGGTCCAGGGCGGCGGTGGCCTCGTCGAGCAGGAGGATGTCCGGGTCGACGAGCTCCGCGCGGGCCAGGGCGATCAACTGCCGCTGTCCGGCGGAGAGGTTGCGGCCGCGCTCGGCGACCTCGTGGAGGTAGCCGCCGTCGAGGGTGGCGATCATCTCGTGCGCGCCGACCGCGCGGGCCGCCGCCTCCACCTGGGCGTCGGTGGCGTCGGGGCGGCCGTAGGCGATCGCGTCGCGCACGGTGCCCGCGAAGAGGTACGCCTCCTGCGGCACGACGCCGAGGCGGTGCCGGTACGAGGTCATGTCCAGCTCGCGCAGATCGGCGCCGTCCACGGTGACGCGGCCGTCCGTCGGGTCGTAGAAGCGGGCGACGAGCTTGACGAGGGTCGACTTGCCCGCGCCCGTCTCGCCGACGAAGGCGACGGTCTGGCCGGCGGGTATGTGCAGGCGCACGTCGCTCAGCGCCTCCTCCGGCGCGCCCTCGCCGTCCGCGGCGTTGTAGGCGAAGCCGACGTCCTCGAAGGCGATCTCGCCGCGCAGCGACAGGACGTCGCGCGGGGCGTCGGCGGACTTCGTGGACGCGGGCTCGCGCAGCAGCTCCTGGATGCGGCCGAGGGAGACCGTGGCCTGCTGGTAGCCGTCGAAGACCTGGGACAGCTGCTGGACGGGGGCGAAGAACAGGTCGATGTAGAGGAGGTAGGCGACCAGGGCACCGGTCGTCAGGGTGCCCGCCTCCACCCGGTTCGCGCCCACGACGAGCACCGCGACGACGGCGACCGACGACAGGAGCTGCACGAACGGGAAGTACACGGAGATCAGCCACTGGCCGCGGATGCGGGCCTGCCGGTAGCTGTGGCTGTTCGCGGCGAACCGCTCGCCGCCCGCGCGCTCCCGCCCGAACGCCTGCAGGATCCTGAGGCCCGCGACGGACTCCTGGAGGTCGGCGTTGACCACCGACACCCGCTCGCGCGCCAGCTCGTACGCCTTCACGCTGGCCTTGCGGAAGAAGTACGTGCCGATGACGAGCAGCGGCAGCGTCGCGAAGACCACGAGGGCCAGCTGCACGTCGAGCACCAGCAGCGCGCCCATGATGCCGAGGAAGGTGACGACGGAGACGAAGGCGGTGACGAGCCCGGTCTGCAGGAAGGTGGACAGGGCGTCCACGTCGGTCGTCATCCGGGTCATGATGCGCCCGGTCAACTCCCGCTCGTAGTAGTCGAGTCCGAGTCGCTGGAGCTGCGCGAAGATCTTGAGGCGGAGTGAGTAGAGGACCCTCTCCCCCGTACGTCCGGTCATCCGCGTCTCACCGGTCTGCGCCGCCCACTGCACCACGACGGCGGCGAGCGCGAGCCCGGCGGCGGTCCAGACGGCGCCCATCGCGAGGCGGTTGACGCCGTCGTCGATGCCGTGCCGGATCAGGACGGGGAGCAGCAGGCCCATGCCCGCGTCCACGGCGACCAGGAGCAGCGCGAAGAGAAGCGGCTTGCCGAATCCGGCGAGGAGCCTGCGCAGCCCGTACGACTCCTCGGGCGTGACGGCACGCGCCTCGTCGATGTCGGGGGTGTCGGTGGCCGGAGGCAACGCGTCGACCTGGGCGAGGAGTTCGGGCGTCGACGGCATCCCGGACAGCGCGGTGTCCTTCGGCTCGCGGTCGCCGGTCCACAGGGCGGGCGTGATGCCGCGCTCGGCGTCGAACTCGGCGTCGAGCTCTTCTCGTACGGTCGTGTCCTCGGGCACCTCGACGGGCACGGCCCGCCCCGGCGAGACCCCGCCGAGCTCGTCCGGGTCGGTGAGCAGGCGCCGGTAGAGGGCGGAGCGCTCCTGCAGCTCCTCGTGGGTGCCGAGGTCGGCGAGGCGGCCGTCGTCGAGGACGGCGATGCGGTCGGCGAGGCCGAGGGTGGAGCGGCGGTGCGCGATGAGGAGCGTCGTGCGGCCCGCCATGACGCCCCGGAGCGCCTCGTGGATCTCGTGCTCGACGCGGGCGTCCACGGCGGAGGTGGCGTCGTCCAGGACGAGGAGGCGGGGGTCGGTGAGGATGGCGCGGGCGAGGGCGATGCGCTGGCGCTGGCCGCCGGAGAGGGTGAGGCCCTGCTCGCCGACCTTGGTGTCGTAGCCCTCGGGCAGCTCGGCGATGAAGCGGTCGGCCTGGGCGGCGCGCGCGGCCGTCTCGATCTCCTCCTGGGTGGCGCCGGGATGGCCGTACGCGATGTTGGCGCCGACCGTGTCGGAGAAGAGGAAGGAGTCCTCGGGCACGAGCCCGATGGCGGAGCGCAGCGAGTCGAGGGTCAGCTCGCGCACGTCGTGGCCGCCGATGAGGACGGCGCCGTGCGTCACGTCGTAGAAGCGCGGCAGGAGCAGCGAGACGGTGGACTTGCCGCTGCCGGAGGAGCCGACGACGGCGAGGGTCTCGCCCGGGGATATCTGGAAGGTCAGTCCGTCCAGGACCGGCCGCCCTTCCTCGTAGGCGAAGCCGACGTCGTCGAATTCGACAGTCGCCGGGGCGTCGGCGGGCAGCTCCTTCGCCCCGTCCGCCAGCGTCGGCTCGGTGTCGATGAGTTCGAGGACGCGCTCGACGCCGGCGCGGGCCTGCTGGCCGACGGTGAGGACCATGGCGAGCATCCGCACGGGCCCGACGAGCTGCGCGAGGTAGGTGGAGAAGGCGACGAAGGTGCCGAGGGTGATCTCGCCGCGCACCGCGAGCCAGCCGCCGAGCGCCAGCATCGCGACCTGCCCGACCGCCGGGACGGCCTGGAGGGCGGGCGTGTAGCGGGAGTTGAGCCGGATGGTGCGCAGCCGGCCCGCGAAGAGCTTGCGGCCGACCTCCCTGAGCTTCCCGGTCTCCTGCTCCTCCTGCCCGAAGCCCTTCACCACGCGGACGCCGGAGACGGCGCCGTCGACGACGCCCGCGACGGCGGCGGCCTGGGCCTGCGCGTACCAGGTGGCGGGGTGGAGGCGGGAGCGGGAGCGGCGGGCGATGTACCAGAGGGCGGGGGCGACGGCGAGGGCGACGAGGGTGAGCGGCAGGGAGAGCCACGCCATGATCACGAGGGAGATCAGGAAGAGCAGGATGTTGCCGATCGTCATCGGCAGCATGAAGAGCAGGCCCTGGATCAGCTGCAGGTCGCTGGTGGCACGCCCGACGACCTGCCCGGTGGACAGCTCGTCCTGGCGCCGCCCGTCCAGCTTCGTGATCGTCCCGTACATCTCGGTGCGCAGGTCGTGCTGGACGTCGAGGGCGAGGCGGCCGCCGTAGTAGCGGCGGACGTAGGTGAGGACGTAGACGAGGACGGCGGCGCCGATCAGGGCGCCCGCCCAGGGGGCCATGGAGCGGGTGCGGTCCTCGACCACGTCGTCGATGATCACCTTCGTGATCAGCGGGACGAGGGCCATGACGGCCATGCCGCCGAGGGAGGACCCGAGCGCGAGGACGACGTCCTTGGGGTAGCGCCAGGCGTACCCCGCCAATCGCTTGCCCCAGCCCCGTTGCTCAGCCACCGTGTGTGCCTCTCGTCGACCTGACCTGCCGAGAGCCCCAACACAAGGGTGACCGGATTTCATCCCTCCGCAACAAAACGGGGACCAGCGGCCGAGGCCACTGGTCCCCGGGACGTACGCCTGCGGAGACGTACGTCCTACGCCTGCGGAACCGCCACGAACGCCTCCTGGGGCGCGGTGGTGGGCGCGTACCGGCGCTGTGTGCGCGGCGCCAGGTCCTTGTGGACGGCCTTGGCCACGCCCTGGATGGTGGTGACGCCGTAGTTCATGGAGCTGTTGCCGTGCGTGAGCACCGAGATCGTGTAGTCGTGGCCGCCGCCCTTGAAGGCGCCGATGCTGTGCACCCGCCAGCCGTGCGTGGACCGCTGCAGCCAGCCGTTCTTGACGTGGATCGCGGTGCCGGACGGCGCTCCCGCCGGGGTGCCCCAGCGCTGGGACGGGACGACCTTGCCCATCAGCTTCAGGACGTAGGCGCGGGCGTTGTCGCTGAGGACCGTGTTCTTGGCGGTGATCAGCGCGAGGAGCTTCTGCTCGTCGGTCGCGTTGATGCGGGTGAGCCCCCAGTAGCCACCCGAACCGGGTACGGTCCTGGTCATCTTGGCGGCCTTGAGGAAGCCCTTGACCTTGGTGGTGCCGAGCTGGCGCCAGAGCTTGCTGGTGGCCGCGTTGTCCGACTTGGTGATCATGGCGTACGCGAGGTCCGACTCCCGCGTCGACAGCCGCCGCTCGGTCTTCTTCGCGTCCCACAGCAGCGTCGCGAGGACGGTCACCTTGACGACGCTCGCCGAGTCGAAGGAGGTGCCCGCGCGCAGGGTGCAGCTGGTCCTGGTGGTGCGGTCGTAGAGGCCGACGGCGACGGTGCCCTTGCGGTTCTTCAGGGCCGCGGTGATGTCCTTCTTCAGCTTCGCGGCGAGGCCCGCCTGCTGCGAGGAGCAGCTGACCTGGGGCGTTGCCGCCGCGGCGGCGGGCGTGGCGGCGGCCGCGGTCAGGCCGAGCGGTGCGAGCACTCCGATGGCGAGGCCCGCCGAGAGCGTGCGGGCGCGGCCGGGTATCCGGGACGTCCCGGATATCGGGTGAGTCATGGAGGTTCCCCCTGGGATCTGTGCGAGCGCGCCCCCCGGCGCACTCGCCCCACATGACTCACCAGTACCGGTGAAAGGTTGTACGGAAATCGGGGCAGGTCAGGAATGTCACAGCCCCGCGGGCGTCGGCCTCAGCCCAGATGCGTCGGCGCGAACATCTTCAGGACCGCCGGGAGCACCACGACCGAAGGCCCCGGCTCGGCCAGCGCCTTCGCGAGGTCGTCGCGGAGCGCGTCCGGGGTCGTGCGCACACCCGGCACCCCGAAGGACTCCGCGAGGGCGACGAAGTCGGGGCGGGCCAGCTCCGTGCCCGTCGGCTCCCCGAAGGCGTCCGTCATGTACTCGCGCAGGATGCCGTAGCCGCCGTCGTCGACGATCAGCCAGGTCACCGGCAGGTCGTACTGCCGGGCCGTGGCCAGCTCGGCGATCGAGTACATCGCGCCGCCGTCGCCGGAGACCGCGAGGACCGGCTGCGAGGGGTCCGCGACGGCCGCGCCCAGGGCGGCGGGGAAGGCGTAGCCGAGGCCGCCCGCGCCCTGCGCCGAGTGCATCGTGTTGGGGCGGCGGGCGTCGAAGGCGGACCAGGCCCAGTACGCCAGGATCGTCATGTCCCAGAAGGACGGGGCCGCGGCCGGGAGCGCCGCGCGGACCGAGGCGAGGAGCCGCTGCTCCAGGCCGAGCTCCTGGCCGTCGATGCGCTCGCGCACGCGGTCGAGGACGGCCCGCACCCGCTCGGGCGCCGACGGGTCCTGGCGGGGCGCCTCGATGGTCTCCAGGAGGGCGGAGAGGGCGAGGCGGGCGTCCGCGTGGATGCCGAGCGCCGGGTGGTTGGACTCCAGCTTCCCGGCGTCGGCCTCGATCTGGACGACCCGGCCGCGCGGGGTGAACGTGTGGTAGTTCGAGGACAGTTCGCCGAGTCCCGAGCCGACCACGAGAAGGACGTCCGCGTCCTCCAGGAAGTCCGTGGTGTGCCGGTCCTCCAGCCAGGACTGGAGCGAGAGCGGGTGCTCCCAGGGGAAGGCGCCCTTGCCGCCGAAGGTGGTGACGACCGGGGCGTTCACCAGCTCGGCGAGGGCCCGGAGCTTGCCGCTCGCGTCGGAGCGCACGACGCCGCCGCCCGCGATGATCGCCGGGCGCTCGGCGCGGGACAGCAAGTCGGCGGCTACGGCGGTCAGTTCGGGACGCGGCACGACCTCCTCGGGCGTGGCGTCCACCGCCGTGACGACGGGCAGCTCCGCCTCGGCGAGCAGCACGTCCTGCGGGATCTCCACCCAGACCGGTCCGTGCGGTGCGGTCAGCGCCGACTCCCAGGCCGCGGCGATCGCGGAGGGGATCTGCGACTGCGTGCGCGCGGTGTGGACCGACTTGACCACGTCCCTGAACGAGGCGGCCTGGTCGCGGAGTTCGTGCAGATAGCCGCGGCGGCCGCCGCCGAGCCCGGCCGCCGGGACCTGGCTGCCGATGGCGAGGACCGGCGCGGACGCGGCCGCCGCCTCCTGGAGCGCGGCGAGCGACATCAGCGCGCCGGGCCCGGTGGACAGCAGCAGCGGGGCGGCCTCACCGGTGATTCGCCCGTAGGCGTCCGCCGCGAACCCCGCGTTGTTCTCGACGCGCAGCCCGACGTACGTCAGCGAGGAGCGGCGCAGCGCGTCGAACATGCCGAGCGCGTGCTGGCCGGGCAGTCCGAAGACGGTGGTCGCGCCGAGCCCGGCGAGGGTCTCCACGACCAGGTCTCCGCCCCGGCGGCCCGGTGGAGGGTTCAGCGCGGCCTCCGTCTGGGCCGGGGTCGGACGGAGCACCAGGTCGTGGTCGTGAGTCACTTCGCGCGGGCCTCGGCAATCTGGCGGGACATGATCGTCGTCAGTTCGTACGCGGTGTGGGAGGCGGCCACGGCCGTGATCTCGGCGTGGTCGTAGGCGGGCGCTACCTCGACCACGTCGGCGGAGACCAGGTTGCAGGAGGCGAGCCCGCGCAGGATCTCCAGGAGCTCGCGCGAGGTCATGCCGCCGGCCTCCGGCGTGCCCGTGCCGGGCGCGTGGGCCGGGTCGAGGCAGTCGATGTCGATGGAGATGTACAGCGGCCGGTCGCCGATGCGCTGGCGCAGCTGGTCGGCGACCTCGTCGGCGCCACGGCGGTAGATGTCCGCCGAGGTGACGATGCCGAAGCCCATCTTCTCGTCGTCGGTGAGGTCCTGCTTGCCGTAGAGCGGCCCGCGGGTGCCCACGTGCGACAGGGCGGAGGTGTCGAGGATCCCCTCCTCCACCGCCCGCCGGAAGGGGGTCCCGTGCGTGTACTCGGCGCCGAAGTACGTGTCCCAGGTGTCCAGGTGGGCGTCGAAGTGGAGCAGCGCGACCGGCCCGTGCTTCTTGGCGACGCTCCGCAGGAGCGGCAGGGCGATGGTGTGGTCACCGCCGAGGGTCATCATGCGGGCGCCGGAGCCGAGCAGGTCGTCGGCGGCCGCCTCGATGGTCTCGACGGCCTCGTTGATGTTGAACGGGTTGGCCGCGATGTCCCCGGCGTCCGCGACCTGCGCGAGCGCGAAGGGCGAGGCGTCCTGCGCCGGGTTGTAGGGCCGAAGGAGCCGGCTCGCCTCCCGGATGGCGTTGCCCCCGAAGCGGGCGCCGGGCCGGTAGGACACCCCGGTGTCGAAGGGCACGCCGACGACGGCGACGTCCGCCTTCCCGCCCACCTCGTCGAGCCGGGGCAGCCGGGCGTACGTGGCGGGGCCGGCGTAGCGGGGGATGCGGGAGGAGTCGACGGGGCCGCGGGGCGCTTCGTTGCCGTTCATGTAGGTGTGCCTTCTTTCCTGCGTAAAACTGCTGATTCTGACTTTACTGAGGTACGGGAGTGGCCTGAGCCACGGGTTCGACGCCCCGCCCGGCGAGCCGCTCACGCCAGGCGGCGAGCACCGCCGCGTCTGTCGGCTTCGTGGCCAGCGAGACCCCCACATACACCACGAGCGAGCTCAACAACCCGTAATACACAGGCTCGTTGGCGAGGATCCCGTACCCCCACATGAGCCCGACGACGGAGAGCCCGCCCGCGCCGACGGCCGCGAGCGCCCCCGCCCCCGTCCCCCGCCGCCACAGCAGCCCGCCGAGGATCGGCACGAGCAGCCCGCCGACGAGCAGGTTGTAGGCGACGGTCAGGGCCTCGACGACGTCGTTGAGGGCGATGGCGATGAGGATCACGGCGACGCCCATGACGAGGATGAAGGCACGGTTGCCCCGCACCTCGTCGTGCGGCTCGTCGCCCGCACCGGCCCGCACGGCGCCGCGCAGCCGCGACCAGATGTCGTTGTTGGCGACGGTGGCGCAGGCGATGAGCGCTCCGGAGGACGTCGACATCACGGCGGCCAGCGCGGCGGCCAGCACCAACCCCCGTATCCCCACCGGCAGTTCGTCCTTCACGATCGTCGCGAACGCGGAGTCCGCACTCGGCAGCTTCGGGTACATGACCTTCGCGGCCGTCCCGATGACGGCACCCGCGAGCGCGTAGACGAGGCAGTACGTGCCCGCGACAGTGCCCCCGTAGCGGGCGACCTTGTCGCTGCGGGCCGTGAAGACGCGCTGCCAGATGTCCTGCCCGATGAGCATGCCGAACGTGTAGATCAGCACGTACGTGAAGATCGTCTCGCCGCCGATCCCCAGCGGCTCGAAGTACGCACCGGGCAGCTCGGCCTTCATCTCGCCGAAGCCACCGGCCTTGACGACGGCGATCGGCAGCAGCAGGAGCAGCACCCCGATGGTCTTCACCACGAACTGCACCATGTCGGTGAGGGTGATCGACCACATCCCGCCGAGCGTCGAGTACGCGACGACGATGGAGCCGCCGAGGACGATCGCCACGGTCCGGTTCAGGTCGAAGAGCACGTCGAAGATCGTGGCGTAGGCGATGGTCGAGGTGACGGCGAGCATCAGCGTGTACGCCCACATGACCACTCCGGAGAGGACGCCCGCGCGTCCGCCGTAGCGCAGGTCGAGCATCTCGGAGACGGTGTAGACCTTCAGGCGCGCGATGCGGGCGGAGAAGAAGACACTCAGGGCCAGCAGGCCGAGCCCGATGGTGAAGACCATCCAGGCGCCGGAGAGCCCGTACCGGTAGCCGAGCCCGACGCCGCCGATCGTGGAGGCGCCGCCGAGGACGATCGCGGCCATGGTGCCGGAGTACATCCAGGGGCCGAGGCGGCGGCCCGCGACGAGGAACTCGGCCTTGGACTTCGCGCGGCGCATGCCCCACCAGCCCATGGCCAGCATCCCCGCCAGATAGACGACGATCACGGTGTAGTCGACGGCCATGGGAGCTCGCTCTCTCGCGGGTACCTCGTTCATCGGGGGGTGGCTCGGCCCCTGACCTTAGGTGGCCGGAAAGAGACGGAGAAGTGTACGTTTCCTCCATCTCCCACGCTTGAGATGGATGGATCGTCCACCATGCCCGACCGCGCCGCCCCGTCCCTCCCCGCTCCGCCCACTCCTCCCGCTCCTCCCGCGCCCCCCACCCCGCCCGTCCCGCTCACCGCCCTCCTCGCCCGCGAGGACCTGGGCCTGCGGCAGATCGCGGGCCCGGACGCCGCCGGGACGGCCGGCACCGCCGTCCACTGGGTGCACACCTCAGAGATGGCGGACCCCTACCCGTACCTCCTCGGCGGCGAGTTGCTGCTCACGGCGGGCGTGCACATCGCGGACCCGACGGGCGCCGACGGCCATCTCGACGCCTATGTGGAGCGGATCGTCGCGGCGGGCGGCGCGGCCCTCGGCTTCGGGGTCGCGCCCGTGCACGACACGGTTCCGGCCGCCCTCGTGGCGGCCTGCGAGCGCGCCGGCCTGCCGCTCCTGGAGGTGCCGGAGCGCACGACGTTCAGCGGGGTCGCCCGCGCCGTGTGGCAGCTGATGGCGCAGGCCCGGCACGCGGAGCTGCGCCGGGTCACCGAGGCGCAGCAGGGCCTGGCCTCGGCGGCGGCCCGGCCGCACCCGGTCGCCGCGGTGCTGCGCCAACTGGCGTCGCGGATCGGCGGATCGGCGGTCCTGTACGGCCCCGACGGGGCGGAGCTCCAGGCCGCGGGGCGCCCGCCACACGGTGCGCGGGCGGCGCTGGGAGAGCTCGCCGCGGTGGTACGGGGACCGGGGCGCCCCGCCTCCGCGTCGGACACCGTGGCGGGCGCCCACCTCACGGCGTACGCGCTCGGCGGCCGCCGCGGCTTCGCCCTGGCGCTCGCCACGGAGGGCCGCGCACCGGGCGACCACACCATCGCGGGCGCCGCCGTCGTGCTCCTGTCGCTGCTCACCGGGGAACACCAGGGCGCCCCCGAAGCGGCCCGCTCCGCCGCCCTCGTACGGCTGCTGCTCGGCGCCGCTCCCGGGGACGTCGGGCCTCTTCTGGGCGGCGATCGCTGGAGCGTGGTGCACGCGCGCGGGGAGCGCGGTCCGCTGGCCGCGGCCGCGCTCGCGGCGGCGCTCGGCACCGCGCTGGTGGATGCCGCTGCAGATGCCCCTGCGACCGCCCCCGTGGCGGCGCGGGACGATGTCGTACGTCTCCTTGTCGCCGCCGACAAGGAGGTGGCTCCCCTGGACGGCTGGACCCTCGGCCTCTCCGCCCCCGCCGCCCCCGGCGACCTGGCCGCCGCCGACACCCAGGCGGCCCGAGCCCTGCGCCGCGCCGAGGCCACCCGCGCTCCCCTGGTGCGCCACCGCGACGGCGGGCTCGCCTCCTTGGTCGCGCCCGCCGAGGCCGACGCCCACGCGCGCGTGCTGCTCGCCCCGCTCGGCGACAGCGCGCCGCTGACCGAGACCCTGCGCACCTGGCTGTCCCTGCACGGCAGTTGGGACCGCACGGCGGTCGCACTCGCCGTGCACCGCAACACGGTGCGCCAGCGGATCGGCCGCTGCGCGAGCCTGCTCGGCACGGACCTGGACGACCCGGACGTCCGCATGGAGCTGTGGTTCGCTCTCGGGCGCCTCCTTGACAGGGTGTGAGCCGCGTCCACCGTTCGGAACTGCCGCGCCCTCCGCCCGCATGCAGCGGCACAATAGATCCATGCCGATACCCAGCCGTGCCGCGCTCGTCGAACACCTCGTCCGCTCCCGCATCGCGGGCGACGTCGCCACGCCCCGCGAGAACAACCTCTCCCACTACCGGAAGCTCGCGAACGGCGACCGGCACTACTGGCTCGGCCTGGAGCTCGGCGACCGCTGGACCGACGAGCAGGACGTCCTCGCGGTGATGGCCGAGCGCTGCGGCGTGAACGACGACGCGGAACACCGCCACGGCCAGGACACCATCGACCCGGAGCTCACCGTCGACGCCCTGGAGCGGATGGCGGCCCGGCTGCGCAAGGCCGCCGCGGGCAAGCAGAGCGTCCTGTTCGCGACCGGCCACCCGGGCGGCCTGCTCGACGTGCACCGGGCGACGGCGGCGGCCCTGCGCGCGGCGGGCTGCGAGATCGTCGTGATCCCCGAGGGCCTGACGGCCGACGAGGGCATGGTCTTCCAGTTCGCCGACGTCGCGGTCCTGGAGCGCGGCGCGACGCTGTGGCACACCCACTCCCCCGAGCCGATGAACGCGATCCTGGACGGCCTGGAGCGCGCGGGCCGCCCGCAGCCCGACCTCGTCGTCGCCGACCACGGCTGGGCGGGCCGCGCGGGCCAGCGCGGCCTGGACTCCATGGGCTACGCGGACTGCAACGACCCGGCGCTGTTCATCGGCGAGGCCGAGGGCACGCTGCAGGTGACGGTGCCCCTGGACGACCACGTCACGAGCCCGCGCTTCTACGACCCGATGACCGCCTACCTGCTGGACGCGGCGGGGCTCTCCGGCGACTCCTGAGCGGTCCCCGGCGTCGGGTCCAGATAGACCCGCCTGATCGCCGGGAACCGCTCCTGCAGCCGGCGCGCCATCGTGTCGCAGGCCCGCTCGATGTCCCCGGCCGTGGCCATGTCCCGGAAGTCCACCTTGGCGGCGACGAGGACCTCGCCCGGCCCCTGGAGCAGCGTGGTCAGCTCCAGGACGTCCACCACGTGCGGGTCGGCGAGCAGCTCCTCGCGTACGGCGGCGCGCATCTCCTTGGGCAGCGGACGCCCGATCAGGAGCTCGGAGTTGGCGTGCCCGAGCACCCAGGCCACGTACACGAGCAGCACGCCGATGCACAGCGAGGCGACGCCGTCCCACACCCCCGACCCGGTGAGCTGCCCGCCGAGCAGTCCGCCCGCCGCGAGGACGAGGCCGACGAGGGCGGCGGAGTCCTCCATCACGACGGCCTTCACCGCGGTGTCCGGGGTGTGCCGCAGGTAGTGCTTCACGTGCACCCCGAAGCGGTCCGCCTCGCCGCGCGCCTGCTTGAGGCCGGTGCGCAGCGAGTAGCCCTCCAGGAGGAAGGCGACGCCCAGGACGACGTACGAGACGAGCGGGTTGCCCGGTTCCTCGCCGTGCGTGAGGGTGTGGATCCCGTCGTACACGGCGAAGACGCCACCGCCGACGAAGGTGGCGACGGACGCGAGCAGCGCCCACACGTAGCGGGCACCGCCGTAGCCGAGCGGGTGGTCCTCGTCGGCGGGGCGCTCGCTGCTCTTGAGCGAGACGAGGAGCATCAGCTCGGTGACCGTGTCGGCCACCGAGTGCGCCGCTTCGGAGAGCATCGCGCTGGAGCCGCTGATGACGCCCGCGACGGCCTTGGCGGCCGCGATGCCGAGGTTGGCGGCGGCCGCGACGATGACGGTGAAGGTGCTCTCGCCGCCGCCCGCTGACGCTTGCTCACTCATGTACGGGACGTTATGTCCGATCCGCACGGAACGCGAACGGCCGTCAGCGGGGAACCCGCACCACACCCTCCTGAATCACCGTCACCGCGAGCCGCCCGTCCCGCGTCCAGATCCGCGCCTGCCCGAGGCCGCGCCCGCCGGAGGCCGACGGCGACTCCTGGTCGTAGAGCAGCCACTCGTCCGCGCGGAAGGGCCGGTGGAACCACATCGCGTGGTCGAGCGAGGCCCCGACCACGTCGCCGACCGCCCAGCCGCCCCGGCCGTGCGCGAGCAGCACCGAGTCGAGCAGCGTCATGTCGGACACGTAGGTGGCGAGGCAGACGTGCAGCAAGTGTTCGTCGATGGCGCCGTCGAGCTTGCCGTTGGTGCGGAACCACACCTGGGAGCGGGGCTCGCGGGGCTGTCCGACGGTGCCCCATGGCGGCACGTCGGCGTAGCGGAGGTCGACGGCTCCGCGCGCCTTGACGAGGCGGTCGGCCACGTCCGCCGGGAGGTGCCGGGGCAGCATCTCGGCGGCGGTGGGCAGCGACTCCGGGTCGGGTGCGGCCGGCATCCGCTCCTGGTGGTCCAGGCCCTCCTCGTACGCCTGGAAGGAGGCCGAGAGGTGGAAGATCGGCTGTCCGTGCTGGACCGCCACGACGCGGCGCGTGGTGAAGGAGCGCCCGTCGCGGATCCGGTCGACGGTGTAGACGATGGGCGCGCCGGGGTCGCCGGGGCGCAGGAAGTACGCGTGCAGGGAGTGCGCGTACCTGTCGTCGGGGACGGTGCGTCCGGCCGCGACGAGGGCCTGTGCGGCGACCTGCCCGCCGAAGACGCGGGGCACGATCGCCGGCCGGCTCACGCCCCGGAAGATGTCCTCCTCGATCCGCTCCAGGTCGAGCAGATCGAGGAGTGACTCAAGTGCCGTACTCATGGTGGGAGTTGATGCTCGCCCGTCGCGTCAGAGGCCCATGTCCTTCGCGATGATCATCTTCATGACCTCGTTGGTGCCGCCGTAGATCCGGTTGACGCGGTTGTCCGCGTACAGGCGGGCGATCGGGTACTCGTTCATGAAGCCGTAGCCGCCGTGCAGCTGGAGGCAGCGGTCGATGACGCGGTGCGCGACCTCGGTGCAGAACAGCTTGGCGGAGGCGGCCTCGGCCGGGGTCAGCTCGTGCGCGTCGAGGGCCTCCAGGGCGCGGTCGGCGACGGCCTCGGCGGCGTCCACCTCGGCCTGGCAGGCGGCCAGTTCGAACTTCGTGTTCTGGAAGGACGCGACCGTCTTGCCGAAGACCGTGCGGTCCTGGACGTACTCCTTGGCGAACCGGACGGCGGCCTTGGCCTGCGCGTAGGCGCCGAAGGCGATGCCCCAGCGCTCGGAGGGCAGGTTCTGGCCGAGGTAGTAGAAGCCCTTGTTCTCCTCGCCGAGCAGGTCCTCGACGGGCACCTTCACGTCGACGAACGCCAGCTCGGCGGTGTCGGAGACCTTCAGGCCGAGCTTGTCGAGCTTGCGGCCGACCGAGTAGCCCTCGGACTTGGTGTCGACGGCGAACAGAGAGATGCCGTGGCGGCGGTCCTGCTCGGTCGGGGCGGCGGTGCGGGCGCAGACGATGACGCGGTCGGCGTGCACACCGCCGGTGATGAAGGTCTTGGCGCCGTTGAGGACGTAGTGCGTGCCGTCCTCGGAGAGCTTGGCGGTGGTCTTCATGCCCGCGAGGTCGGAGCCGGTGCCCGGCTCGGTCATCGCGAGGGCCCACATCTCCTCGCCGGAGCAGAACTTGGGCAGGTAGCGCTTCTTCTGCTCGTCACTGGCGAGCATCTGGATGTACGGCAGGCCGAGCAGCACGTGCACGCCGGAGCCGCCGAAGGAGACACCCGCGCGCGCGGTCTCCTCGTACATCACGGCCTCGAACTTGTGCGAGTCGATGCCCGCGCCGCCGAACTCCTCGGGGACGCGGATGCCGAAGATGCCGAGCTCGGCGAGCTTGTAGTAGAAGTCGCGGGGGGCCTGACCGGCGGCGAACCACTCGTCGTAGACGGGGACGACCTCGGCCTCGATGAAGGCCCGGAGTGTCTCCCGGAACGCCTCGTGGTCCTCGTTGAATACGGTACGGCGCACGGAAAGACTCCCTCTACCTACGGTGCCCACGGCAACTAAGCGCTTGCTCAGAGGCACGTTACCCGGGAGTCACCAGAGCGTCCAGAGATGTGAGTCACGCGGAGGTGGCCGGGGAGCTCACCCGGCGGCGGCCGCGAACGCCCCGCGCGCGAGGCGGTGCAGCAGCTCCGCCATGCCGGTGCGGCTCGGCACCGCGTCCCTGCGGCTGAGGTGCGGGGTGGAGTTGAGCAGGCCGAAGACCGCGTGCACCGAGACCCGCGCCGCGTTCTCCGCGAGGTCCGGGTAGACCTGGCGGACCACGTCGACCCAGAGCTCCACGTACTGCCGCTGGAGCTGGCGGACCAGCTTGCGGTCGCTGTCCCGGAGGCGGTCGAGCTCGCGGTCGTGCAGGGTGATGAGCGGGCGGTCGTCGAGCGCGAAGTCGATGTGGCCGTCGATGAGCGAGTCGAGCAGCGCGTCCGGCGACCCGTCGGACTCCGCGACCCGGCGCTTGCCGCCCGTCAGGAGCTGCCCGCTGATCCCGACGAGCAGCTCGGCGAGCATCGCGTCCTTGCCCGCGAAGTGCCGGTAGAGACCGGGGCCGCTGATGCCGACGGCGGCCCCTATCTCGTCCACGCCGACGCCATGGAAGCCGCGCTCGGCGAAGAGCCGGGCGGCCTCCCGGAGGATCTGCTCGCGGCGGGTGGGGGCGTCGGTTCTGGTGGCCATGAAAGCAATTCTAGACAGGCCGGTTAGCGGTCGTTAACCTTAAGGAAACGCGTTAACGCTCATTAACCGAGCAAGGGGGCTCGACGGATGCAGCAGGCACCGGTGCTGACGAGCGCGGCTGATCCCGCGTCCGACACCTGGCGGGCGAACGAGGCGGGACATCGCGCCCTGGTCGACGAGTTGCGGGCCAAGCTCGCCGCGGCGGCCCTCGGCGGCGGCGAGCGCTCCCGGGCCCGCCATGTGGCGCGCGGCAAGCTGCTGCCCCGCGACCGCGTGGACACCCTCCTCGACCCCGGCTCCCCGTTCCTGGAGCTGGCCCCTTTGGCGGCCGACGGGCTGTACGGGGGCGATGCCCCGGCGGCCGGCGTCATCGCGGGCATCGGCCGGGTCAGCGGCCGCGAGTGCGTGATCGTCGCCAATGACGCCACGGTCAAGGGCGGCACGTACTACCCGATGACGGTGAAGAAGCACCTCCGCGCCCAGGAGGTGGCCCTGGAGAACCGCCTCCCCTGCGTCTACCTGGTGGACTCGGGCGGCGCTTTCCTGCCCATGCAGGACGACGTCTTCCCCGACCGGGAGCACTTCGGGCGGATCTTCTACAACCAGGCGCGGATGTCGGGGGCCGGGATCCCGCAGATCGCGGCCGTCCTCGGCTCCTGCACGGCGGGCGGCGCCTATGTGCCCGCGATGAGCGACGAGGCGGTGATCGTCCGCAACCAGGGCACGATCTTCCTGGGCGGCCCCCCGCTGGTGAAGGCCGCGACCGGCGAGGTCGTGACGGCCGAGGAGCTCGGCGGCGGCGAGGTGCACTCCCGCGTCTCCGGCGTCACCGACCACCTCGCGGAGGACGACGCGCACGCGCTGCGGATCGTCCGCACCATCGCCTCGACCCTCCCCGCGCGCGGGGAGCTGCCCTGGGCGGTGCGGACCCCGCAGGAGCCCAAGGTCGACCCGGCGGGCCTCTATGGAGCGGTGCCCACGGACTCGCGCACTCCCTATGACGTACGGGAAGTCATCGCGCGCGTGGTGGACGGCTCTCAATTCGCCGAGTTCAAGGCCGAGTTCGGGCAGACCTTGGTGACGGGCTTCGCGCACCTGCACGGCCACCCGGTCGGCATCGTCGCGAACAACGGCATCCTGTTCGCCGAATCCGCCCAGAAGGGCGCCCACTTCATCGAGCTGTGCGACCAGCGCGGCATCCCGCTGGTCTTCCTGCAGAACATCTCGGGCTTCATGGTCGGCCGGGACTACGAGGCGGGCGGCATCGCCAAGCACGGCGCCAAGATGGTCACGGCGGTGGCCTGCACCCGGGTGCCCAAGCTGACGGTCGTCATCGGCGGCTCGTACGGGGCGGGCAACTACTCGATGTGCGGCCGCGCCTACAGCCCCCGCTTCCTGTGGATGTGGCCCAACGCCAAGATCTCCGTCATGGGCGGCGAGCAGGCCGCGTCGGTCCTCGCGACCGTCAAGCGCGACCAGTTGGAGGCGCGCGGCGAGCAGTGGCCCGCCGCGGACGAGGAGACGTTCAAGGCCCCCATCCGCGCGCAGTACGAGACCCAGGGCAACGCCTACTACGCGACGGCCCGCCTCTGGGACGACGGCGTGATCGACCCCATGGAGACCCGACAGGTCCTGGGTCTGGCCCTGACCGCCTGCGCCAACGCGCCACTGGGCGACCCCCAGTTCGGCATCTTCCGGATGTAAGGGGAGCGACAGTGACTTCGAAGAGCCCGACGATGTTCGACACGGTCCTCGTCGCCAACCGTGGCGAGATCGCGGTCCGCGTCATCCGCACGCTGCGCGCCCTCGGCGTCCGCTCGGTCGCCGTGTACAGCGACGCGGACGCGGACGCCCGGCACGTGAAGGAGGCCGACACCGCCGTACGGATCGGCCCGGCCCCCGCCACCGAGAGCTACCTCTCCATCGAGCGCATCCTGGAGGCGGCCGCCCGCACCGGCGCCCAGGCCGTCCACCCGGGCTACGGCTTCCTCGCGGAGAACGCGGAGTTCGCGCGCGCCTGCGCCGGGGCGGGCCTTGCCTTCATCGGCCCGCCCGCCGACGCGATCTCCCTCATGGGCGACAAGATCCGCGCCAAGGAGACGGTCGCGAAGGCCGGCGTCCCGGTGGTCCCCGGCTCCTCCGGCAGCGGCCTGACCGACGACCAACTGGCGGCCGCCGCACGGGAGATCGGCACGCCGGTCCTCCTCAAGCCCAGCGCGGGCGGCGGCGGCAAGGGCATGCGCCTGGTGCGCGACGAGGCGCTGCTCGGCGACGAGATCGCCGCCGCCCGGCGCGAGGCCCGCGCCTCCTTCGGCGACGACACACTGCTCGTGGAGCGCTGGATCGACCGCCCCCGGCACATCGAGATCCAGGTCCTCGCGGACGGCCAGGGGAACGTGGTCCACCTCGGCGAGCGCGAGTGCTCCCTGCAGCGCCGCCACCAGAAAATCATCGAGGAGGCGCCCTCGGTCCTGCTCGACGAGAAGACGCGGGCCGCGATGGGTGAGGCCGCGGCCCAGGCGGCGCGCTCCTGCGGGTACGCGGGCGCGGGCACGGTGGAGTTCATCGTCCCCGGCACTGACCCCTCCTCGTACTACTTCATGGAGATGAACACCCGCCTCCAGGTGGAGCATCCGGTCACGGAGCTGATCACCGGCCTGGACCTGGTGGAGTGGCAGCTCCGGGTGGCGGGGGGCGAGCAACTCCCCTTCTCCCAGGACGACATCACCCTCACCGGCCACGCGGTGGAGGCCCGCATCTGCGCCGAGGACCCATCCAGAGGCTTCCTCCCCTCGGGCGGCACGATCCTCGCCCTGCACGAGCCGTCCGGCGACGGCGTGCGCACGGACTCGGGGCTCAGCGAGGGCACGGAGGTCGGCAGCCTCTACGACCCGATGCTGTCCAAGGTCATCGCGTACGGCCCCGACCGCGCGACGGCCCTGCGCAAGCTGCGCGCGGCTCTCGCGGAGCTGGTCACGCTGGGCGTGCCCACCAACGCGGGCTTCCTCAGGCGCCTCCTCGCCCATCCGGCCGTGGTGGCGGGCGAGTTGGACACGGGCCTGGTGGAGCGGGAGGCGGAGTCCCTCGTGGAGGCCGGGGTGCCGGACGAGGTGTACGCGGCCGCGGCGGCGGTGCGCACCGAACGGCTGGCCCCGAAGGGCGACGGCTGGCGGGACCCGTTCGCCGAGCCCAGCGGCTGGCGGCTCGGCGGCACCCCAGCGCCGCTCACCCACTGGCTCCGGGCGCCGGGCCAGGAGCCCGTCACGCACGCCGCCCCCGAAGGCGCCACCGTCACGCACGAGCGGGTCTCGGTCGCCCACGAAGGGGCGCTGCACACGTTCACGTACGCCGACGACTGGCTGGGCCGCGACGGCGACTCCTGGCGCGTGCAGGACCACGACCCCGTCGCGGCGAGCCTCACCGGCACCGCCCGCTCCGGCGCCGACTCGCTCACCGCCCCCATGCCCGGCACCGTCACCGTCGTGAAGGTGGCCGTGGGCGACGAAGTCACCGCGGGACAGGGCCTGTTGGTGGTGGAGGCGATGAAGATGGAGCACCTCATCTCCGCGCCCCACGCGGGCACCGTCACCGAGCTGGACGTCACCCCGGGCACCACCGTCGCCATGGACCAGGTGCTCGCCGTGGTCGCCCCCGCAGCGGAGGAGGACGCCAAGTGAGCGTCGACGGACTGCCCATGACCGTTCCCGCACCCGACCTGCCCGCGCGGGTCCGCATCCACGAGGTGGGCGCCCGGGACGGCCTGCAGAACGAGAAGACGGCCGTGCCGACCGAGGTGAAGGCCGAGTTCATCCACCGCCTCGCCGACGCGGGGCTCACCACCGTCGAGGCGACCAGCTTCGTGCGCCCCGAGTGGGTGCCCCAACTGGCCGACGCGGAGCAGCTGTTCCCGCTCCTCGGGGACCTGAAGGGTGTCCACCTCCCGGTCCTGGTGCCGAACGCCCGCGGCCTGGACCGCGCCCTGGCCCTCGGCGCGCACCGCGTCGCCGTCTTCGCCAGCGCCACCGAGTCCTTCGCCAAGGCCAACCTCAACCGCTCGCTGGACGAGGCCCTCGCCATGTTCGAGCCGGTGGTGGCCCGCGCCAAGGCGGACCGGGCCGCGAAGGTGCACGTGCGCGGCTATCTCTCGATGTGCTTCGGCGACCCCTGGGAGGGCGCGGTCCCCGTCCATCAGGTCGTCCGCGTCGCCAAGTCCCTGATGGACATGGGCTGTGACGAGCTGAGCCTCGGCGACACCATCGGCGTGGCCACCCCCGGCCACGTCCAGGACCTCCTCTCCGAGCTCAACGAGGAGGGCGTGCCGACCGACCGCATCGGCGTGCACTTCCACGACACGTACGGGCAGGCGCTCGCCAACACCCTGGCGGCCCTGCAGCACGGCGTGACGACGGTGGACGCGTCGGCGGGCGGCCTCGGCGGCTGCCCGTACGCGAAGAGCGCCACCGGCAACCTCGCCACCGAAGACCTCGTGTGGATGCTGCGGGGACTCGGCATCGACACCGGGGTCGACCTGGGCCGTCTCACCGCCACCAGCGTGTGGATGGCCGAGCAGTTGGGCCGACCGAGCCCGTCCCGCACCGTCCGCGCCCTGAACCACCAGGAGCAGTGAGAACGATGGACCACCAGCTCTCTTCCGAGCACGAGGAACTCCGCCGCACCGTCGAGGAGTTCGCGCACGACGTCGTCGCCCCGAAGATCGGCGACTTCTACGAGCGCCATGAATTCCCGTACGAGATCGTGCGCGAGATGGGCCGCATGGGCCTGTTCGGGCTGCCCTTCCCCGAGGAGTACGGGGGCATGGGCGGCGACTATCTGGCGCTCGGCATCGCCCTGGAGGAGCTCGCCCGGGTCGACTCGTCCGTGGCGATCACCCTGGAGGCGGGCGTCTCGCTCGGCGCGATGCCGCTGCACCTGTTCGGCACGGAGGAGCAGAAGCGCGCGTGGCTCCCCCGTCTCTGCGCCGGTGAGGCGCTCGGCGCCTTCGGCCTCACTGAGCCGGACGGCGGCTCAGACGCGAGCGGCACGCGCACGACGGCGGTGCGCGACGGCGACGACTGGGTGATCAACGGCTCGAAGTGCTTCATCACCAACTCCGGTACGGACATCACGGACCTGGTCACGGTGACGGCGGTCACCGGCCGCAAGCCCGACGGCCGCCCGGAGATCTCCGCGATCATCGTCCCGTCCGGCACCCCGGGCTTCACGGTCGCCGCCCCGTACTCGAAGGTCGGCTGGAACGCCTCGGACACCCGGGAGCTGTCCTTCTCGGACGTCCGCGTCCCCGCGGCGAACCTGCTGGGCGAGGAGGGCCGCGGCTACGCCCAGTTCCTGCGCATCCTCGACGAGGGCCGGGTCGCGATCGCGGCGCTCGCGACGGGGCTCGCGCAGGGCTGCGTGGACGAGTCGGTGAAGTACGCGAAGGAGCGGCACGCGTTCGGCCGCCCGATCGGCGCGAACCAGGCGATCCAGTTCAAGCTGGCCGACATGGAGATGCGGGCGCACATGGCCCGCATCGGCTGGCGGGACGCGGCCTCGCGCCTGGTGAGCGGCGAGCCGTTCAAGAAGGAGGCGGCGATCGCGAAGCTGTACTCGTCGACGGTGGCCGTGGACAACGCGCGCGAGGCCACACAGATCCACGGCGGCTACGGCTTCATGAACGAGTACCCGGTGGCGCGCATGTGGCGCGACTCCAAGATCCTGGAGATCGGGGAGGGCACGAGCGAGGTCCAGCGCATGCTGATCGCGAGAGAGCTGGGCTTCACGGGCTGACGGGCCCACGGGCCGACCGGGCTCGGCGAGGGCCTGGGGCCACTGGCCGGAACAGGTCTTAGGTTAGGTTAACCTAAGCCCCGTTCCAGCCAGCGCAGTGAAAGCAGGACCGTCCCATGGCCCACGCCCGCCTCCCTCAGCTCTCCCGCCGAGGCGTCCTCGCCGCAGGCGGCGCCCTCGGGCTGACCGCCGCGCTCGCCGCCTGCGGCAGCGAGAAGAAGGACGGCTCGGGCGGCGGCAACACGGCGGGCGCGGGCACGTCCGGCCCCTGGAGCTTCAAGGACGACCGCGGCACCACGGCCAAGCGCGACACCGCCCCCAGGAACATCGTCGCGTTCACCGGCGTCGCCGCCGCCCTCCACGACTACGGGGTCCAGGTCAAGGGCGTCTTCGGCCCGACGAAGACCAAGGACGGCAAGCCCGACGTGCAGGCCGGCGACCTCGACATCTCCAAGGTCGAGATCCTCGGCAACGCCTGGGACCAGTTCAACATCGAGAAGTACGCCGCCCTCGCGCCCGAGCTCCTGATCTCGACGATGTTCGACGCCAAGGGCACCCTCTGGTACGTCCCCGAGGACTCCAAGGACAAGATCCTGAAGCTCGCGCCCAGCGTCGGCATCAGCGTCTACGACCGCCAGATGACCCAGCCCCTGCAGCGCCTGCTCGCGCTCGCCGAGTCGCTCGGCGCCGACGTGAAGGCCGCCAAGGTCGTCGCGGCGAAGAAGCGCTTCGAGGCCGCCGCGGAGCGGCTGCGCAAGGCCGCCAAGGCGCGCAAGGACATCAAGGTCATGGTCGGCTCCGCGAGCCAGGAGCTGTTCTACGTCTCCGGCACGAACCTCTCCGCCGACCTGGAGTACTTCAAGGCGCTCGGCGTGAACTTCGTCGAGCCGCCCGCCAAGACCCTGAAGGCGTCCGGCGGCTGGTTCGAGAACCTCAGCTGGGAGAACGTCGACAAGTACGACGCGGACATCATCATGATGGACAACCGCACCTCGGCCATCCAGCCCGCCGACCTGGACAAGCCGACCTGGAAGAAGCTCCCCGCGGTCAAGGCCGGACAGGTCATCCCCCGTGTCACGGAGCCCATTTACTCGTACGACAAGTGCGCGCCCATCCTCGAGAACCTCGCCGAGGCCATCGAGAAGGCGAAGAAGGTGAGCTGAGCCCACCCGGGCAGCAGCCCCGCCCGGCGCCCCGAACCGCCCCCTCCGCTCACCGGAGGGGGCGGTTCTGTTTCCCCCTGCCTCCGGACCCGAAGGAGAGGTAAATTAGGTTAGGCTTACCTTAGTTACTACCCCTCCTGCCCCGAGGACAGTTGATGCGCTCGCACCTGCTCAATGACACGACCGCGGAGCGGTACCGCGGCTCCGTGACCGAAGGAATCGAGCGGGTGGCGGCCGGACTCGCCACCACCGACCGGCCGTTCACCGAAGTCACCGCCGACGGCCTCGCCCCGCGCGTCGAGGCCGTCGACCTGGACGCCCCGCTGCACGACACCATCGCCGCCCTGGACGAGCTCGACGAGCTCTACCTGCGCGACGCCGTCCACTCCCACCACCCCCGCCACCTCGCCCACCCCAACTCCCCCGTCGTGATCCCCGCCCTCCTCGGCGAGGCCGTGCTCTCGGCGGTCGGCTCCTCGCTCGACACCTGGGACCGGTCCACGGGCGCCACCCTCATCGAGCGCAGGATCGTCGACTGGACCACCGAGCGCCTCGGCCTCGGACCGGCCGCCGACGGCACGTTCACCGGCGACAGCGCCCAGGCCGACCTCCAGGCGCTCCTGCTCGCCCGCGAGGAGCGCGAGGAGGCCGGGGAACCCGACCCCGCCCGACTGCGCGTGTTCACCTCCGCGGCGGGCGACCGGGGCGTCCGGCGGACCGCCCGGCTGCTCGGACTCGGCGCGGACGCCGTCGTCACCGTCCCCGTCGACCGGCACAAGCGCATGCACACCGTCGCGCTCGCCCGCGAGCTGGCGCGCTGCCGCCGCGAGGGCCTCGTCCCCATGGCCGTCGTCGCGACCGCGGGGACCGCCGACTTCGGCTCCATCGACCCGCTCCCCGAGATCGCCGAGCTCTGCGCCCAGTACGAGACATGGCTGCACGTCGACGCCTCGTACGGCTGCGGACTGCTGGCCTCCACCACCCGGCGTCACCTCCTCGACGGGATCGAGCACGCCGACTCCGTGACGGTCGACTTCCACAAGTCCTTCTTCCAGCCGGTGAGTTCATCGGCGGTCCTGGTGCGGGACCGCCGAGTCCGGGACCGCGGGGTCCGGGACCACGGCGTGCGCGCGAGCGTCCCCGGCCAGGCCGACGAGTCCCCGCAGCCCACCCGCCGCTTCGACGCCCTCAAACTGTGGATGACGCTGCGCGTGATGGGCGCCGACGCGATCGGCTCGCTCTTCGACGAGGCGTGCCGACTGGCCTCCGCCGGCTGGAAGATGATCGCCGCCGACCCCCGATTCGACGTCGTCGTGGAGCCCCGGCTCGCCACCCTCGTCTTCCGCTACATCCCCTCGGCCGTCACGAGCCCCGCCGACATCGACCGCGCCAACCTCTACGCCCGCAAGGCCCTGTTCGCCGCCGGTGACGCGGTCGTCGCCGGGGTCAGGGCGGGCAACCGCCAGTACCTGAAGTTCACCCTGCTCAACCCCGAGACGACCACCGCCGACATCGCGGCCGTCCTGGACCTCATCGCCGGTCACGCCGAGCAGTACCTGGGAGACTCCCTTGTTCGCGCCAGTTGACTTCACCGTCCGCGCCCTCGACCCCCTCACCGACTCCGAGACCGTCCACCGCTGGGTGACCCGCACGCGCGGGTCCCGGCTCGTCGACGTGGAGCGGGAGTGCATGGCCGTCGCCGCGTCCGAGCACCGCGAGGCGTTCCTCGGGCTGCGCGACGGCACGCCCGCGTTCCTCCTGGAGCGCTACGACCCGCGGCACAGCGACGAGTTGGCCGGCCTGTACGAGCCCGAGCCCGGCGACGTCGGCATGCGCTTCCTCATGCCGGCGGACGACCGGCCCGAGCACGGCTGCGTCCGGGCCGTGCTCACCACGATCATGGAGTTCCTGTTCGCCGACCCGGCGGCCGCCCGCGTCGTCGTCGCCGAGGACGATGTGAGCGACACGGCCGCGCAGGACCTGCACGAGCTGGTCGGCTTCGAAGTCGTACGCGAGACCGAGAGGCCGGAGGCACCGGAGGCGGGTGTACTGCTGAGCTTCTGCACGCGCTCCCAGTTCGAGGCGGCGGCCATCCGATTCGCCGTCCTGGAAAGGGCGTTGGCGGTCTGAGCCGAAGGGCTGTGCCCGGCCGGCCGTGTCCAGTCGGCCGAGCACAGTCAACTAGGACCTGTCCGGCGGATCTTGCCGCGGTCGCGGGCTGTTCCACGCCGATCTGCGGCGTTGTCGTCGGTTGCCAACGCTCCGCGTTGTCGCCCTCCTCCGCCTTGCATCTCGACGCACCACAGCCCGCTCACCAGCGACGGACGGCACAGCTCGGAATCATGCGGCCTGATCCGCCGGACAGGCCCTAGGCGCTCGGCCAGGGAACTTGCGGCGACTTGTAGTAGTTGATCCCCATCGCGTCCCAGCGCGGCCCCTGCTGCGCGAGCCGCACCTTGTACGCGTTCCAGTCGTGCGTCGAGGCGGGCGACCAGCCGAGCTCCGCGATGCCGGGCAGCCGCGGGAAGGCCATGTACTCGATGTGCGCGGAGGTCGAGAGGGTCTCCGACCACAGCGGCGCCTCGACGCCCGCGATCGAGTCGGCGGGCGCGCCCGCGAGATACGCGCCCGGGTCCCAGTCGTAGGAGCGCTGCACCTCGACGTACCCGGCCCAGGCGAGGCCGAGCGGGGTGTCCTTGGTGTACTTCATGTCGAGGTAGGCGCGATCGGCCGGGGAGATGACCAGCTTGGTGCCGTTCTTCGCGGCGTTCACGACCTGGTCGCGCTCGGCCTGGCCGGTCCTGTCGTAGCCCCAGTACTGGGCGAGGGCGCCCTTCGCGGGGTGCGCGCCGGTCAGCTGGTGCCAACCGACCGCGGTCTTCCCGTACTTGGCGACGACCGGCTGCACCTTGTCCATGAAGGCGACGTAGTCCTCGTGGCTGGTGGAGTGCGCCTCGTCACCGCCGATGTGGACGTACTTGCCGGGGGTCATCGCGGCGATCTCGCGGATGACGTCGTCCACGAAGTCGTACGTGATGTCCTTCTTCACGCACAGCGAGCTGAAGCCGACCTCGGTACCGGTGTAGAGGGGCGGCGCGACGCCGTTGCAGTTGAGGTCCGCGTACGAGGCGAGGGCCGCGTTCGTGTGCCCCGGCATGTCGATCTCCGGGACGACCTCCAGGTAGTGCGCGGAGGCGTAGTCGACGATCTCCTTGTACTGCGCCTTGGTGTAGTAGCCGCCCTTGCCGCCGCCGACCTGGGTCGAGCCGCCGTAGGTGGCGAGCCGCGGCCAGGAGTCGATGGCGATGCGCCAGCCCTGGTCGTCGCTGAGGTGCAGATGCAGCTTGTTGACCTTGTACAGCGACATCTGGTCGATGTACCGCTTGACCTGCTCCACGGTGAAGAAGTGCCGCGACACATCGAGCATCGCGCTCCGGTACCCGTACCGCGGGGTGTCCTCGATGGTGCCGCCCGCGACCAGCCAGGGCCCCTTCTGCGCCGTCTTCTCCTCGGCGGCGGCGGGCAGTTGCTGGCGCAGGGTCTGCACGCCGTGGAAGAGCCCGGCGGGCCTGCGGGCGGTGATGGTGACGGCGCCGCGGTCGGAGGTGAGCCGGTAGCCCTCGTCGCCGAGGCTCTTGTCCTTCGCGCTGAGCCGCAGCCGGATGCCGTCGCGCCCGGCGTCGTCGGTGACCTTCAGGCGGTAGCCGGTGGAGGGCCGCAGGACGCCCGCGAGGTAGTCGCCGATGCGGTGCGCGGCCCGCGAGCGGTCGTCCACCCGTATCCGGGTCTTGGCGCTGATCTGGTACGGGGATCCGCCCGCGGCCACCTTCGCGGGCGCGGGGACGACCTGGCCGAGGGGGGTGGGGGTCGCGGCGGCCTGGGGGGTGCGGGCGGCGCCGGAGGAGGGGGCGGCGCCCACGGCGGAGACGCCGGCTGCGGCGACGAGCAGCAGTGCGCCGAGGAGTCGGGTCGATCTGAGGTGCTGTCTCACAAGCGGTCCCTTCGACGGGCCGGGCGGCGCGGGCGCCGCACTGTGGGGCATCGCAATCGAACGGCCATGCAAGCGCGCGCCCTACACCGGGTCAAGGGGTGTAGACCAACTCGGAACATCTCTCCAACAGGTCGGATGCGAGAATCCATGCATGGCGGAAATCATCCAGCGCGACGGCACCTGGACCTTTGACGGGGAGACCCTGCGGCTCGTGCCCGGGCACGACAAGAGCGTCTCGTTGCTCCGCAAGACCCTGGGTGAACTGGCCGTCCCGCTGCGGGCGTTGGCGGGCATCGCCTTCGAACAGGGCAAGAAGTCGGGCCGGTTGCGCCTGAGGCTGCGGGACGGCGCCGACCCGCTGCTCCAGGTGACCGGCGGCAAGCTCAAGGACGCCACGGACCCGTACCAGCTCACGGTGGAGCCCGACCGCCACGGCGTCGCCGAGTACCTGGTGGACGAGGTCCGCAATGCCCTGCTCCTGGAACAGGTCCCCGCCACCCCCTGCGACAGCTACCTCCTTCCGGGCCCCGCCGTCCCGCTCTCGGTCTCGGCGGGCGACGGCACGGCGAGCTTCGACGGGGAGCGGATCCGCCTGGAGTGGAACTGGAAGACGGAGGAGGGCAAGGCCGCCTCGGGCACCCGGTCCCTGGCGCTCGCCGACATCCAGGCCGTGGAGTGGCACCCGGCGCTCGGCCTGGAGAACGGCCACCTCCGCTTCACCGTGCGCAACTCCCCCACCAAGGCCCCGCCGAAGTACGACCCGAACGCGGTCGAGCTGTGGGCTTCAAGAAGGACCCGCTGATGGCCCTGGTCGGCGCCGCGGTCCAGGTCCGGCTCGCCCACCCGGCGGCCCCCGCGGCCACCGACACCCCGGCCGAGACCCCCGCGCCCGCCCCGGCGGCACCCGGCGCTCCCGAGGCCCCGGCCGACGACCACGACGCGCTCCTTCGCCGACTGCGCGAACTGGGCGAGCTGCACCAGGCCGGGATCCTCACGGACGAGGAGTTCAGCGCGGCGAAGCAGGCAGTTCTGAAGCGCATGTGACAGCGCATGTGACGGCACAGGGGAAGCGCAGGTGCGACAGCACGCGATCTGCTCGTGACGCGTTCAGGTCTTGCCTGCGACACGTCTGTGCCCGAAATCGGGCAGGATTCTTGCGAATGGGTCGTAGATACCCCAGGATCAACGAATGCACGACGACCTGGTGGATCATCTGACGCGCAGCACCCCGCTCCAGCGGGGCGAAGCCCTGCGCGTCATCCAGGACGTGCTCGCCTACTTCGACGAGACGACCGAAGAGTTCGTCCGTCGCCGCCATCGCGAACTCCAGGGTCAGGGCCTGGTGAACGCGGCGATCTTCGAACGGATCGCGGCGGACCTGGAATACCGCGCGGTCGCGCCGCCCGAGCTCACGCTGAGGCAGCTGCGCCGCATCGTCTACGGCTGAGGAAAACCCCTATGTGCGGAATCGTCGGTTATATCGGCAAGCGAGACGTAGCCCCCCTCCTCCTGGAGGGACTCCAGCGCCTGGAGTACCGCGGCTACGACTCCGCGGGCGTCGTCATCACCAGCCCCAAGGCCACGGGCCTGAAGATGGTCAAGGCCAAGGGCCGCGTCCGTGACCTGGAGGCCAAGGTCCCCGCCCGCTTCAAGGGCACCACCGGCATCGCCCACACCCGCTGGGCCACCCACGGCGCCCCGTCCGACGAGAACGCCCACCCGCACCTGGACGCCGAGAACAAGGTCGCCGTCGTCCACAACGGCATCATCGACAACGCCTCCGAGCTGCGCGCCAAACTGACCGCCGACGGCGTCGAGTTCCTCTCCGAGACCGACACCGAGGTCATCACCCACCTCATCGCCCGCTCCCAGGCCGAGAAGCTGGAGGACCGGGTCCGCGAGGCGCTGCGCCACATCGAGGGCACCTACGGCATCGCCGTCATGCATGCCGACTTCAACGACCGCATCGTGGTGGCCCGCAACGGCTCCCCGGTCGTCCTCGGCATCGGCGAGAAGGAGATGTTCGTCGCCTCGGACGTCGCCGCCCTCGTCTCGCACACCCGCCAGGTCGTCACCCTCGACGACGGCGAGATGGCCACCATCAAGGCCGACGACTACCGCACGTACACGACCGAGGGTTCGCGCACCTCGGCCGAGCCGACCACCGTGGAGTGGGAGGCCGAGTCGTACGACATGGGCGGCCACGACACGTACATGCACAAGGAGATCTGCGAGCAGGCCGACGCCGTGGACCGTGTCCTGCGCGGCCGCATCGACGACCGGTTCGCCACCGTGCACCTCGGCGGCCTCAACCTCGACGCCCGCGACGCCCGCACCGTGCGCCGCGTGAAGATCCTGGGCTGCGGCACCTCGTACCACGCGGGCATGATCGGCGCCCAGATGATCGAGGAGCTGGCCCGCATCCCCGCCGACGCCGAGCCCGCCTCCGAGTTCCGCTACCGCAACCCGGTCGTCGACCCCGACACCCTGTACATCGCGGTCTCCCAGTCCGGCGAGACCTACGACGTGCTCGCCGCCGTGCAGGAGCTCAAGCGCAAGGGCGCCCGGGTCTTCGGCGTCGTGAACGTGGTGGGCAGCGCCATCGCGCGCGAGTCGGACGCGGGCGTGTACGTGCACGCGGGCCCCGAGGTCTGCGTGGTGTCCACCAAGTGCTTCACCAACACGACGGTCGCCTTCGCGCTGCTCGCCCTGCACCTGGGCCGCATCCGCGACCTGTCCGTGGCCGACGGCAAGCGGATCATCGAGGGCCTGCGCAAGCTGCCCGGCCAGATCGCCGACATCCTCAAGCAGGAGGAGGAGATCAAGAAGCTGGCGAAGCGGTACGCCGACGCCAAGTCGATGCTCTTCATCGGCCGGGTGCGCGGCTACCCGGTGGCCCGCGAGGCGTCCCTGAAGCTCAAGGAGGTCTCGTACATCCACGCCGAGGCGTACCCGGCCTCCGAGCTGAAGCACGGCCCCCTCGCCCTCATCGAGCCCGCGCTGCCGACGGTCGCGATCGTCCCCGACGACGACCTGCTGGAGAAGAACCGCGCCGCGATGGAGGAGATCAAGGCCCGCAGCGGCCAGATCCTCGCGGTCGCGCACCAGGAGCAGGAGAAGGCCGACCACACCATCCTGGTCCCGAAGAACGAGGACGAGCTGGACCCGATCCTCATGGGCATCCCGCTCCAACTCCTCGCCTACCACACGGCGTTGGCCCTCGGCCGCGACATCGACAAGCCGCGCAACCTGGCGAAGTCGGTGACGGTCGAGTAGTTCCTCCGTGCCGCGGGGCCTGTCCCCCCGCGTGAACGGTCCCCCGTGCGTGCCACCAAGCACACGGGGGACCGTTCTTCAAGGGCCGGGGTCGCCCATTACCCCGGCCCGCGCCTGCCTCAGCCGGCGGCCGTCACCCCCCGGCCGGCAGGCCGCCCCGGCAGCTCCGTACGCCACTTGGCGAGAGCGGCCGTCGCGCCGTACCAGGCGAGGAGCCCGCTGACCGCGGCGAACCAGCCGCCGACCTTGGCGAGACCGTCACCGTCGCCGAACGCCGCGACGGCGAGCAGCAGAAGGGCCACGAAGAGCAGCCCGTACGTGCCGCGCACGAGGGTCCCCGAGCCGGCCGCGCCGAGCGTCAGGCTGAGGGCGACGAGCGCGAAGAGCAGCAGGAAGAGACCGGCCGCGTTGGCGGAGACCTGTGCGTCGGCGGTGACGCCCCAGGTGAACCAGAGGGCGCCGAGCGAGGCGTACGCCGTGCCGTTGCCGGCGTCGCGGTCGCGGAAGGCGAAGAGGCCCGCGACGAAGAGCGCGATGCCGCCGACATAGGTCGCGAGCGAGACGGCGTCCGCCGCCGTCACGCCGTCGATCACTTCGGTGTGACCGAGTCCGAAGGCCAACAGGGTGAGGCCGAGGGCGAGTTGCCCGAGCGTCGAAGTGGTGCTTCCCGCAGAGACTTCGTTGTCCACGGCGGGCTCCCTTCAGAGAAGAGCACATGTGCAGTTGTGCAGTCGTGCTGCGCGGTGCTGGGCCGTGCGTTGTGCCAGCGACCCTTATGTACCCTTCACAAGCGAACAAACCACCTCTACGCACGAGTAGATTTATCTATTCAACAAAGACGTCCGCAAAGGAAGTTGACGGCACGACCCTTCATCTCACCTGGGGGAACGGCGAGTTACGGGATGACGACGACGGGGCGCTGCGCCCGCCGCGCGAGCCGGCCCGCGACCGAGCCGAAGATGCGGCCCACGATGCCGTGCGTGGTGCCGACGACGATGGCGTCCGCCGAGTACTCCCGGCCGACCTCCTCGAGCTCGTGGCAGATGTCGCCGCCGCGCTCGACGAGGATCCAGGGGACCTCGGACAGATACTCCGCACAGGCGAGTTCGAGTCCGAGCACTTCCGTGCGGTGGTCCGGCACGTCGACGAAGACCGGTGGTTCACAGCCCGCCCAGACCGTGGTGGGCAGGCGGTTGGCGACGTGGACGATGATCAGCCCCGAGCCGGAGCGATGGGCCATGCCGATCGCGTACGCGAGCGCCCGCTCGCTGGACGTCGAGCCGTCGAAGCCGACGACGACGCCGTGCCGGAAGGCGGGGTCGCAGGAATGACGTGGTTCTTCCGCCGCTTGGGGGGTCGCTGTCGGATCGGCGACCTGCCGCTTGCGGTCCGCGTGTTCGGAGAATTCGTGACCGGCCATCGGTGTCTCGGCGAAGGAGTCCTCGTGTGGGAGGGTCGGCTTTTCCAGGTGGCCCGCGGTGCGGAGCCAGGTGAGCAGGGGCAGGACGTGCAGGTCAGCTGAGAACCGGTGCTGTGACCGGTTATCACCTTTCCAACCCCATACCCCCAAGGGTACGGCGACACTCCTCTCCTGCCCAGGTCCTGCGCCAGGCCCCGTAAGGGCCGCCCGGCGTTCACCGGAGCATGCATGAGCGACGCCCGTATGGCAATGGCTGCTGCCCCGTACAGGCGGTTTGTACCCGGTCTGCAGCACCCCGATGTTTACGCCAGTGACCGCCTCGCCGACCGCGCGTTGAACCTCCGAAGCCATCGCCACAGGGAGCACGCCGTGCCTGGACCTTCCACCGCGTCTGCAGCCGCCCCCAAGCTCTCGACCGCGCTCGACCAGGGGGGACCCCCCTCCCCTCAGCGTCGCCGGCACCCGTCCGAGGGGACGCGCGAGCGCCGCCTCCCCACGCAGCCCGCGCCGCCCGCCCCGCGCGGCCCCGAGGCGCCGCCCGCCGCGGCCCCCGCGCGGGCCGGCCAGCAGGACTCGGTGAGCGACGTGGTCCGCTGGGCCGCCTTCAGCTGTGTCCTCGTCCCGGTGGTCCTCATCGGATACGGGAGTTCGCTCGCGGGCGCGGCCGGGTCCGCGCTCGGGCTCGCGGCCGTCACCGGAGTTTGCCGAGTGCTACTGCGACAGTCCGAGCGGGGTGCCGCGCGGGCGTACGCCGAGCGGCACGCGGCGCAGCACGGCCGGCACGGGCGGGCGGGTGCGGGAGTGCGCCGGGGCGGCCACCGCGCTTAGAAGAGAGGAGGGGCGGCGCGCAGCGCTTCGGGTAGGGCAGTGGTGGGAGACGGGTGGGCGTACGCCGGTCGACTGACTGATTCACACACACGCCCACAGCACTTTTCAGCCAACTTCCTACATGCACACATTCCTTGGCGGAACAGGGCCCCAACCCCCGTCCGACCAGGGCTGAAAGACGTCCAGAAGTCGCTCGCACCATACGGGGACCGGCCATGGAGCGGAGGCGCACTTCCCAGCAACGCCCCAGAGTGCAACGCTTCGTGATCGAATGCTTCACGCCAAGTTGCCATGTCGACAATGTGCCAGGTGCTGAACTGGTCATCCCGGGATGACGGGACGCAGTAGATTCGATCTTGACTGTAATACGGCGGGGGACTGGTGGAGGACCGAGGGGAAACGTGCAGGAGCGACAGGTCCAAGAACAGGGAGCCGCGACGTCCGAGGGGGGCTTAGCGACATGAGCCACGACTCCACTGTCGTGCCGGAGACCGCGGCACGGAAGCTGTCCGGGCGCCGCCGCCGGGAGATCGTAGCGGTGTTGCTGTTCAGCGGTGGCCCCATCTTCGAGAGTTCCATACCGCTCTCCGTGTTCGGCATCGACCGGCAGGACGCCGGAGTTCCGCGGTACCGGCTGCTGGTGTGCGCCGGAGAAGAGGGGCCGCTGCGTACTACTGGGGGGGCTCGAACTCACCGCGCCCCATGGGCTCGACGCCATCGGGCGGGCGGGCACCGTCGTCGTACCGGCCTGGCGGTCGATCACGTCACCGCCGCCGCCGGAGGCGCTCGACGCGCTGCGCCGCGCCCACGAGGAGGGGGCCCGCATCGTCGGGCTCTGTACCGGAGCCTTCGTGCTCGCGGCGGCCGGGCTGCTCGACGGCCGCCCGGCGACCACGCACTGGATGTACGCACCGACGCTGGCCAAGCGCTATCCGTCCGTGCACGTGGATCCGCGCGAGCTCTTCGTCGACGACGGCGACGTCCTGACGAGCGCCGGCACCGCGGCCGGAATCGATCTCTGTCTGCACATCGTGCGGACAGATCACGGCAACGAGGCGGCGGGTGCGCTCGCCCGCCGGCTCGTGGTGCCACCGCGCCGGGCGGGCGGCCAGGAGCGCTATCTCGACCGGTCGCTGCCGGAGGAGATCGGCGCCGACCCCCTCGCAGAGGTGGTCGCCTGGGCCCTGGAACACCTCCACGAGCAGTTCGACGTGGAGACCCTGGCCGCGCGGGCGTACATGAGCAGGCGCACCTTCGACCGGAGGTTCCGCTCGCTCACTGGGAGCGCTCCTCTGCAGTGGCTGATCACCCAGCGGGTGCTCCAGGCGCAGCGGCTCCTGGAGACCTCCGACTATTCGGTGGACGAGGTGGCGGGCCGCTGCGGCTTCCGCTCCCCCGTCGCGCTGCGCGGGCACTTCCGCCGCCAGCTCGGCTCGTCCCCCGCCGCCTACCGGGCCGCCTACCGCGCCCGCAGGCCGCAGGGCGACCGCCCGCCGGAGGCCACGGCACCCCCCGTACCGCCGCCCCCGCCCATGGTGGAGGCCGGTCCGGTGCCCACGCAGACCCGGCGCACCGCGGCCGCCAGCTCCCTGGGACCGGCGGCCTCGCTGCCCATGGAACCCGGCAAACCGCACTCCGATGTGTTCGCGTCAGGGCGTCCGACTCTGCCCGGCCCGAGGAGCGCGCCGTAGGGTAAGACGCATGAACGATCGCATGGTGTGGATCGACTGCGAGATGACCGGGCTCTCGCTGACGGATGACGCACTTATCGAGGTGGCCGCACTGGTCACCGACTCGGAACTGAACGTGCTCGGCGAAGGTGTGGACATCGTGATCCGCCCGCCGGACGCGGCGCTGGAGACCATGCCCGAGGTGGTGCGGCAGATGCACACCACCTCGGGGCTCCTCGACGAGCTGGCGGGCGGCACGACGCTCGCCGACGCCGAGGAGCAGGTCCTGGCGTATGTACGTGAGCACGTCAAGGATCCGCGGAAGGCGCCACTGTGCGGCAACTCCGTCGGCACCGACCGCGGCTTCCTGCTGCGGGACATGCCGGTCCTCGAGGACTTCCTGCACTACCGGATCGTCGACGTCTCCTCCATCAAGGAGCTCGCCCGGCGCTGGTACCCCAGGGCGTACTTCAACAGCCCGGACAAGAACGGCAACCACCGCGCGCTCGCCGACATCCGTGAGTCGATCGCCGAGCTCCGCTACTACCGCGAGGCGATCTTCGTCCCGCAGCCCGGACCGGACTCGGACACCGCGAAGGCCATCGCGGCGCACCACGTGCTGCCTGCGGAATAGCCGCTGAGACGGTCCCGGGAGCCGTCTCGTACAGGGTCCGTAAAAGGCGGGCGCGAGCACCCCTTCGGACCCTGTACACTTTTTCTCGGCCGGTCGGAAGAACGACAAAAGACCGGGCATGGTGGGTGTAGCTCAGTTGGTAGAGCACCTGGTTGTGGTCCAGGTGGCCGCGGGTTCAAGTCCCGTCACTCACCCTGAAGGGCAAAGGCCCCGGTTCTCGGAACCGGGGCCTTCGTCGTGTGTGCGTCCCCAGGCGCACGTCCCCAGGCACACGCTCACGGGCTCACGACGAGGCCCGCTCCACCAGCTCCGTCGGCAGCACGATCTGCGGCCGCAGCAGCCTGCGGGACGCCGTCGGGCGGCCCTCGGCGGCCTGGGCGATCTCCTCCAGGAGCAGCTCCGTCATCACCCGGCCCATCTCGGTGATCGGCTGGCGCACGCTCGTCAGCGGTGGCTCCATGTGCCGGGCGATCGCCGAGTCGTCGAAGCCGACCAGGGCCACCTCGTCCGGTATCCGGCGGCCCGCCGCGCGCAGCACCCGGCGGGCGCCCGCCGCCATCACGTCCGAGCCCGCGAAGACCGCGTCCAGGTCCGGCCTGCGCACCAGCAGCTCCGTCATCGCCCGGTGGCCGCCCTCCTCCGTGAAGTCGGCCGGGGCGATCAGGTCCTCGGGCGCGAGGTGCCCGGCCTCCGCGAGGGCGTCGCGGTAGCCCGCCAGGCGGCACTGGGCGCCGTACACGTCCAGGCGGCCGGTGATCGTGGCTATGGTGCGGCGGCCGCGGGACAGCAGGTGGGCGACGGCGGCGCGGGCGCCCGCGTAGTTGTCGGAGTCGACCGAGGCGAGGGTCTCGTCGGCCGAGCGGCGGCCGCTGATCACCGCGGGGATCTCCAGCTGCTCCAGAAGCGCGGGCAGCGGGTCGTCGGCGTGCACGGAGATCAGCAGGACGCCGTCCACGCGGTGCGCCGCGAGGTACTGGGCCAGCCGCCTGCGCTCGCCCTCGCCGCCCGCGAAGGTCAGCAGGAGCTGCAGGGAGGTGTCGGCGAGCGCCGTGCCCACGCCATGGATGATCTCGGAGAAGTAGGGCTCGGCGAAGAAGCGGGACTCAGGCTCGGGGACCACGACGGCGATGGAGTCCGTGCGGTTGGCGGCCAGCGCGCGGGCCGCGGTGTTCGGCACGTAGCCCAGCTCGGCGACGGCCTCCTCGACGGCGGCGCGGGTGTGCTCGCTGACCCGCGGCGAGCCGTTGATGACCCGGGACACCGTGCCCCGGCCCACGCCCGCGCGCGCGGCCACCTCTTCGAGGGTCGGACGCCCCCCGCGCCGCCCCTTGGGCTGACGAGCCGTCATTTTGGCCTCCCAACTCTCCACCGTCCGGCGCCTTGACACTCCCCCGCCAAGCTACGACTCTTCAACACATCACATATGGGAGCGCTCCCACCGTACCCGGCCCGTCAGCGACCCGCACCTCCCCCGAACGGCAACAACGAGTCAACTCACCTTCATCAGCACCGTAGTTGAGACCGGAGGACGTCATGCGCCACAGGACCACACCGCGCTACAGGAGTCGAACATCCCGCAAGGTGGTGGTCCTCGCCGCCGTCGCCGCCCTCTCGGCCGGCCTGCTCGCGGGCTGCGCCGAGGACACCGACGAGCCCGGCGGTTCCTCGGGCGGCGGCGGGGGCGGCAAGGGGAAGACCACCATCAGCATCGGGGTGTTCGGCAACTTCGGGCTGCAGGAGGCGGGGCTCTACAAGGAGTACGAGAACCAGCATCCCGACATCAAGATCGTGCAGTCCTCGATCGAGCGGAACGAGAACTACTATCCGCAGCTGCTCACCCACCTCGGCTCCGGCAGCGGGCTCGCCGACATCCAGGCCGTCGAGGTGAACAACATCGCGGAAGTCACCGCCACCCAGGCGGACAAGCTCGTGGACCTCACTTCCGTTCAAGGAGTGAAGCAGAGCAACTTCCTTGACTGGAAGTGGAAGCAGGGCACTGCGAAGAGCGGGACGACGGTCGCGCTCGGCACGGATGTCGGCCCGCAGGGCATCTGCTACCGCCGGGACCTCTTCAAGAAGGCCGGGCTGCCGACGGACCGCGAGGCGGTCGGGAAGCTGTGGGCCGGTGACTGGAGGAAGTACCTGGAGGCCGGGAAGCGATACCGGGCCAAGGCGCCCGAGGGCACGGCCTTCGTGGACGGGGCGGGCGGCGTGATGGCCGCGATCACCGGCAGCAGCGCGCACCGGTACTACGACAGCGACGGCAAGGTCATCTACAAGACCAACCCCGCCATAAAGGAAGCCTGGGACATCTCCGCGGAGTTCGCGAGCGCGGGCCTGACCGCGAAGCTCCAGCAGTTCCAGCCCTCCTGGAACTCGGCGTTCGCCAACGGCAAGTTCGCCACCGTCTCCTGCCCCGCCTGGATGCTCGGCTACATCAAGGACAAGGGCGGCGAGGCGGCCGAGGGCAAGTGGGACGTCGCGGCGGCGCCGAAACCCAGCAACTGGGGCGGCTCCTTCCTCGTCGTGCCGAAGGCCGGCAAGGGCAAGCACCCCGAGGAGGCCGCCAAGCTCGCCGCGTGGCTGACGGCACCCGAGCAGCAGGCGCGGTTCTTCGAGAAGCAGGGCAGCTTCCCCAGCTCCACCGCCGCCTATGAGCTGCCCGTGGTCAAGGACGCCAAGCACCCGTACTTCAACAACGCGCCCATCGGCAAGATCTTCGCCAAGGCCGCCGAGGACGCGCCCGTCCAGATCCTCGGCCCGAAGGACCTGGTCATCGCCACGAACCTGGCCGACGTCGGGATGCTCCAGGTCGACCAGAAGGGCAAGTCGTCGGCGGCCGGCTGGAAGGCGGCGACCAAGGCGATCGACAACGCACTGGATCTGTGAGCCGGATGGCGAGCGAGTACGAATACGGCGACAAGTACGAGAGTTCCCGCCCCAAGTCGTCGGCGGTGCGCGGGAGTTCCGAGGCCGAGGAGCGGCGGCGGGCGCGCCGCAGCCGCCGCTACCGCTGGGACGTGAAGTGGAGCCCGTACGCGTATGTGGCGCCGTTCTTCGTCTTCTTCGCGGCCTTCGGGCTCTTCCCGCTGCTCTACACGGGCTGGGCCTCGCTGCACCGCGTGGAGCTGACCGCGCCGAACGACATGGAGTGGGTGGGGCTCCGGAACTTCTCGCGGCTGCTGAGCGACGACTTCTTCTGGAACGCCCTGCAGAACACCGTGACCATCGGGCTGCTCTCGACCGTGCCGCAGCTGATGATGGCGCTCGGGATCGCGCACCTGCTCAACTACAGGCTGCGCGGCTCGATGTTCTTCCGGATCGCGGCCCTGACCCCGTACGCCACGTCGGTGGCGGCCGCGACCCTCGTCTTCGTGCTCCTCTTCGGGCACGACTACGGAATGATCAACTGGGGCCTCGGGCTCATCGGCATCGACGCCGTGGACTGGCAGAACGGGCCGCTGGCTTCGCAGATCGCGGTGTCGACCATCGTGATCTGGCGGTGGACGGGGTACAACGCGCTGATCTACCTCGCCGCGATGCAGTCCATCCCGAACGACCTGTACGAGTCGGCGGCGCTGGACGGGGCCTCGCGCTGGCGGCAGTTCCTGCATGTGACGCTGCCGTCGCTGCGGCCGACGATCCTCTTCACGTGTGTGGTGTCGACGATCGGCGCGATGCAGCTCTTCGGTGAGCCGCTGCTCTTCAACGGCAGCGCGGTGCCGAACGGAGGCTCCGACCACCAGTTCCAGACGCTCGGCCTGTACCTGTACGAGCAGGGCTGGTTCAACCTGCACCTGGGCCGGGCCTCCGCGATCGCCTGGGCGATGTTCCTGATCCTGCTGGTGATCGGCCTGGTGAACTGGCTGATCGCCCGGTACATCCGCAAGAGCGAGGGGGAGCTGTGAGCCAGTCAGCGGGCACGTCGGTGAGTACGTCGGACAAGCCGGTGCGCAGGCCGAAGAGCCGCGCCGGGCGCACCCTGCACGGCGGGAAGCTCACCTACGCCGTGCTCGTCGTCTTCACGGTCCTCTCGCTCTTCCCGCTGGTGTGGACGGCGATCGCCGCGTCCCGCAACAACACGCGGCTCGCGCAGTCCCCGCCGCCCCTGTGGTTCGGCGGCAACCTCTTCAAGAACCTCGAGATCGCCTGGACCGACGCCAACATGGGCACGGCGCTCCTGAACACGATGGTGGTGGCGAGCCTCGTCACGATCGGCACCGTGCTCTTCTCCACGCTCGCCGGGTTCGCCTTCGCCAAGCTGCGCTTCCGGTTCAAGAACGCGCTGCTCCTGATGGTGATCGGCACGATGATGGTGCCGCCCCAACTGGGCGTCGTACCGCTGTACATGCTGATCGCCAAGCTCTCCTGGACCGACCAGCTGCAGTCGGTGATCCTGCCGGGCCTGGTCTGTGCCTTCGGGGTGTTCTTCATGCGGCAGTACCTGATCCAGGCGCTGCCCACGGAGCTCATCGAGGCGGCCCGGGTGGACGGCGCGAGCAGCATCCGCGTCGTCTGGCACATCGTGTTCCCGGCGGCGCGGCCCGCGATGGCGGTGCTCGGCATGCTCACCTTCGTGCAGTCCTGGAACGACTTCTTCTGGCCGATCATCGCGCTGACCCAGAGCGGCAGCCCCACCGTGCAGGTCGCCCTGACCGGGCTCGGCCGGGGCTATATCCCCGACCAGTCCGTGATCATGGCGGGTGCGCTGCTCGGGACGCTGCCGCTGCTGCTCGTGTTCATCGTGTTCGGCAAGCAGATCGTGGGCGGGATCATGCAGGGCGCGATCAAGGGCTGAGCCCTCCCCCTCCCCTGCCCGAGGAAACATCAACTCCCCCTTCCCGTACGACACTTGGGAGCGCTCCTATGACCGAGACGAACCTGCGCTTTCCCCCCGGCTTCCTGTGGGGCTCCGCCACCGCCGCGTACCAGATCGAGGGCGCGGCCCGGGAGGACGGCCGCACCCCGTCCATCTGGGACACCTTCAGCCATACGCCGGGCAAGGTGCTCGGCGGCGACACCGGCGACGTCGCCGTGGACCACTACCACCGGTGGCGGGACGACGTGCGCCTGATGGCGGACCTGGGCCTGTCCGCGTACCGCTTCTCGGTGTCCTGGACCCGGGTGCAGCCCACCGGGCGCGGCCCCGCCGTCCAGCGCGGCCTGGACTTCTACCGGGCCCTCGTCGACGCGCTCCTGGAGCACGGCATCCAGCCGATGGTCACCCTCTACCACTGGGACCTGCCCCAGGAGCTGGAGACGGGCGGCGGCTGGCCGGAGCGGGAGACCGCGCTGCGCTTCGCCGAGTACGCGGGGCTCGTCGGGGCCGCGCTCGGCGACCGGGTGGAGCTGTGGACGACCCTCAACGAGCCCTGGTGCAGCGCCTTTCTGGGGTACGGGGCGGGGGTGCACGCGCCGGGGCGGACCGACCCGGTGGCCGCCCTGCGCGCCGCCCACCACCTCAACCTGGCGCACGGGCTCGGCGCGGCGGCGCTGCGCGAGCACCTGCCCGCCCGCGCCCGCATCGGCGTCAGCCTCAACCCGAGCGCGGTCCGCCCGCTCACCGCATCCCCCGCCGACCACGACGCCCGCCGCCGCATCGACGCGCTCGCCAACCGGATCTTCACCGGGCCGATGCTGCACGGCGCCTACGACGACGACCTGTTCGCCGACACGGCCCCGCTCACCGACTGGTCCTTCAACCGCGACGGCGACGCGGCGGCCGCCCACCACCCGCTCGGCTTCCTCGGCGTCAACTACTACGCGCCCGCCGTGGTGTCCGCGGGCCCGGGCACCCCGACCGGGGAGCCGTCGCCCTGGCCGGGCGCCGACGGGCACGTCACCTTCCACCAGGCGCCCGGCGAACTCACCGCGATGGACTGGCCGGTGGACCCTACGGGCCTGACCGACCTGCTGCTCGGCTATGCCGCCGAGGCGCCGGGGCTGCCGCTGTACGTGACGGAGAACGGGGCGGCGTACGACGACAAGCCGGGCGAGGACGGCCGGGTGCACGACCCCGACCGCATCCGCTACGTCCACTCCCACCTCTCGGCGCTGCACCGGGCGATCGAGGCGGGCGCCGACGTACGCGGGTACTTCCTGTGGTCCCTCCTCGACAACTTCGAGTGGGCCTACGGCTACAGCAAGCGCTTCGGGGCGGTGTACGTGGACTACGAGACGCAGGCGCGGACGCCCAAGTCGAGTGCCCGCTGGTACGCGGGGGTCGCGGCGGGCGGGGAGCTGCCCCTGGAGGTGGCGCTGGAGCCGGGCGGGTTCTGAGACCGGGGTGAGTCAGGAGGCTCCTGTGGCGGTTTGCCCAGGAGCTTCTTACTTTTCCTCTATGTCACATAACGTCGATCTCCGATCACGCTGAGCCGCGATGGGTGTCATCAAGGACCACCCCGAGTTCGCGCTGTTCATCTGCCTCGCCGGGGGCTATCTCCTCGGCAAGCTGCGCGTCGGCCCGCTCACCCTGGGCGGCATCTGCGGGACGCTGATCGTCGCGCTGCTCCTCGGCGCCTGGACCAAGGTCCAGATCGACGGGGACGTGAAGACGATCTTCTTCGCGCTCTTCATCTTCGCCCTCGGCTATATGGCCGGACCGCAGTTCTTCGCCAACCTCAACCGCAAGAGCCTGCGCTTCTTCGCGCTGTGCGGGATCGAGCTGGTCTGTGTGCTCGGCATCGCGTACGGCCTGGCGAAGGCGTTCGACCTGGACGTCGGCACGGCCTCGGGCATCCTCGCGGGGGCCGCGACCGAGTCGGCCGTGGTCGGTACGGCCACCGAGTCCATCGGGGAGCTCAGCGGGCTCAGCGCCCAGCAGATCTCCGAGTACCAGGGGCACGTCGCCACCGCGTACACCGTCTGCTACCTCTTCGGCCTGATCACGATCGTGCTCTACACCAGCCAGATCATGCCGATGATGATGCGCATCAACCTCGCGGACGCCTCCCGTCGGCTGTGGGAGCAGATGCGTGGCGGCAGCGAGGGCCTGGAGCACGACGAGCGCCCTGCGATGCCCGGCCTCGTCGGCCGGACCTACCTGGTGACCAGCGCCGACGGCCGCACCGTCGGTGACCTGGAGACGGCCATGGACGGCCGCATCACCGTCGAGCAGATCAAACGCGGCAGCAAGGCCCTCACCCCCTCCCCCGATCTCGCGCTGACCCTCTCCGACCTGGTGCTCGTCGTCGGACGGCGGGCCAACGTCATCGAGGCGGGCCGCGAGATCGGCGTCGAGACCCCCGGAGTGCCGGGCCTGGACTCGCCGCTGGCCTCCACCCAGGTCGCCGTCACCGAGAAGAGCGCCGCCGGGCAGAGCCTCAACCAGCTGCTCCGCACCTACCCGGAGTTCATCAAGGACGGCGTGTACGTCACCGAGGTGCTCCGGAACGACCAGCGGCTGCCCGCCACCGCCGACACCGTGGTCCACCGGGGCGACGTGCTGACGCTGACCGGCGCCCGCTCGGGCCTGGCCAAGATCGTCACGAAGATCGGCGCCGTCGTGAAGAACGACGCCACCGACTTCATCTACCTGGGCCTCGGCATCGCCGCCGGTTCGCTGCTCGGGCAGATCGTGGTGAACTTCGGCGACGTCCCGATGTCGCTCGGCACCGGCGGCGGCTGTCTGATCTCGGGGCTGCTCTTCGGCTGGTTCCGCTCCCGCAGACAGACCTTCGGGGCCTTCCCGCCACAGGCCGCCACCACGATCAAGGACATGGGCCTCGCGGTCTTCATCGCCTGTACGGGCCTGCTCTCCGGGCCGCAGGCGTGGCCGCTGCTCAAGCAGTACGGGGCGCTGCTCCCGGTCGCGGGGATCCTCATGGTCCTGGTGCCCGCGACGCTCTCGCTCATCGTCGGGCGCAAGCTCCTGAAGATCGAGCCGCCGCTCCTGGTCGGGGCCATCGCGGGCCAGCAGTGCTCGACCCCCGCGATCACCTCGGTCACCCAGGTGGCCCAGAGCTCCGTGCCGATGCTCGGCTACACGATCACGTACACGCTCTCGAACTTCCTGTTGCCCCTGACCGGCCCGCTCCTCGTGGGCGTCCTCGGCTCCTAGGCGCGGAGAATCATGATCGATTTCCTCAACCGGAACATCTTCCAGCCGCACCCGGAGCTGCTGGTCTTCATCACGGTCGCCTTCGGCTTCCTCGTCGGGAAGATCCGCTACAAGGCCATCGCGCTCGGCGCGGTCACCGGCTGTCTGATCGCCGGGCTGCTGCTCGGCGCCCAGTTCAAGGTGACGATCGACGGAACGGTGAAGAACCTCTTCTTCACGATGTTCCTGTTCGCCCTCGGCTACAAGGTCGGCCCGCAGTTCTTCCGCGGCCTGAAGAAGGACGGCCTGCCGCAGGTGCTCAACGCCGTCGTGGTGTGCGTGACGGGCCTGCTGGTCTGCTGGGGCTTCGCGGCGATGCTCGGCTACGGCCCCGGCCTGTCCGCCGGTCTGCTCGGCGGCGCCCTCACCCAGTCCGCGGTGATCGGTGTCGCGCAGGACGCCATCGGCAATCTGCCCGGCCTGTCGTCCGGGGACGTGAAGACGCAGGAGAACCTCGTCGCCATCGGGTACGCGGTCTGCTACCCGCTCGGCACCATCCTGTGCGCGATGCTCCTCGCCAACATCCTGCCCAAGCTCTACCGCAGGGACCTGGCCGCCGAATCCGCCCAGCTGGCCAAGGAGTTGGACGCCCCGGCCGACAACCCCGACCTCGGCGAGGGCTATTACGAGGTGGTCCTGCGGGCCTACACGGTGGAGCGGCCCGACATCGAGGGCCGCACCATCGACGACTTCGAGAAGCAGCAGAAGGAGCTCGGCCGCCGCGTCTACATCACGGGCGTACGACGGGACGGCACCGTCCTGCCCCCCGACCAGCGGACCGTGCTGCGCGAGGGCGACACCGTGGCCCTGAGCGCACTCCGCGGCGACCTCGTCACCTACGACGCCCGCACCCACATCGGCAGCGAGGCCGACGACATCGAACTGCTCGGCTACCAGACCGAGTCACTGCACGTCGTCGCCTCGGAGAAGGCCCAACTCGGCAAGACCATCGCCGAGTTGCGGGCCGAGCCCTTCATGACCGGCGTCTACGTCGACAAGCTCTACCGCGCGGGCGCCGACTTCCCCTACCGCCTCGCCACCAAGCTCGAGCACGGCGACACCCTGATCCTGACCGGCCCCAAGCGCCTCGTGGACCCGGCGGGCCGGGAGATCGGCAAGCCGGTGCCGACGTCGTTCGCCACCGACATGATCTGGGTGGGCCTCGGCATCTTCCTCGGCGGCTGCATCGGCATCCCCGCCCTGACCGCGGGCGGCGTGCCGATCTCGCTCTCCACCTCCGGCGGCGCGCTCATCATGGGTTTGGTCTTCGGCTGGATCCGCGGCAAGTACCCCACGTACGGCAATGTGCCGCCCGGCGCCCAGTGGTTCATGGACACACTCGGCCTCTGCCTCTTCGTGGCCGTCGTCGGCATCAACGCGGGCCCGAGCTTCACCTCCGGCCTGTCGACGGCCGGCTGGGGCCTGCTCGTCTTCGGCGCGGTGGCGACGGTCATCCCCCTCGTCGTGGGCTTCCTCTTCGGCCACTACGTCCAGAAGATCCGCTTCCCGATCCTGATGGGCGTCCTCGCGGGCGGCCAGACCACGACGGCCGCGATCGGCGCGATCAACGAACAGTCCAAGTCCCAGGTCCCGACGCTCGGTTACACCATCCCGTACGCGGTGGCCAACGTCCTGCTCACCATCTGGGGCGCCGTCATCGTCCTGCTCCACCACTGACCACGCCCCACCCGAGGAGCCTCCGTGCCCAAGAGCACCATCCCCCGCGAGAAGATCAAGGAATACGCGCAGCTCTCCCCGTTCGAGCTGAAGAACATCTTCATCGACATCGCCAAGAAGGCGCAGGCCGACCAGCCGGGCCAGAAGGGCAAGTCGTCGGTCCAGATGCTCAACGCGGGCCGCGGCAACCCCAACTGGCTGGCGTCCGGCCCCCGCGAAGCCTTCTACGCGCTCGGCTACTTCGCCCTCTCCGAGTCGCGCCGCGTGTGGACCGCCGACAACCTCGGGGGCATGCCCGACATCCCGGGCTCCGGCGAGCGGTTCGACACGTTCGTGCGCCGGCACCCGGACCTGCCGGGCATCGAACTCCTCCAGAAGTGCGTGGAGTTCGCGGTCAAGCGCTTCGGCTTCGAGAAGGACGCCTTCGTCCACGAGCTCACCGACAGCTCCGTCGGCGACAACTACCCCGTCCCCGACCGCATCCTGACCCACACCGAGCAGATCGTGCGCGGCTACATCGAAGACGAGATGTTCGACAAGCGGCCGCCCGCGGGGAACGTCTCGTACTTCGCGACCGAGGGCGGCACCGCCGCCATGTGCTACATCTTCGACTCCCTCATGAAGAACGGGATCCTGAAGAAGGGCGACAGGATCGCCCTGATGGTCCCCGTCTTCACCCCGTACATCGAGATCCCCGAACTCGACACGTACGAGTTCGACGTCACGTACATCGAGGCCAACAAGTTCGTCGAGACGGGCGTGCGCGAGTGGCGCTACCCGGAGGAAGAGGTCGCCAAGCTGGCGGACCCGGAGATCAAGCTGGTCTGCCTGGTCAACCCCTCCAACCCGCCCTCCCTGGCGCTCAGTCAGCGCGTCGCGGACCAGATCAAGGACATCGTCGCGACCAAGAACCCGAACCTGCTGCTCGTCACCGACGACGTCTACGGCACGTTCGTGGAGGGGTTCCGGTCCATCGCTGCCGACCTGCCCCGCAACACCCTGCTCGTGTACTCGTACTCGAAGCACTACGGCTGCACGGGCTGGCGGCTCGGCGTGATCGGCCTCAACGACGACAACGTCATCGACGACATGCTGAAGGCGCTCCCCCAGGCCGACAAGGACCGCCTCGACAAGCGGTACGGGACGCTGTCCCTCGAGCCCGGGAAGATCCGGTTCATCGACCGGCTGGTCGCCGACTCCCGCCAGGTGGCCCTCAATCACACCGCGGGCCTCTCCTTGCCCCAGCAGGTCATGATGTGCCTGTTCTCGCTCTTCGACATGCTGGAGGAGGGACAGGAGTACAAGAGCAGGATCCGCGCCACCGTCCAGCAGCGCCTCGAACTCCTCCTCGAAGGCGCCCAGATGAAGATCAGCGACGACCCGAAGCGGGCCGGGTACTACATCGAACTCGACCTGATCGCCCAGGCGGAGCTCGAACACGGCAAGGACTTCGCGGACTTCCTGGAGAAGAACTACGAGCCCATCGACCCGCTGTTCCGCCTGGCCGAGCAGACCGGCGTGGTGCTCCTCAACGGTGGCGGCTTCGAAGGACCGGAGTGGTCGGTGCGGGTGTCACTGGCCAACCTCGACGACCTGGACTACCTGAAGATCGGGCATCATCTGCGGGCGATCTTCGATGACTATGCGCGGGAGTGGGAGGGGTCGAGGGCCTGAACAGGGCGGTGCCCCGGCCGGGTTGGGGTTCCGGCCGGGGCACCGTGTGGGGGGGATGCAGCTGGCTTGGTGTGACGCCTGCTTGTACGCGTCCACTTGTACGCGTCTGCTTGTACGCGTCTGCTCGTACGCGTCTGCTTGTACGTGCCTACTTGTACGCGTCTGCTTGTACGTGCCTACTTGTACGCGCCGAACGCCTTCGTGAAGTCGAGCGGGGACTGCTCGATGGAAGAGCACGTCGGCTGCGCGGAGTTGGACGGGCCGCCCTCGCACGCCTTGTCGCGGGTCGAGGACCACATCGACAGCCAGCCGAGGCCCTTGTCCGCGGCGAACTTCACGAGCTCGTCGGCGTCGTCCTTCTTGAACACCTCGACGTTGACGTCGTTGACGCCGATCATCGGGGTGACCGCGACGGCGTTCCACGCGGCGGTGTCCGAGAGGCCGAGCACGCCCTTGATCTGCGCCTGCGTGGCGGTCGCCGCCTGGGTGGCGTACTTGCCCATGTCACCGCTGTAGGACGGCCCGTAGTCCATCGCCATGATGTTCACGGCGGAGACCTTCACCCCGTTCTTCTTGGCGTTGGCGACGAGGTCCACGCCGGGCTGGGTGAGCCCCTCCGGCATCACCGGCAGCGTGAAGGAGACGTCGAGCCCGGGGTGCGCCTTCTGGAGCTGGGCGATGGCCTGGGCGCGCCGGGTGTTGGCGGCCGTCTCGGGGAGCGCCGCGCCCTCGATGTCGAAGTCGACCTTGGTGAGCTTGTACGTGTCGATGACCTTGCCGTACGCCTTGGCGAGCGAGTCGGCACTGTCGCACTTGAGCCCGAGCTCGGAGCCGGCGGCCCCGCCGAAGGACACGCGGACGTCGCCGCCCTTGGCCCGCAGGGCCCCGATCTGCGAGGCGACCTTGTCGTCGTCGAGCCCGGTGACCCCGCCCCACAGCGGCTCGCAGCTGCCGCCGGAGGTGATGAAGGCGAGGTTGAACTCCTTCACGCCGGTCTTGGTGGCGGTGTCGACGAGGTCGTAGGCGGGGGCGAGGGAGGTGTCGACGAAGGGGGCGAACTTGGCTCCGCCCTTGCCGCCTTGGGGCTTGGTGGGCGTGGGCGTGGGGGTGGGCTTGGTGGTCGCGGTGGGCTTGGGCTTGGCCGTGGTGGTCGGCTTGGCCGTGGGCTTGCCGGTGGCCGTGGCCGTGGGCTTGGGGGTGTCGGTGGGGCGGCCGCTCGGTGCGGGGGTGGCGCCGTCGTCCACGGCGCACTTGGCGTCGTTGATCAGGCACTTGGCGGGGTCGGCGGTGCCCGAGACGACGAAGCCGACGGTGACGGACTTGCCGGGGGCGAGCTCCTTGTCGTAGTTGGCGGGCGTCACGGTGACGTGCTGGCCCTTGACGGTGTGCTCGGCGTTCCAGAGCGAGCTGAGCTTGGTGCCGGCCGGCAGGTCGAACTCCAGCTTCCAGTCGGACTGGGCCTTGTCGGTGGCGTTCTTCACGACGTACTGGGCGGTGTAGCCGCCGGCCCACTGGCTGGTCTTGGTGTACGCGGCGCCGACCGCGGCCGCCTGTGCGGTCCCGGAGAGGAAGAAGGCGCCGCCGCCCACGACGGCAGCGGCGACGATCCCGCCTATCGCCTTGGTCTTGCCGCTGACTCTGCGCCGATGGGTGCTGCTCATCGCGTGCCTGCCTTAGCTCTACGGGGAGGGGGTGGGGGTGGAGAGGAGGGGGTGGAGAGGAGGGGGTGGGGGTGGAGAGGAGGGGGTGCGGGCAGCACGCTAGCGACACCGAACGCGACAATTCGGGCGAGAGGGGCGGTTGTTGAGGTTCTTAGGCCGGGCTTAAGGAAGGGATGGGGGCGCATTAAAGGTCGAGACCAAACGGCCAACTGGCCCTGCCTGGGGGCGCCTGTCTCGTCTCGGGTGACGGGGACGGGGGCGGGTATGTCCGTCCTCGGGCCGCAGCACCGTGATGGTCAGAGCCAACCGGCGAATGACCTGGAGTACTGCGGGCGGACATACCCGCCCCCGTCCCCTCAGGCCGAATCGCGCCTGCAGACCGGATCCACACCCCCCGCAAACCGAAACCACACCGCAGCCACACCGCAGCCGCACCGTTGGCGGACCGAAGCCACATCGCCTGCGGGCCGAGGGAGCCGATGCCCCACAGCCCAGCCGTCCACCGCCTACGGGAGGGAAGGCGCCTATGCCCGCCAGCATCCGCCGCCCGCGGGAGCAAGGACGCCGACACCCGCCAGCATCCGCCGCCTGCGGGAGCGAGAGCGCCTATGCCCGCAAGCATCCGCCGCCTGCGGGAGCGAGGACGTCTATGCCCGCAAGCATCCGCCGCCTACGGGAGCGAGGACGCCGACACCCGCAAGCATCCGCCGCCCACGAGAGCGAGAGCGCCTATGCCCGCAAGTGTTCGCCGCCTGCGGGCAGTCGTGCCGCAGGGCGGCACGGGTGGGCGCAGGCACCCCGGCGCCGGGCGACTGTTCCGCACCTGGCCCGCCACGACGCAGCTCGGAGCAACCACGAATGAGCTCCGCCCCGAGGTACGTACGTACCGCTCAGCTCGCGCTGGAAGCCCTCTTGCGGCGGCGCACCGCAGCGCCCCGGTGGCCCCGCCGGACCGGGCGGCGCCCATCCAGTTGGATCCAGATGCGGACCTCGGTGCCGCCCAGCACGGAGCGCCCGATCCGGACATCCCCTCCCGTCGACTCCGCCAGCCGCCGCACGATGTCCAGGCCGAGCCCCGTGGACCCGTCCTCCCCCGACCCCGCGCCCCGCGCCAACGCCGTCTCCGGATCCACGATCCCCTCCCCCGCGTCGGAGACGAGAACGATCACCGCGTCGTCCCCGTTGTGCACGTCCACCGCGAAGGCCGTGCCCTCCCGCGTGTGCCGGAAGACGTTGCCGAGCAGCGCGTCGAGCGCGGCCACCAGGTCGGGGCGCGCCACCGGGATGCGTACGGGGCGCTCCACCCCGGCCACCCGCACCTCACGCCCCTCGTCCTCCGCGAGCGCCGACCAGAAGGCCATCCGGTCCCGGATCACCTCGGCGGCGTCGCACCCGGACCCGGGTCCCGCCGAGGCCGTCTGGGGCTTGGCCTCGCGCGCGGTGCGGATGATCGTGTCGACCTCCCGCTCCAGGGTCTCCACGGCCGTACGGGTCTGCTCGGCGGCGGGCCCGTCACCGAGGGACGCGGCGTTCAGGCGCAGGACCGTGAGCGGCGTGCGCAGGCGGTGGGACAGGTCCGCCGCCAACTCCCGCTCATTGGCGAGGAGTTGCACCACCTGGTCCGCCATCGAGTTGAAGGCGACCCCGGCCTGCCGGAGCTCCGTGGGGCCCTCCTCGCGCACCCGCGCGCCCAGCTTCCCCTCCCCCAGGTCACGCGCCGCACCCGCAAGCCGCTTGGCCGGCTGGACCATCCGTACGCCCAAGCGGTCCGCCACCGCCACGGAGCCGATGATCAGCGCGACGCCCACACCCGCGAGCACCACCCACGCCGTGGTGACGCCGTTGCTGACCTCGCTCTCGGGGACGTAGATCTCCACGACGGCGACCCCGGAGCTGAGCGCGGTGGGGGCCAGGAGGGCGAAGCCGCCGGGCACCTTCACCGTGCGGGCGCGGCCCTCCTTGCGGGTCTCCTCGACGTCGGCGGGCGTTGCGCGGCGGTCGCCGATCTTGAGGGCCGGGGCGTCGCCTATCGCCGGGACGTACACCGCCATCCGCCCGTCGCCGCCCGCCTCGGAGGTGGCGACGGCGCGGTTCAGCTGGTCGCGGTCGGTGGTGATGGAGAGTGTCGGGCCCATGCCTGCCGCGTGCCGCTCCGCCGCCGAGAACGCGCGGTCCCGCGCCATCTCCTTGATGACCAGGCCGAGCGGCACCGCGAAGGCCACCACGACCATCGTCGTGACGGCCAGACAGACCTTGACCAGGGCCCATCTCACTGCGGTGGCTCCAGCTTCACGCCGACGCCCCGCAGCGTGTGCAGATAGCGCGGGCTCGCGGCCGTCTCGCCCAACTTCCGCCGCAGCCACGACAGATGGACGTCGATGGTCTGGTCGTCCCCGTAGCTCTGCTGCCAGACCTCGGCGAGCAGCTCCTTGCGGGGCACGACGACGCCGGGCCGCCCGGCGAGGAAGGCGAGGAGGTCGAACTCGCGCCGTGTCAGGTCCAGGCGCACCCCGTCCAGCTCGGCCTGGCGGCGCAGCGGGTCGATGGCCAGGCCGCCGACGCGTATCTCGCGGCTGGGCGGGGCCTCGCCGCCGCCCCCGCCGCGCGAGCGGCGCAGCACGGCCGCCATCCGGGCCGAGAGGTGCTCGACCGAGAACGGCTTCGTCAGGTAGTCGTCGGCGCCGTCGTTCAGGAGCCGGACGATCTCCGCCTCGTCGTCGCGGGCCGTGGCGATGATCACGGGTACGTCGGTGATGCCGCGCAGCATCTTCAGGGCCTCGGCCCCGTCGAGGTCGGGCAGACCGAGGTCCAGGATCACCACGTCGAACCGGAAATGAGCGACCTCGCGCAGCGCCTCCAGGGCCGTCCCGACGCTCCGCACGGTGTGCGAGGCGTCCGTCAGATGCCGGATGAGGGCGGAGCGCACGAACTGGTCATCCTCGACGACGAGCACACTTGCCATGGGCGGCACCGTACGCCATACGAGGGAACGCGGTCCTCCGCGGTCACACCCTGGTCGCACACGACAGCGAAGGCGTCCGTGGTGCAGTATGGCCCGCGATGCGCAGAGGACTCATACACGCAATGGCCTGGTCGCTCGCCACCGGCGCGGCGGTCACGCTGTCCTGGTGGGGTGTCCACACGGTGATGGCGGGCACCGCCTACGACCCGCCGCGCGCCCTTCCGCTGCAGAGCGGGGCGGGCGCCGAGCCGCTCGTCTCCGCGACCCAGCGCCCCGAGAACCCGCCGTCCTCCGGCAAGCCGTCGAAGAGCCACAAGCCGTCCGGCAAGCCCTCGAAGCCGACCCCCTCGAAGTCGTCGAAACCGGGCACGAAGAACCCCGAGCCGCCGCCCTCGTCCTCGTCCTCGTCCTCGGCGTCCTCGTCGGCGTCCGCGGGGAATGTGAAGAGCTACAACACCGACGGCGGCCGGGTCGTCTTCGACATCGGCGAGGACTCCGCGACGCTGGTCTCCGCGACCCCGGCGTCGGGCTGGTCGGTGCAGGTGTGGAAGCAGGAGTCGTGGATCCGCGTGGAGTTCACCGGCGGCGCCGCGAAGGTCTCGGTCTTCTGCACCTGGCACGACCACAAGCCGATGGTCGAGATCGACAAGTACTGACCCTCGTACGGCTTCGGCTTTTTGTACGTCTTCTTGTGCGCCCTCTTGTGCGTCTTCATCTGAAGACCGAGGGCGGTGGTGCCGGTGAAGCCACCGCGGCCGCGTCCGTCACGGCCGCCGCTCCCCCGGTGAAGTCCGCCAGCGCCCGGCCGTGTTCGACCCTTCCGGGGTGCGGGTCGCCCGCGCTGCGCCGGGTCAGCTCCGGGACCGGCAGCGGGGTGTCGGAGCCGAGGAGCACCGCGTTCCCGAACCGCTTGCCGCGCAGCACCGTCGGGTCGGCGACGAGGGCGAGCTCGGGGAAGACGGCGGCGGCCGTGGCGACCTGCCCGCGCAGATAGGCGAGCGGCGGACCGTCGGCGAGGTTGGCCGCGTAGTACCCGCCGGGCTTGAGGACTCTGCGGACGGCGGTCAGGAATTCCGTCGTGGTGAGGTGGGCGGGGGTGCGGGCGCCGCTGAAGACGTCCGCGATGACGAGGTCCGCCCAGCCGTCCGCGACCTTCTCGAGCGCCTCGCGGGCATCGGCGCCCCGCACCCGTATCCGGGCCTGGGGGTCCAACGGCAGCTCGCGGCGGACCAGTTGGACCAGGGCGGAGTCGCGCTCGACGACCTGCTGGGTGGAGCGGGGGCGGGTCGCGGCGATGTAGCGCGCCATCGTGAGGGCGCCGCCGCCCAGGTGCAGGGCGTGGACGGGCTTGCCCGGCGGGGCGACGAGGTCGGCGATGTGGCCGAGCCTGCGCTGGTACTCGAAGTCGAGGTGGGCGGGGTCGTCGAGGTCGACGTGCGACTGCGGGGCACCGTCCACGAGCAGCGTCCAGGCGCGCGGCCGGTCCCGGTCGGGCATCAGCTCCGCGAGCCCGCCGTCGACCTTCTCCACGACGGCTTCCCGCGCGCTGTCCCTGGACCGTGCCTTCCTCGCCATCGGGCCATTATCCGCGGCCGCGGGGGCGCGCACCCGTTGATCTCCCGGGGGCCTGCCCGGGGCCGGGGTCAGCGGCAGTTGTCGGCGGCCTCGATGGTCCGTGCCGCCTGGCCGAGCGCGGCGCGCAGGACCACCGGGTCCGTGACCGGGTCGGCCTCGCGGGGCGGCACCAGCCAGCCGGTCCCGGCGACGGGCGGCGCGGGGTCGAGCTCGGGGCGGGTCTCCGGGGCGAGGGACACACCGCGCCCGTACGTCTGCGTGCACGCGCTGCCCGGCAGGTCCCAGCCGTCCGCGGTGCCGGGCGGCACCAGGAAGCCGAGGGTGTCGCAGCCGCCGTCGTGCAGCACGGGCCCCACGCCGTCCCCGGCCCCGCGGCGCAGGATGTCGACCGCCTCCAGGCCCTGCCGGGCCGGGACGGTCACCAGGTCGCAGGGGGCCGCGCCGGACGGGGGCGCGCTGTGCTCGGGCGTCGGCCGGTGCCGGGCCGTGGTCTGTGAGGGCTGGGGGGACTGGGGCTGGGGCTGGGGGGACTGTGGGCTCTGTGGGGGCTGTGGGATGCCGCCGAGGCGGCTGCTGTCGCCGATGCTCTCCATGCCGACCTCCAACAAGGGAACCCCTCCTCGTCAGTGCGGAAGCCGCATGGTCGCGGCGCTCCCTCTCCGCATGGTTCAACGCGCGACGTCGTCAACGGCTACGGCGCCACGCCGCCGCAAAGGATGGCACTTCATGGCAGATCGCGGGTGAGATATCCGGTTTGTAGCCAAACTCCGCGTGCCGGAGCGGTCACAGCCGGTACCTTCGTGCTCCGCCGGAACAGGGGCAGCGATGCGGGGTCCCGACCGATCCCGCACCACTCGTCCGGCACGCTCCGCACGAGAGGGCAAACGGCCATGGCGTCGTCATCGATGGCATCGTCAGCGCAAGCACCGCAGTCCCCCGCTCCGGGGGACCCGCGGCCCAACCTCGTCTTCCGCAGGCTGCGCGGGCAGCTCTCGCCGGGCGAGTTCGCCGCCGCGGTGCGCCGGGCCGCCCGCGAGATCGGGGAGCGGGTCAGCTGCGACGCCCGCTACATCGGACGCGTCGAGGCGGGCCAGATCCGCTGCCCCAACTACGCGTACGAGCGGGTGTTTCTGCACATGTTCCCCGACCGCACGCTGACGGACCTGGGATTCGCGCCCCGCGAGACGGTGCGCGGGCGGGGGGCGCAGACCGTGGGTGCGGCGCCCCCGCCGCACCCCGAACTCTCCACCGCCACCCAGCCGTTCGAGATCCAGCACAGCGAGATCCAGAGTTACGAGGAGAGCGACGTGCAACGTCGCGCGTTCATGACCGGCTCCACGGCCACCGTGGCGGCCGCCTCTTTGGTGCCCTTCGGCCTCAACGTCGGGGAGCCCGCCGAGGCCCTCGACCGACGGGCCCATGACATCCGCCGGGTGGGCGAGGCGGAGGTGAGCGCGGTCGAAGAGGCCGTGCGCAGGATCCGGCTGCTCGACGACCGGCACGGCGCCGACGGGCTCTACCGGCGGGCCGCCGCCCCGCTGCGCACCGCCTTCGACCTGCTCGACGCGGGCACCACCCGCCAGTGCACGGCCGACCGGCTGCACGCGGGCGCCGGTGAACTGGCCATCTCCGTCGGCTGGTTGGCGCACGACTCGGGCCGCTTCGACGACGCCCGCTCGCACTACGCGGAGGCGCTCGCCACCGCGCGGATGGCCGGCGACCCGGGCCTCGAGGCGCACGCCTTCTGCAACACGGCCTTCCTGGCCCGCGACGCCGGGCGCCCCCGCGAGGCGGTGCGGGCCGCGCAGGCCGCCGCGCGCGCCGCCAAGCACCTCTCCTCGCCGCAGCTGCTGTCACTGCTCGCGCTGCGGGAGGCGGGGGGCTGGGCGGGGCTCGGCGACCGGGCGGGCTGTGAGCAGTCCCTGACCCGCGCCCACGCCCTGTTCGACCGGGGCCCCTCGGACGCCGACCCGGAGTGGATGAGCTTCTACGGGGAGGCCGAGCTGGAGGGCCTGGAGGCGCAGTGCTGGTCGGCGCTCGGCGACTGGGCGCGCGCCTCCCGGCACGCCCGCCGCGCGGCCGCCGTGGCCTGTGCGCAGACCCCGCAGTTCACCCGGAACATCGCGCTCTACACCGCCGAGCTCGCCGACGACCTGGCCCGCGCGGGGCGCCCGGACGAGGCGGCGACGGCGGGGCTGCGGGTGATCGCGCTCCTGGACGAGGTGCAGTCCTCGCGGATCCAGTCGATGCTCGCGACGACCGCGCGGGTGCTGCTACCGCACCGGCGCGCCTCGGGGGTCGGCGGGTTCCTGGAGCGGCACGCGGCGCTGCCGAGGGCCGTGTAGGCACGTGCTTCGCCGTGACCGGTTACACGTGCTCCAGGTGGCCCGTCTCGTTCCAGGACTCGATGGCCGGGGCGCCGTAGGCCCAGCCGAGGACGGACAGCGAGGTGGGGCTGAGCCGGATACGGGCGGCGAAGTCGATGTCCTCGCCGAGCCAGCGCGCGCCGATCGCCCGCAGCATGTGCCCGTGCGCGAAGACCAGCACGTCGCGGTCGGCCTCGCGGGCCCAGGCCACCACCTCGTCCGCGCGCGCGGTGAAGTGCTCGATGGTCTCGCCCCTGGGGACGCCGTCGCGCCAGATGAACCAGCCGGGCCTGATCTCCTGGATCTCGGCGGGCGTCATCCCCTCGTACGCGCCGTAGTCCCACTCCATGAGCGTGTCCCACGTGGTGGCGCGGTCCCCGAAGCCCGCCAGCTCGCAGGTCTCCCGCGCGCGGGAGAGGGGGCTGGTGCGGATCTCCACTTCGGAGAGGCCGTCGAAGGGGGCGCGGTGCAGGCGCTCGCCGAGGAGCTTGGCGCCGCGGCGGCCTTCGTCCAGGAGCGGGACGTCCGTCCTGCCGGTGTGCTTCCCGGACAGCGACCAGGCGGTCTGTCCGTGCCGGGCCAGCAGGATGCGCGGTGCCATGAGGGGGGCCTTCCGACTTGGGATGATCTGTGCTGCCTCTCCATCATCACTCACTCGTACGGGAGGCAACCCGCTCGTGGATCTCAGCGTCTTTGTCGACCAGGGGCAGCCCTGCGGGTGCCACGGCACGCCGTAAAGTGTGGCGGCGGCCTTGCCGCAGGAAGTCCAGAGATTTGATTTGGGGGAACCACCGGATGCCGCAGACCGACGCTCCGGGCACCGCGGGCATATCCGGGCACCGGCTCCGCTGGTGGACCGAGCTTCCGCTGATCGTCCTCGTGTACGCCGCCTACTCGGCGGGACGGCTGCTCGCGCGCGGGTCCGTGCAGAGCGCCGTGGACCACGGCGTCGGGATCCTCGACATCGAGAAGGCCCTGCACATCAACGCCGAGAGCCCGCTGAACCGGCTCTTCACCCAGCAGGCGTGGATCGGCGTCCCGGCCGACTTCTGGTACGCCTCGCTGCACTACCTGGTCACGCCCGCGATCCTGATCTGGCTCTTCCGCAGCCGCTCGGTCCACTACCGGGCCGCCCGCGCCTGGCTGATGACCTCGACCCTGATCGGCCTGATCGGCTTCACGCTCCTGCCGACGTGCCCGCCCCGGCTGCTCAGCGCGGGCCATGGCTTCGTCGACACCATGGCGCAGTACAGCAACTGGGGCTGGTGGGGCGGCGAGGCGAGCGCCCCGCGCGGCATGGGCGGCATGACCAACCAGTACGCGGCGATGCCCAGCCTGCACGTGGGCTGGGCGCTGTGGTGCGGGATCATGCTGTGGCGGCACGGGCGCTCGCCGCTGACCAGGGTGGCCGCGGTGGTCTACCCGCTGGGCACGACGATCGTGGTGATGGGCACCGCGAACCACTATCTCCTCGACGCCGTCGCGGGTGTCGTGGTGATGGGCATCGGGTTCCTGCTCGCCAAGCCGGTGATGCGCGTCGCGGACCGGGTGAAGGCCCGCCTGTTCCCGTCCCTCGCGGGCTCCCCCGCCGCCTCTGACGACGCAGAGTCCTCAATTGTCGGTGCCGGGTGCCAGACTTCCCCGCGTGAGCGAATTCCCCGACAGCGCAAGCAGCCTGCCGAGCCGGGAGCCAGTGCGGGATCCGGTCCGGGAGCCAAGACGGGTACCCAGCCCGCCGACGCGGACGACGGCGCTCCGGCACCGGCTCGCTGAGCTGCGCGGCCCGGACGTCCCCGCGAAGGCGCTGGACGCCCGCGCCCTGGCCGCACTCGCCGCCAATCCCGGGTGCCGGCGCAGAGCGCTGCTGGACGGCGCAGGGGTGGACAAGGCGGCGCTCGCGGACTCGCTGGGCGCGCCCGGCGCCTTCGGTCAGTCCCAGTTCGCGTTCATGCGCGGCAACGCCTTCGAGGCGAAGGTGAAGGCCGACGGCGGCGCGGAGCTGCTGCGGCTCACGCACACACACGTGGGCGGCGGCGACGAGCCGCTCCCCGGTGAGGCGGCCGTGCCCGACCTGTCGGCGGTGGGCCCCGAGGGCCGGGCCGCCCGCACGGCGCTCGCCCTGCGCGAGGCCACGCATTCGGGAGGCTGGACGCTGCTCGACCACCCCATGCTGGCGCTCGACGTCGCGGGCACCCCGGCGTTCCTGGAGCCGGACGCGGTGGTGGTCGCGCCGGACGGGAGCTGGACCGTCGTCGAGATCAAGTCCTTCCCGATGATCGACGGCGCGGCGGACCCGGCGAAGGTGGGCGCCGCGGCCCGGCAGGCGGCGGTGTACGTGCTGGCGCTGGAGCAGGTCGCGGCCCGGCTGCCCGAGCCCGCCCCGCGCCTGCGCGACCGGGTCCTCCTGGTCTGCCCCAAGGACTTCTCGAACCTCCCCACGGCGGCCGCGATCGACGTCCGCAAGCAGCTCTCGGTGACCCGCCGCCAGCTGGCCCGGCTCACCCGCGTCGAGGACATCGCGGCGGAGCTCCCCGAGGGCACGACGTTCGACGTCTCCCGCACCCCCGAGGAGCTGACGTCGGCGGTCGCCTCGGTCCCGGCGACCTACGCCCCCGAGTGCCTGGCCGCCTGCGAGCTGGCCTTCCACTGCCGCGACCGCTCCCGCGCGGGCGGCGAGGTCACGTCCCTGGGCCGGTCCCTGCGCGGCGAGCTCGGCGGCCTGACGACGGTCGAGGGCGTGCTGTCGGCGGCCTCGGGCCACACCGGCGATCCGGACGACCCGGCGGTGGCGGCCCTGCGCAGGGCGTCGGCGCTGCGCGCGGAGGCGCTCTCCGGGGCGGGTGCCGCACGCACGGCGGGGGTGCCCGCGTGTCTCTGATCGACAACCTGGCCCGCCTCGAAGCGGTCTCCACGGGCCGCGCGCAGCCGCGGGCGACCGTGCGGCACCGGCGGCTCTCGCAGCGGCCCCTCGTCCTCGTCCCGCTCACCACGGCGGGCGAGGCGGGGGCGCCGCTCGGGGCTCTCGTGGGGACGGAGCGGACCGCGCCGCGGCTGCTGTTCGTGGCCCAGCCGCGCGACCGCGACCTGCGGTTCACGTTCCTGGCCGAGCTCGCCGACGTCGTCCTTCCGTACGTGGAGTCGTATGCCACGGAGATCGAGGCGGTCGAGCGCAAGGAGACCGACGCGGAGACCGGCAAGCGCATCACCGTCGAGGCCGAACTGTGCGCGGACGCACCGCAGTTGATCGTGCCGAGCCGCGCGGGCATCGAGTTCGTACGGCTCCTGGGGCGCTCCATGCGGTTCCGGCGCACCGCCGAGCAGGACCCGGACGCCCCGTATCCCGCGCCGCCCCGCGTCCCCCTCCTGGGCCGCTGGCTGACGCACTTCGGGGAGCGCGCCCGCGTGCCCGGCTCGTCCCTCCTCACGGCCATGACGGACCTCCTGTCGCGGCACTGGGCGACGGGCCAGTCCACCCTGGAGGAGCAGCACCTGGGCGCGCTGCTCGCCTGGATCGAGGCCCCCGAGGGCACGTCGGGCGCCGAGGCCGCGCTCCGCGCCGAGCTGGGCCGGGACGCGGCCGGACAGCTGCTGTGCCCGCCCGCGGGCCCGGCCACCGACCCGGCGTTCGACAACGACCTGCTGGCCCCGGCCATCGAGCGCCACGACCGCGCGCGCAGCTCCCTCGCGGCGGCGGAGGACGGCGTCGAGGCGGACGCGCGCCTGGCCGAACTGGCCGTGGCGGAGCGGGAGATCCGCGCCCTGATCGAGAGCCGCACCCGGCCCACGTGGGACGCGGTGTGGCGCGGCCTGGACGCCCTGTGCACGCTCCCCGAGGCCGCGCACGCCGAGGACCGCTGGACCCGCGACCGCTGGTCGTTCACCGGCCACCGCGACCGGGTGAGCGCGGGCGAGCCCCCGCAGCCCCGCCTGGACGACGCGGTGACGGCGGCGAACAAGCTGGCCACGCGCGAGCGCGAACAGGCCCGCCTGGACGCCCAGGAAGCCCTCGACGACCCCCTCGTCATGGCGGGCCGCCGGCTCGCGGGCGAGGCGTTCGCGGGCGAGGTGACGGAGGCGGTCATGGCGTACAGCGAGAAGGGGCGCCCCCGCCCGCTGCTCACCGTCGCCACGGACGACCGGCCGCACCTGGGCGAGCGCACGAAGGTGTACCGCTCCCTCGAAGGCAAGCCCCAGTCGGCCGAGTTCGTCGCGTACGAGGAGGAGGGCGACGTTCAGGTCGTGGTGCTGCGCCTCCTCGACAAGATGGGCCGCGGCAAGGAGCCCGACGCCGGCTCCGTACCGGAGAAGGGCGACCGGATCTGCTGGACGCTGTTCGAGCACGAGCAGCGCGGCGGGCCGAAGCTGCCGGACCCGGAGGAGACGCCGTGGACGCACGGCGGCCCGCCCGCCGCCACCGCCGAGAGCCCCGACCCCGTCACGCCGGAGGACACGCTGTGACCGATGTGACTACTGCGACCACGCGGCACACCCCCTTCGACCCGGCGGCCGCGGCGACGCGCGCCACCGACGCGATCCTCCACGACACGCTCCACGGCGAGCACCGGGGCGTCGTGGTCGACTCCCCGCCGGGCGCGGGGAAGTCCACGCTCGTCGTCCGCGCGGCCCGCGAACTGGCCGCCGCGGGCCGCCCGTTGATGGTGATCGCGCAGACGAACGCGCAGGTGGACGACCTCGTCCTGCGCCTCGCCGAGAAGGACCCGGAGCTGCCGGTCGGCCGTCTGCACAGCAGCGACCCGGACGCGTACGACAAAGCCCTGGACGATCTGCGCAACGTCCGTACGTCGACGAAGGCGGGCGACCTCGCCGGGCTCGACGTCGTCATCTCCACGGCCGCGAAGTGGGCGCACGTGAGCAACGTCGAGCCGTGGCGGCACGCGATCGTCGACGAGGCGTACCAGATGCGTTCGGATGCGCTCCTGGCGGTGGCCGGGCTCTTCGAGAAGGCCCTCTTCGTGGGCGACCCGGGCCAGTTGGACCCCTTCGCGATCGTCGGCGCGGAGCAGTGGGCGGGGCTGGCCTACGACCCCTCGGCCTCCGCCGTCTCCACGCTCCTGGCGCACAACCCGGACCTCCCCCAGCACCGCCTCCCCGTCTCCTGGCGCCTGCCGGCCTCGGCCGCACCCCTGGTCTCGGACGCGTTCTACCCGTACACGCCGTTCCGCAGCGGCACGGATCACGGCGACCGGACGCTCAACTTCGCGGTCCCATCTGACGGTTCGGGCCCGGACCGGGTCATCGACGAGGCGGCGCAGGCGGGTTGGGGCCTCCTCGAACTCCCCGCGCGCCACACCCCGCGTACGGACCCGGAGGCGGTACGGGCACTCGCCCAGGTCGTCCGCCGCCTCCTGGACCGGGGCGGCGCGGCGACGTCGGAGCGCTCCCCGTCCCCCACCCCCCTCACCGCCGACCGCATCGCCGTCGGCACCGCCCACCGCGACCAGGCGGCGGCGGTCCGCGCGGCCCTCGCCGAACTCGCCGTCACGGACGTCACGGTGGACACCGCGAACCGCCTCCAGGGCCGCGAGTTCGACGTGACGGTCGTCCTGCACCCCCTCTCGGGCCGCCCCGACGCCACGGCCTTCCACCTGGAGACGGGCCGTCTCTGCGTCCTGGCCTCCCGCCACCGCCACGCCTGCATCGTGGTGTGCCGCGCGGGCGTGGGCCCCCTCCTCGACGACCACCCGTCGACGGACCCGGTCCAACTGGGCGTCACGGTCAAGTTCCCTGATGGCTGGGAGGCGAACCACGCGGTGCTCGCGCGCCTTGAGGAGCACCGGGTGGCGTGGCGGCCCTGACCCGGTGGGCGGGCCCGCCGACGTACTTGCGGCTCCAGGGACAATGGGAGACGGCCCAGTGCCGAGTGGCCGGTGTCGATGAGGAGGAGTGACCCATGGCGGAGCCCGAGCGGCCCACGGAGCAGCGGCGGATGCGACCCGCGCCGTTGCTCTTCGAACCCGCGGAAGCCGCCGCCGATCCGGAGAACTTCTTCGACCTGGAGAAGATCGAGGACCCCCGCGAACTGCTCTCCCGGGCCACGGAGCTGACCCACGCCTTCCGAGCCGCGACGGACCGCTCCATCGAGTTCCAGGCCATCGCCGCCGCCCAGCTCGCGGATCCGCGCCGCTTCGACCGGCTGACCGCCGCGGCGATCGCCGAGCGCGCGGAGTGGACCGAGGACTACGCGAAGAAGATGGTCGAGTTCGGCCGTGACCTGCTGCGCGGGCGGGCGGCAGGCGAGTCCTGAGCCGCAACTGAGCCGCACGGGCAGCGATCACCCGAGCCGTTCCGAAGGCCCGCACACGATCTTCTGGCATATGCCAAGGGGGCAAGGTACTCCACCCCACCCACCCTTGTCCCGTTTTCCGGCAACTCTCAGAAATGGAACCCTCACTACCGGTAGATGTATCCGGCATGAGCAGCACACCTCTCCCCACACATCCCGCTCTCCCCGCGCCGCACCCCCACGAGGTCACCTCCGAAGGCGCCGCCTGGCTCGCCTCCGCCGAAACGTATCCCCGCAGCGCCCTCACCCACTGGCGCGCACGGCCCGCCGCCCCGGCCGTCCTGCCCTGCGGCTCCGTCTTCGACGTGGTGAGCGTGCCCGCGGTCTTCGGGCGGCGGATGCTCGACCGGTTATGGGAGGACGGGCCCGGCTCGGGCCCCGTCGCCGCGCACCGCGGCCGTGTGCTGCTCTTCGCCGCCCCCGGCACCGCCCACCGCCTCCCGTCCCTCCTGGAGTGGGAGGAGTGGGGCTCCGCCGTGCCCTCGGTCCTCTGCCACGGCGTGGGGGACGCGGTGACCGTCCCGCCGCCCACCACGGGGGCCGACACCCCGCCCGCCGCCCGGCCCTCCCCCCGGCTCGACTCCCGCTGGCTGGTGGCCCCCGACACCCGCCACCCCTGGCTCCCGGGGCCCGAGGTCATGCTCTGGGCCTGCGTCCGGGCGGCCCGCTCGACCTCGGCTTCCACCGTGCGTATATCGATTTTTCCTCCCGCCGATCAGGATGCTAAGGTCTACGACGTCAGCAGGCGCCGCTAGCTCAGTTGGTTAGAGCAGCTGACTCTTAATCAGCGGGTCCGGGGTTCGAGTCCCTGGCGGCGCACGTGACGAGTGGCGGGTTGTGATCGCAGAAAGCGCGATCGCAACCCGCCACTTCTGTTTCTGCGCGGCTTCGCCGCGCGTTGTGGGGGCTCCGCCACCCACACCCCCCAGTAGGGCGCCCTAGCCGGAGACGACCTTCACCGTCCACGCTCCCGAAGCCGTCCGCCCCTCCACCGTGACCCGCACGTCCTCGCCCGGCACCGTGAAGCTCTCGCCCGCGCGCACCGGCGCGTCCGCGAGCGGTGGGTAGACCGACTCCGACCAGCAGGACTCCGAGCGGGGATGGGCGTCGACGACCTCGACGGGGCCGCGGCCGGACGCCGCCGCGCCGCTCACCCGGTAGACCAGGACGCCCTGGCTGCAGGTGGCGTGGTCGTTGCCGGAGGGGCCGCGGGCCTCCAGGGCGATGGCCGAGTCGCGGCCCGTACGGATCACCGCGAGCTTCGCGCCGCCCACGTCGCCGCGCACGGGGGCCGAGGAGAGCGGCTCCAGGGTGAGCCGGTCGGTGCCCGGGGTCACGCACCGCACCTGCCGCGGGTCGAGCCAGCCCAGCTTCCACTTGTGCCAGCCGAAGAGGTCCGGGGCGAGCCCGAACTGGCTGCCCATGACGTCCCAGTCGCCGACGTAGGTGTCCCAGTCGCCCTTGCCGTCCGAGGGGCGGTGGTAGAGGTCCGGGAGGTCGAAGACATGGCCCGTCTCGTGGGCGAGGACGTTGCGGTCCGGCGGGTGCTGCTCGAAGACCGTGACGATCCGCTTCAGGTCCGTGCCGTCGGCCCGCATCGGCTCGTCGAAGTTGACCACCTTCGTCGCGTCCGAGTCGACGCCCGGGGCGTCCGGGTCGGCGACGAAGTAGACGATGTCGTACTTGCCGAAGTCGACGTGCGGATCGGCGGCGGCCACCGCGTCGCGGAGGTAGGCGGTGCGCCGCGAGGCGTTCCAGTCACGCTGTATCTCGTACGAGGTGGAGTCCTCCGGCATCTCGATCCACTCGCGCTGAGGGTGCGGGCGCAGCGTGAACTTGCCATACGAGGCGCGCTCGAAGAACTGGCTGGTGGCCGGGAAGTAGTCGGCGGTCAGCTCCTCGGGCGTGGTCAGCGGCGGGGAGTCCGGGAACGAGAGGAAGACCATCACCGCGTCCAGGTTCCGGTCCGGCCGCGGATAGGCCGTGTTCCAGCTGTCCAGGCCCTCCGAGTGGTGGGCCGAGGTGCGCTGGAGGGCGCACGGGGGCGCCGCGGCGTGGGCGGTGGTGGGTCCGGCGACGAGCCCGGTGGCGGCGAGGGCGGTCAGGGACGTGAAGGCGGCGGCCGTGCTGCGGAGCCAGGGCCGCTCCCCTCCACGGGTGAGTCCCCAAGGGGGGAGCTGACGCGGCACGTCGACCTCCGGGTGCGGAATGCGGGACACCCCACCCACCCTGTGATGTTTTGTTGAACTTCGCCCTGTTTGTCTGACCCGGGAGAGTGAGTGGACGGCTCCCGGACCATTCACGGAATGTCACAAGCGATCGGTTCGGGACCGTAGGCGACGGGAGCGGTCGGGGGCCGAGCAGAAATCGTCGGCCGCCCGGAGCGGCCGCCACGCGAGACCGGGACGTGGCTGGAACGCCGCTCTGGCCTGCCTCTATGATCGGCACACTTTCCTGCGCGGACCCGGCCCGATTGGCACTGCCCGAGATCAACTGCACTGCGGGAGCAAGCGGTGAACGGAACGTCTGAAGGGCCCACGCCCACGGCGGTATCAGAACCCGAACCAGTGAGGCCGCCCGTCACGGAGCGTCGCACCCCGCCCCAGGGCGAACCGTGCGCGGATCCCTTGGCGCAGGGCGGCCGGCACCATCGCAGCACCGACTTCTCCGCGGCCTTCGCCGCGGCCCCCCTCCCCCTCGCCGTCGTGGACCGCGACGGCCACGTCGTCGCCCCGAACGACGCCTTCGCCGCCCTCACCGGCGTCTCCCCGGCCGAGCTGACCGGGAAGATCGCCGCCGATCTGGTGGACCTGGCCTCCGACGCCCGCACCTGGCACGCGTACCGCGAGGTGCTCCGCGGCCGGCAGGCCCGGCTGCGCTGCACCCGGCGGCTCAAACACCCCGACGGGCACTCCCTGTGGGCGCAGATCACCGTGACGCCGATGCCGCACGGCGCCTCCGCCGTGCTGCTCTCCGTCGCCGACATCAGCGCGCGCCGCGAGCTCCAGGCCCGCCTGCGCCACCTCCAGATGCACGACCCGGTGACCCGCCTGCCCAACCGCAGCCTCTTCTTCGAGCGGCTCGCCACGGCGCTCGAGGCGGGCGCGTACGACGACACCAGCACCGGGCGGATCGGGCTCTGCTATCTCGACCTGGACGGGTTCAAGGCGGTCAACGACACCCTCGGGCACCGCGTCGGGGACCGGCTGCTCGCCGCCGTCGCCGAGCGGCTCACCCGCTGCGCCGACCAGGCCGGGTACGGCAGGGCCGCGGCGCCGCTGGTGGCCCGGCTCGGCGGTGACGAGTTCGCGCTGCTCGTGGAGGACTCCACCGGCACCGACCAGCTGGCCGACCTCGCCGAGGCGGCCCTCAAGGCGCTCCAGGAGCCCTTCGACCTGTCGGGGCAGCGGCTCGCCGTCTCGGCCTCCATCGGCGTCGTGGAGCGGCGCGCGGCGGGTACCACGACGACCGGTCTGATGCAGGCCGCGGACACCACGCTGTACTGGGCGAAGACCGACGGCAAGGCCCGCTGGACGCTCTTCGACCCGGAGCGCAACGCGCACCGCATGACCCGGCAGGCCCTCTCCAGCTCGCTGCGGCCCGCCGTCGAGCGCGATGAATTCGTCCTGGACTACCAGCCGTTGGTGAGCCTGGACGGCGGCGACGTGAGCGGGGTCGAGGCACTCGTGCGCTGGCGGCATCCGCAGTTTGGCCTATTGACGCCGAATCGGTTCATCGGCCTGGCCGAGGAGGACGGGTCGATCGTGCAGCTGGGGCGGTGGGTGCTGCGGACCGCCTGCCGCCAGGCCCGTCGCTGGCAGCTCGAACACCCGGACAGGGATCCGCTGTTCGTGAGCGTGAACGTCGCGGTGCGGCAGGTCTGGGACTCCGACCTGGTCGCGGACGTCGCGGAGATCCTCGCCGAGACGGGGCTCGCGCCGCGCCTGCTGCAGCTGGAGCTGACGGAGTCCGCCGTGATGGGGTCGGCGGGCCGCCCGCTGCAGGCCCTCCAGGCGCTCAGCGACATGGGTGTGCGCATCGCCATCGACGACTTCGGCACCGGCTACTCGAACCTCGCGTATCTGAGCCGGCTCCCCGTCTCCGTACTGAAGTTGGACGGATCGTTCGTCCGGGGCTTCCAGTACGAGGCGAACGCGGATTCCGGCGAGGCGCCGCACATCAACCCCGCCGACGAGGTGATCGTCGAGGCGCTGGTGCAGCTGGCGCACCGGCTGGGGCTGACCGTCACCGCGGAGTGCGTGGAGACCTCCGGCCAGGCCGAGCGGCTGCGGCGGATCGGGTGCGACACGGGGCAGGGGTGGCTCTACTCGCGGCCCGTGGCGCCGGATCGTATCTCCGCGCTGCTCGCCGCCGGCTAGGACGCGGGTTCGTCCGGCCGGTGTTCACCCCGTACGGCGATCGAAGCCTGTACGAAGTCCCGTACCACCTCCGGCACTTGACCCCCCTTCGGCCACGCCACCCCCACCTCGCTCGGGCTCACCCCGCGCACCGGGCGGTAGACCACGTCGGGGCGCTGGTAGAAGCGGGACGTGGCCTCGGGGGTGAGGGAGACGCCGTAGCCGTTGGCGATGGCGTTGAGCCACTCGTCGGGGTTGTGGGCGACGGCGCCGATCGTCGCCGGGTGGCCCTCGCGTTCGTCGGTGGCCAGCCAGTAGTCGCGCCACCAGCCGGACTCGGGGGGCGTGGCCACGAAGGGCTCGTCGAAGAGGTCATGGAAGTCGATCGTCTCGCGGGCGGCCAGGGGGTGGGTCGCGGGCAGCGCCACCCAGCGCTGTTCGGTGATCAACACCTCGGTCCGCAGGGCGTCCTGGCCGGGGCAGGGCAGCCGCAGCAGGGCCGCGTCCGCCGCGCCGCTCGCCAGGCCCGCGGTCGGGTCGTCCCAGGCGGTCTGGGTGAGCTGGACCCGCCAGCCGGGGCGGCGGCGCGCGAACTCGGCGACGATGCGCTGCGTCAGCTCGTTGGCGCCGCTCGCCACGAACCCGACCCGCAGCACCCGCGCCGCCTGGCTCGCGGCGCCGCGCGTGGTCCGCAGGGCACCGTCCCAGGCGTCCAGGACGGCGGGCGTCGCGGCGGCCAGGGCGCGGCCCGCGTCGGTGAGCGCCATCCCCGCCCGTGAGCGCGTGAAGAGCTCCACGCCGAGCTGGGCCTCCAGCTGCTTGATCTGCTTGGTCAGGGCGGGCTGCGAGATGAAGAGGCGCTCGGCGGCCCGGGTGAGATGCCCCTCCTCCGCGACGGCGGCGAAGTAGCGCAGCAGGCGGGTGTCGATGTCCATGCCATCAGGTTATGGAAAGGGGTATTGGACCGGGGTGCGGGGGCGGGGCGAAGCTCAATGCGTCACCAGGAAAGCCACCCGGCAACAGACCACGGACACCGGACAACGGACAACAGACAACGGCCTTATGGAAAGGGGGAGATCACGATGGCGCTCACCGGACCCGAGCTCGTACGGCGCTTCTTCGCCGCGTACGCCACCGGCGACCTGCACACGCTGCGCACCGCCGTCCTGGCGCCCGACGCGGTGTGGCACGTGCCCGGCGACCATCCCCTCGCCGGGACCCACCGGGGCGCCGACGCGATCGTCGCGTACTTCCGGCGGCTCGCGGAGTGCGACTTCCGGGCCGAGGTGCTCTTCCAGGGCGCCGACGACCGGCACGTCGTCGAGGTGCACCGGTGCCGCTCCGACGACGGCACGCTCGACACGACCTGGGTGCTGATCTTCCGTATCAACGACGGAGTCGACGGAATCGACGGCCGACGGATCGCCGAGATCCGGAAGTACCCCGCCGACCAGGCGCAGGCGGACGCCTTCTTCCGCCGCGTGTACACCGCCTGACGCTCACTCATTTCCCCTTCCTTCCCCTTCTGCTGAGGAACCCCATGACCACCTCCCTGGACACCCGTTTGCCGGAAACGGCCCCAACCATCCCTGTTTCCCAGGGATTTGGGCTTCGCGCCTGGCTCATTCTCATCACCCTCGCCGGGGCCTCCTTCATGACGGGCCTCGACTACTCGATCGTCATGGTGGCGCTGCCCGAGATCGGCCGCGATCTGGCCTTCGGATCCGCGAGCACCCTGCAGTGGGTGGCGACGGCGTGCCTGCTGCCCACCGCCGGGCTGCTTCCGCTCTTCGGGCGGCTCTCCGACCTGGTGGGCAGGCGGCGGCTCTTCCGTCTCGGCACCTTCCTGTTCACCGCGCTGTCCCTGGTGGCCGCGGCCGCCGTGTCGCCCGCCATGCTGATCGCGGCGCGCGCCGGGCAGGGGATCGCGGCCGCGATGATCGCGCCGACCGCCATCGCCCTGATGACCTCGGCCTTCCCCGAGGGCCCGCAGCGCACCAAGGCGCTCTCCGTGAACGGCGCCCTCGTCTCGCTCGGCTTCGTCGTCGGCACCATCGGCGGCGGCGTGATCACCAGCGGGCTCAACTGGCGCTGGACGATGGTCCTGCTGATGGCCCTCGGCTCCGTCGTCCTGCTCGGCTCCTTCACCGTCCTGCCCAAGACCGACGTCCGCCGCGCCAACCGGCTCGACCTGCCCGGCGCCGTGCTCTCCAGCGCCGGCCTGACCGCCCTCGTGTACGGCATCTCCACCGGCTCGGACGCCGGGTGGGCCGCGCTGCCGACCCTCGCGTCCCTCGTCGGCGCGGTGGCCCTGCTCGCCGGGTTCTTCGCCGTCGAGGCCCGCCACCCGGCGCCGCTCGTGCCGCTCGGGCTGCTGAAGCGCCGCACGGTCAAGTGGGGCTTCCTCGTCGGCACGATCACCTACGGGATGTGCGGCGGCGCCACCCTGCTGCTCACCCTCTACATGCAGGACGTGCTCGGCTGGTCGCCGCTGGCCACCGGCTTCGGGTTCCTCGCCGAGGGCGTGGCCGCGATCGCCGGCGGCACGCTGGCCGCACGGGTCATCGCCCGGCGCGGCACCGCCGCGGCGCTCCTGCTCGGCCTGGCCGTCCAGGCCGCCGGGACCACCGGGATGTTCCTGCTCCCGGCCGACGCCAACCTGCCGCTGCTGCTTGTCACTTCGGGTGCGATGGGCTTCGGCCACGTGCTGTCGGTGGTGGCAGTGGTCGCCACCATCACCTCGGGTCTGAGCGAGGACGAGCAGGGCGTGGGCGGTTCGATCGCGCAGATGCCGCTGTACGTCGGCGCGATCGGCACGGCGATCCTGACGGCCGTCGTCTCGGCGAGCGGGACCGACCTGGTCGCCGGGCTGCACCACGGCTTCCTGGTGGCGGGCCTGATCGCGGCCGCCGGGCTGCCGGTGGTGGCGACGGCGCTGCGGCGCCGGTGAGTTGAGAACGTACGACGTACGCAGGTGCCGCCCCCTCACCGGGGGCGGCGCCCGCGTGTGTGCTCAGGAAGCGTCCGGCAGCCCGTACGCGTCCGCGATCAGCTCGTAGCTGTGCACGCGGACGTCGGAGCTGTGCGCGTTGGCCGTCAGCATCAGCTCGTCGGCGCCGGTGCGCTTGGCCAGGTCGTCGAGGCCGGTGCGGACCTCGTCGGCGGTGCCGTGGATGACGTTGGAGTTCCAGTTCGCGATGAACTCCCGCTCCATCTCGTTGAATTGATACGCCTCGGCCTCCTCGGGCGTCGGCACGAGACCCGGGCGGCCGGTGCGCAGCCGGACCATGTTGAGGGCGGCGGCCATGACCTGGCGGCGGGCCTCCCGCTCCTCGTCCGTCGCGAGCGCCGAGACGCCGATCAGGGCGTACGGCTCGGCGAGCACCGCCGAGGGGCGGAAGGACTCGCGGTAGAGGTCGAGGGCCGGGACCGTGTTCTGCGCGGAGAAGTGGTGCGCGAAGGCGAACGGCAGGCCGAGGACCCCGGCGAGCCGGGCGCTGAAGCCGGAGGAGCCGAGCAGCCAGACCGGGGGCCGGTGCGCGGACTGCACGCCACCGGGCGAGGTCGCCTGGATCGGGCCCGGCACGGCGTGGATGCGGGCGTACGGGTGCCCGTCCGGGAAGTCGTCGTCGAGGAAGCGGGTGAGCTCGGCGAGCTGTTCGGGGAAGTCGTCGGCGCCTTCGTTCAGGCGGTCCGTGCGGCGCAGGGCGGCGGCCGTGGCGCCGTCCGTGCCGGGCGCGCGGCCGAGGCCCAGGTCGACGCGGCCCGGGGCGAGCGCCTCCAGGGTGCCGAACTGCTCGGCGATGACGAGGGGCGCGTGGTTCGGCAGCATGACGCCGCCGGAGCCGAGCCGGATGCGGTCGGTGTGGGCGGCGAGGTGGGCCAGGATCACGGCGGGCGAGGAGGAGGCGACGCCCGGCATCGAGTGGTGCTCGGCCACCCAGTAGCGGTGGAAGCCGCGCCGCTCGGCGAGGCGCGAGAGGGTCACGCTGGTGCGCAGCGCGTCGCTCGCGGTGCGCCCGGCGCCGACGGTGACCAGATCGAGGACGGACAGGGGCACGGGTGCGGTGCCGTGCCGCTCGCCGCGGATCCCGTCGCCCGCGTCGCCCGGTTCGCCCGCGCGCCCTTCGTTCCGGTCCACTGCGTCCTGTGCCACGGGGGCCTCCTGCTGCGTTCGCTGTGCTGCGTCCGTACGTACGTCGTGTGGGTACGCCATGGGTGCGTCATGAGGTACGTCATGGGGTACGCAGAGGCGAACAGGAGTGGTTCTCCGTTTATTCCCGGACCGTGGGACCGCGGGACCGTGCCCCGGGAACGGCTCAGCCGCCGCCGAAGAACCGCCACAGCGCGTAGATGAGCCCGTACACGACCATCGCGAGCAGCCGGTGCAGCACGAACGCGAGCAGACAGGCGCAGGCCCCGAACGCGATGCGCCCGCCGCGCCAGGTCCGCGTCACGGGGACCAGCCAGCTCGCGACGAGCAGGGCGAGCGACGGCGCGTAGACGACGAACCATGCGGCGGGCAGCGGCATCGCCGACTGGTTCAGGTACACGATGAGGAGCGCGAGCGGGGTGCAGAGGGCGGGGGGCAGCCACCACAGGGGGTCGGGTGGGGCGGGCGGGCGGCGCACCCAGGGTGCGGGGGGCGGCCGAGGTGCGGGTGGCGGCCACGGCCCGGGGGGCGGCCATGGTGCGGGCGCGTACGGGTTCGGGTGGCTCGGGTCGCTCGGATGGCTCGGGTCGCTCGGGTGCCTCATGCGGTCAGTCCACCGCCCGCCCGGGAGAGCGGGCAGGGCACTCCTACTCAGTACGCGGGCACCCCGTACTCAGCTCCCGGCGCCCCGGAACCCGTACTCACCTCCCGCCGCCCAGGAACCGCAGCACCGCGAGCACCCTGCGGTGGTCCGCGTCCGCCTTCGGCAGGTCCAGCTTCGCCAGGATGCTGTTGATGTGCTTGGCGACCGCGCTCTCGCTGACCACGAGGCGGGCCGCGATGCCCGCGTTGGAGCGGCCCTCCGCCATGAGGGCGAGCACGTCGCGCTCGCGCTCGGTGAGCCGGTCCAGGGGGTCGCTGGGGCGGCGGACCAGGAGCTGGGCGACGACCTGGGGGTCCAGGGCGGTGCCGCCCGCCGCGACCCGGCGCAGCGCCTCGATGAACTCCTCGACGTCCGCGACCCGTTGCTTGAGGAGATATCCGATGCCGCTCGTGTTCGTGGCGAGGAGCTCGGCCGCGTACCGCTCCTCCACATACTGGGAGAGCATCAACACCGCGGTGTCCGGCCGCTGTTGGCGGATGGCGAGAGCCGCGCGCACCCCCTCGTCGGTGAAGCCGGGCGGCATCCGCACGTCCACGACGGCGAGGTCCGGGCGGTGCGCGTCGACGGCGGCGAGCAGCCCGTCCGCCTCCCCCGCCTCCGCGACGACCTCGAACCCGGCCATCTCCAGGACCTTCACCAGGCCGACGCGGAGCAGGACCGAGTCCTCGGCGATCACGGCACGTCGTCGTACGTCGGGCACGGCAGCTCCACGCTCATCACGGTCGGGCCCCCCACGGGGCTGCTCATCCGGAAGGTTCCGTCCACGGACCGCACTCGCTGGGCAAGCCCCTTGAGTCCGCTCCCCTTGGCCGGGTCGGCGCCGCCCGAACCGTCGTCGGCGATCACCACCCGCAGTATGTCGCCGAGCCGGGTGACCGTCACCTCGGCGCGGGTCGCGTCCGGGGCGTGCTTGGCGATGTTGGTCAGCGCCTCGGAGGCGACGAAGTAGGCGACGGCCTCCACGGCGGGCGCGGCCCGGCGCGGCAGCTCGGAGCGCAGCCGTACGGGCACGGGGGCGCGGGCGGCGAGGCCCGACAGGGCGGCGTCCAGGCCGAGTTCGTCGAGGACGGCCGGATGCAGCCCGCGCACCAGCTGGTTGAGCTCCTCGATGGCCTCCTTCGCCTCCCGGTGCGCCGTGTCGATGGCCTCGCGGGCCTCGGGCGGCAGATCGGTGAGCGTCGCCCTGGCCAGACCGAGGCCCAGGGCGAGCGAGACGAGGCGCTGCTGGGCGCCGTCGTGCAGGTCGCGCTCGATGCGGCGGCGCTCGGCGTCCGCCGCGTCGACGGCGCCCGCGCGGCTCTCGGTGAGGTCCTCGACGCGCCGCTCCAACTCGTCGGAGCGGCTGACCCCGAGGACACCTCGTCCGACGAGGTTCTCCAGGCGGACGAGCCCGGCGGCGCAGGCCGGCACGGCGGCGAGCAGGCCGAGCCCGAGGGCGGAGATCACCGTGGCCCAGGTGCTGTAGCCGGGGTGTCCGGCCCGCCAGTCGACGGGGACCAGCCAGACCCACCCGATCGCGAGGGCGGCCGCGACCCCCGTCAACGCGGCGCCCAGCAGGGCGAGTTCGAGGATTCCGAGCAGCGGGCCGACCAGCCAGTTGTAGCCGAACTGCCGCTTGGGCTGGGTGAGGCCGAGCCGTGGCAGGTCCACGCCGCACAGGGTGCGGAAGCGCCTGCGCTGCACTTCTGTGAGGCCGTATCCGGTGAGGAGCAGCAGCCCGAGGGGCGCCGGAATCATCATCGGGGCGGCGTCCGAACCGCCTTCGAGGATCTTGATGAAGAGGCCGAGCGCCCAGAAGAAGAGGGCGACAGGGATCAGATGCGGCAGCACCCCGGCGGCGGCGAAGAGCAGGTCGCGCCGGAGCCGGGTGAGGGCGCGGCGCAGCCGGGGCGGAATGGTCATGATCAAACGATAGGGCGCGGGGGGTGACGGCCGCGCTGCACGCAGTTTCCGTCTTCGGGGTGCAACCTGTGCCACCCCAAGACGGATACGGGCGTTACTGACGGGGGCCGCGCGGTGGCGGAGCGTGGTGAGGGAGCCCGAAGGCCGGGTTCACCACAGCCGGAGGCACGACGTGATGACCCTCGCCCCTTCCCCCCACTTCATTTCCCCCAACTCCATTTCCCTCAACTCCCCTTCTCTTACGAGTGGTCGGACGCCCGTCGACACGCGGCGCCGTCGGCGGTGGCAGGGCCGGGTCCTCGTCGGCGCGGGCCTCGCCCTGCTCCCGTGGATGGGCTACCTCGCGGGCACGCTCCCGCCCGCCCAGGCCGCGGCGTGGGTGGCCCTGGACGCCCTGGAGGCGGCGTGCCTGTGCGCGGCGGGGGCGCCGCTGCTGCGGGGCGAGCCGGTGCGGAGGGGTGCGGCGTTGGGGGCCGCGGTGCTTCTGGTGGTGGACGCGTGTGTGGACGTGGCGACGGCGGGGGCAGGGGTGGAGCTGGTCCAGGCGGTGGGGATGGCGGTGGGGGTGGAGTTGCCGTTGGCGGGGTTGTGCGGGGGGTTGGCGCGGAGCGGCAGGTGACGGCAAGAGCGCCACCCGCCCCCCGGGGGGGGCGGGACCGGCGCCCTAGACCTGCACCACGGGCTCGCGGCTGAACAGCGCCCCCAACCCCGGCGCGTTGACCCTCCGGCCCGCCAGCCGAAGGGCCTCCCACAGCGTGACCTGGTTCGCGGTGAGCACCGGCTTGCCGAGCGCGGCCTCGACCTCCGCGACATACGCGGCCGTGTGCAGCGCGGTATCGGGCAGCAGCACCGCCTCCGCGTCCGGGTGGTCGCCCTCGCGGGCCAGCGCGAGCACCTCGTCCCGCCCCCACGTCCCCACCTCCGCCGCGGTGATGATCCCGCTCCCCCGCATCGCGACGACCTCGGCCCCGGCCGACTTCAGGAACGCCGCGAAGTGTCCCGCGACGTCCTCCGGATACGTGGCGGCGACCGCGACCCGGGCGGCGCCCACCTCCCGTACCGCATGGGCGAACGCGAACGACGTCGAGGACGCGGGCAGCCCCGCCGCCCGCGCGAGGCCCCGCACCTGCTCGTGCGCGCCCTCCCAGCCGAAGACGAAGCTGGCGCTGGTGCACGCCCACACCACGGCCTCCGCGCCGGTGAGCCGCAGCTCCTCCACCCGGTCCGTGAGGCGCTGCGCGGAGCCCATCTCCAGGAGCGCGTCCACCCGGTGGGCGTCCTCGCCGATGTCCGTGTGCACGACGTGCAGCCGTACGTCGCTGTCGAGCATCTGCTCCATGCGGGGGTAGTCGTCCTCGGCGGAGTGCCCCGGGTAGAGGAATCCCAGTGCGGTCACGTCGTCCAGCCTCCTTCTGACTCTGCGGGCGGTGGCGGCCCTTCGGGCAGTCCCGTCAGCTCCCCTCCCGGTACCCCGGGCAGCCCCGGTGTCTCCGCCGGGGGACCGAGCGGCGTCTCCGGCGGCGCGGCGACCGCCGGCGGCAGTGGCGGCGCCAGCGGCTCGGCGCCCGGCCGCGCCGCCGGATCGATCAGAGCCTGGTACGGGCCTACGGCACGCGTACCCACGCGGCGCAGGGCCGACCACATGGTCACCTGGTTCGCCGAGATCACCGGCATCCGCAGCTCGGCCTCCAGCTGCGGGATCACGTCGTAGGTGGGGAGGTTGGTGCAGCTGATGAAGAGCGCCTCGGCCGGGCCGTTCCCGTCGCCGAGCACGGCCCGGCGGGCCATGTCCGCCACATCCCGGTACGGCACCTTCCAGATGTGCCGGGTCAGCCCCAGATAGGCGCGTCCGACGACCCGGACCCCGGCCTCCTGGAGGTACTCCTCCAGCGACTGCGTGACCGACCAGGTGTACGGCGTGACCAGCGCGATCCGCCGCACGTCCAGCTCGGCGAGCGCCTCCAGGAGCGCGCCCGACGTGGTCACGGAGTGGATGCCGCCGCCCTCCCGCGTCATGGCCTCGCACATGGCGCGCTCGCCCGCGGTGCCGCCGACGAAGCTGCCGGACGTACAGGCGTAGGCGAGGACTTCCGGTTCGGCGGCGCTCAGCGCGCGGACGGCCTCGGCGAGCGTCTCGTGCTCGCTGACCAGGCGGGCCAGGTCGAGGCTGACCTCGACGGGGACGAACGGCGTACGGGTGAGATGCAGGGAGACCTCGTCCGGAACCCAGCGCCACAGTTCGCGGTCGAGGGCGAAGTCGAAGGGGGCGACGACGCCGACACCGCGTTGTGGGTGCGGTCCGCCGAGGAAGGAGACGTCCATGAGCAGGCCCCAAGATCGTCGTGCGTGTTGACATGAGGGACCGGCCGGGGGCCGGGAGGAGCAGTTGCCGGCGACGCGCCGGGACGTCGGGACGGGGACGGTTCGGCCACGGGGCTCTTTGGCCACCGTGCCTTTGTGCCGCTGTGCCTTTGTGCCTCAGGTGTACCGCTGGTGTGCCTCAGGTGTGCTTCTGCGCAGCTGATCCGCTGTCGGTCCACTGTTGATCCGCTGTGCGGTTGTGCCTCTGTTGACGAAGGTAGGTTCCGGTGCCAGCGTGGTCAATCCGCACACCAATCCGTACATCCCAGACGGCTGCCGACGCCGGCTCATAGTGGCGGCGGACGCCGGGGACTCCAGAAAAGCGGAGGCTCGTTGCCGAACGGTTTCCCCTCGATGTCCGACGCGTCCCGGCCGACGTCCGACACGTCCCGGCCGCCGACGTCCGACACGACCTTGCCGACCCTCCTCGTGCTCGACGCCGGGCCCGATGTGCCGCCGCCCCGGCTCGGCCGCCTGGCCGGGCGGGTGCACGTCCGGCACGCCGACGCGTCGACGCTCGCGGACCGACTCCCGTCCGCGGACGCCCTGCTGGTGTGGGACTTCGCCTCGCACGCGGTCCGGCACGCCTGGCCGGGCGAGGGGCCGCGGCCGCGCTGGGTGCACACGGCGAGCGCGGGCGTGGACCACCTGATGTGTCCCGAACTCGCCGCCTCCGACACCCTCGTCACCAACGCCCGCGGCGTCTTCGACGCGCCGATCGCGGAGTACGTCGCCGCGCTCGTCCTCGCGATGGCCAAGGACCTGCCGCACACGCTCGCCCTGCAGGCGGAGCGCACCTGGCTGCACCGCGAGACCCGGCGCGTGGCGGGCACGCGCGCGTGCGTGGTGGGCTCGGGTCCGATCGGGCGCGCCATCGTCCGCGTCCTGGAGGCGCTCGGCATCACCGTCGCCCTGGTCGGCCGGACGGCGCGGGCGGACGTGCACGGGCCGGACGAGCTGGACCGGCTGCTCACGCGCGCCGACTGGGTGGTGTGCGCGGCGCCGCTCACCGATGACACCCGGGGCATGTTCGACGCGCGCCGCTTCGCGCTCATGCCGCCGTCGGCCTGCTTCGTCAACATCGGCCGCGGCCCGCTGGTCGTCGAGAAGGACCTGGCCCTGGCCCTCACGGACCGGGGGCTCGCGGGCGCGGCCCTGGACGTCTTCGAGCAGGAGCCGCTGACGCCGGACAGCCCGCTGTGGTCGGCGCCGGGCCTGATCGTCTCGCCGCACATGAGCGGCGACACGGTGGGCTGGCGCGACGAACTGGGCGCACAGTTCGTCGAGTTGTACGAGCAGTGGGAGGCGGGCAGGCCGCTCGCGAACGTGGTCGACAAGAAACGTGGGTATGTCCCAGGACATTGATCACGCGCACGGAGCCACGTAGTGATGTGACCACGCAGCCATGTGGCCACGCAGCCACGAAGTCATGTGGCCACGTAGTGCCGTGATGCCGTAACGACGCAGGAGGCTGGATGTCCGAGCTCACCGACCTCACCGCCGTACAACTCCTCGACGGCTACCGCAAGGGCGAATTCGGCCCCGTCGATGCGACCCGCGCGGCGCTGCGCCGGGCCGAGGAGACCGAGCCCGCGGTGAACGCCTTCGTGCGCCTCACCCGCGACGAGGCTCTCGCCCAGGCCGAGGAGAGCACACGGCGCTGGCGGGCGGGCGAGCCACAGGGGCTCCTCGATGGCGTGCCGGTCTCGGTGAAGGACATCCTGCTGCAGCGCGGCACCCCCACCCTGCGCGGCTCCAAGACCGTCTCGCCGGACGGCAGTTGGGACGAGGACGCGCCCTCCGTGGCCCGCCTTCGCGAGCACGGCGCGGTGTTCATCGGCAAGACGACGACGCCGGAGTTCGGCTGGAAGGGCGTCACCGACAGCCCTCTGAACGGGGTCACGCGCAATCCGTACGACCCCTCGCGCACCGCGGGCGGCTCCAGCGGCGGCAGCGCGGCGGCGGTCGCCCTCGGCGCGGGCGCCCTGTCGCTCGGCACGGACGGCGGGGGGTCGGTGCGCATCCCCGGCTCCTTCTGCGGCATCTTCGCGCTGAAGCCGACGTACGGGAGGGTGCCGCTGTACCCGGCGTCGCCGTTCGGGACGCTCGCGCATGTGGGGCCGATGACGCGGGACGCGGCGGACGCGGCCCTGACGATGGACGTGATCAGCGGCCCCGACTGGCGGGACTGGTCCGGGCTCGGCCCGGCGGCGGGCGACTTCCGCTCGACCGTGGGAGGCGGCGTGCGCGGCCTCCGCATCGCCTACTCCCCCACGCTCGGCGGCCAGGTGGCGGTGCGCCCCGAGGTGGCCTCGGCGGTCCGGCGCGCGGTGGAGGCCCTCGCCGCGCAGGGCGCCTGGGTGGAGGAGGCCGACCCCGACTTCTCGGACCCCGTGGAAGCCTTCCACACCCTGTGGTTCAGCGGGGCGGCGCGCGTGGTGCAGCATCTGCCGCCCGCCAAGCGGGAGTTGCTCGACCCCGGCCTGCGCGAGGTCGTCGGGGCGGGCGCGCGGTACAGCGCCCTGGACTACCTCGCGGCGGTCGACGTACGGATGGAACTGGGCCGCCGCATGGGCCGCTTCCACTCGACGTACGACCTGCTGGTGACGCCGACGCTGCCGATCACCGCTTTCGAAGCGGGCGTTGAGGTGCCGAAGGGCACGGGATCCCGGCGCTGGACGGGCTGGACCCCCTTCACGTACCCCTTCAACCTCACCCAGCAGCCCGCGTGCACGGTGCCGTGCGGGGTGGACGGCGACGGGCTGCCGATCGGGGTGCAGCTGGTGGCGGCGCGGCACGCGGACGCGCTGGTGCTGCGGGCGGCGCACGCGCTGTACGGGGCGGGGACGGCCGACATCGCCGCCCCCGGCAACCCTGGACCCACGTCCGGCGAAACCCGGGCTACGCCCGGCGGAAGCTGAGGGTCTCCCCCAGCGCCCCGCCCCGCCACAGGTCCTGACACGCCTCGGCCATCCGGTCGAGGCCCTCGACCACCTGGCCCCACACGATGCCGGGGACCCAGCCCACGTCACCGTTGATCAGGAGATTGTTGCGCTCATAGAAAAGGGCCAGATCGACGACCGTGCCCTGCTGGTCCTTTTCGTAGCCGTACGACTTGGTGCCCAACTCCGTCCCGGTGAAGGTGAAATAGCAGAGGTCACCGGGGATGGGGGTGATGGTGGGGTTCTCGAGGGGCGGCTCTTGTGGGGCGAACGCCGGGAAGAGGGCGTAGATCTCGTTGCGGGCGTATTTCGCGTGATAGACGTCGCTGCCCAGGGGGAGGGCGTCCCACACGGCCGCGCAGGTGCGCGGGGCGCGGTCGTCGAGGAGTTTGGCGGTGCAGCGCACATCGCGCTTGTCGAGCGAGACTTCGATAAACCGGTCTGCCATACGGTCTCCTTGCCCTTTTGGACACCTCACCAAAAGACAGTAGAAGCGACTCCAACGAGGCGAGCAGAATCTCTGGGGCCGCATTTTGGGATGTCGAGCGTCCCATGTTGCAGCACGCAAGGATCTCTCGCAATGCCCCGGGGCGCGCGCCCTGGATCTAGTGGAGGAGATGGTGGAGTTGACCGAAACGATGACCCCACGCGCCGACGAAGCGCCGCGTGCACGGCGCATGACCCCGCGCATGAGGAAGGGCGCACTCGGCCTCGCCACCGCCGCACTCGGCATCGGCGCGACATTGGGCGGTGCCTCGGCGGCCCAAGCCGATCCGGTGCCGACGAACAAGGGCCCGCACTGCTACCACGGGCCTGCCAACTGCACGCTGACCAAGTACCACCCCCGTAAGGGAACGGTCATCGTCAAGATAAACCTCAGCGGTCACAATAAGCAAAGGACTTTCGGGTGGGACATCCGCAAGGGCAACAAGCTCAAGTGCTGGGGCACCGTAAAGGAAAGCTGGAAGACCAAGACATATAAGTGCAAGAACGTCCCGAAGGGCAAGATAATGCTCATCACGCCGTACCCTCACTCGGCCTCTATAAGCATGAAGTGGTGACCTTCGGACAGAAAAGCAAATCGTCCCCCCGGTGAAGACGCAGAAAGTCGCGACCCAGCAAGGAGAACCATGCCCACTCTCCGCAGTCTCCCCACCCGGCGCGGTGCCGTAGCCATGACAGCCGCAGTTGCGACACTCAGCCTTATAGGCGGCGCCGCAGCCTCTACCGCCTCTGCCTCGCCGTCCACGGGTAAGCACGCCGTACCCAAGCCGGTCATCGGAAAGAGCAAGTACGGCAAGTGGGTAAAGATGGGCGTATACAGGTCAAAGTGCCGCGTCCAGCTCTCCATTGCGGCGGGTAACACCGTCAGCGGCGGAGCGGAGGGGTACTGCAAGAAGAAGTCACAGCAGGCCGTCGTGGGGCGCATTTACTTCGACGCCAGCGGAAAGTACAAGGACATCAAGAAGCTGGGTACCGGCAAGTACGTCGGCGTGGGCGGCGGAGAGATGAAGAACCCGAAGGGGAAGCAGAAGATGTGCATCGTGGGATACACACAGAGCCCCTGGGACGGCGGCGAGCCTTGGCGCCGCAGCGAAGCGAAAGTTTGCATCACGTACTGATAACTCGCCGGTTTCAGACCGAAGCTCCCGATGAATGCACGTGCATTCATCGGGAGCTTCGTGCATGTCACCAGGAAGGCGAACGCCGCGAGTTCGAATGTTGACAGAGTGCAGGCATGGACAAACAGACACTCCCAAAGCAACCTAGAAACAGGATGTCACGATATGTGTGATTCATTCACATGTGCACCAACCTCGGCACGCCTAACTCGGATCAAGGGCTTGAATCAATTGGCATACGTGGAGTCGATCCGGGTAGCCGCGCGCCCATGGCTCCACCACTTTGGAACGACCCAGAGAGCAATGAGACGGAGAGCTCCCCTGCCAGGGGGGCGATGGGCGCGGCGGATACGGCGTCGCATAAGACGACAGGCTCGTCGAAATCAGGCCATAGCCTGATACGTCGGCGTTCGCTGCTCCTCGGCGCCACGGCATTCGGCGCCGTGGGCGCGCTCGGCGCGGCCGGGTGCAGCAAGATCCCCACCGGGGACACGCTGGCACGCCTGAAGTCACAGGGCACCGTGCGGCTCGGCATCGCGGGAGAGGCGCCGTACGGCTACATCGACGAGGACGGGAAGTTCACGGGTGAGTCGGTGGAGCTCGCCAAAATAATCTTCAAGCGCCTGGGGATCGATCACGTGCAGCCCGTGGCCACCGACTTCTCCTCGCTCATCCCCGGCCTGAACACTCAGCAGTTCGACGTGGTCTCGGCGGGCATGTACATCAACAAGGACCGGTGCTCGCAAGTCATCTTCTCGGACCCCGAGTACCAGATGCTCGACTCGTTCATCGTCCGCAAGGGCAACCCGAAGAACATCCACAACTACGCCGACGCCTTCAAGGCCAAGGCGAAGATGTCCAGCGGACCCGCCTACACCGAGATCGAGTATGCGATCTCCGCGGGCTACAAGCGCAACGAGATCCAGATCTTCACCGACCCGGTCATCGGCATGAACGCTGTCGAGGCGGGCCGTGTCGATGTCTTCGCGGGCACCGCGCTCACCAATCGCAATGCCACGCGCAAGAGCAGCAAGGCCGAGTCGACGAAGCCCTTCAAGCCCATTGTGGACGGCAAGCCGCACGTCGACGGCGGCGCCTTCACCTTCCGCCCCGACGACACCAAGCTGCGGGACGCCTTCAACGTGGAGCTCCACAAGATGCGGAAGAGCGGCGAGATCTTCCGCATCCTGCGGCCGTTCGGCTTCACCAAGACCGAGATGACCCAGCTGACCGCAGAGGAGCTGTGCAAATGACAGCGGGACTGTGGCAACACTGGGTGCTCCCCGGCATCTGGATCACCATCCAGCTGACCGTCTACAGCGCGGCCCTCGCGACCGCCGTCGCCTTCGGTATCGGCATGGCCCGCACCCACCGGCTGTGGATCGTGCGCTTCCTCGCCGGCGTCTACACCGAGATATTCCGGGGCACGTCCGCCCTGGTCCTGATGTTCTGGATCTTCTTCGTCCTGCCCCAACTGGCGGGCTGGGCCCTCGTACCGATGTGGGCCGCAGTGCTCGCCCTGGGCCTTTCGTACGGTGCCTACGGCGCCGAGATCGTGCGCGGCGCCCTCAACGCGGTGACCCCTGCACAGCGCGAGGCGGGGGTCGCGCTGAGCTTCACGCCCTGGCAGCGGATGCGCCTCATCCTGCTGCCGCAGGCCGTACCGGAGATGATCCCGCCGTTCTCCAACCTGCTGATCGAGCTCCTCAAGGGCACCGCCCTGGTCTCGATGCTCAGCATCGGGGACGTCTCCTTCGCCGCGAACCTGGTGCGGCTCGCGACCACCGAGAGCGCGGAGATCTACTCGATCACCCTGGTCATCTACTTCGTGATCGCGTTCCTGCTGACCCGCCTGATGCGCGGCCTCGAGCGCAAGGCAAAGGCGAACATCGGGCAACGGCCCGATCCGGGCGTCGGCATCATGCGCAAGCTCAACATGCGTCAGACGACTGAGGCAGCCAATGTTCCCCCCGGCAGCGGTGGAGGCGTCGCAGCATGAGTAACACGACAAACATCGCAGCCGCCCAGACCGACAACTGGGACTGGGGCGCCGTCTCCGACTTCATGCCGCACTTCTGGGACGGGCTGCTCGTCACCCTGCAGATCCTCGCCCTCGGCTCGCTGATCTCCTTCACGCTGGGCCTGGTGTGGGCGCTCGCGTTCCGCGCGCCGACCCGCTTCGTCCGCTGGCCGGTCGGGATCATCACGGAGTTCATCCGCAACACCCCGCTCCTGGTGCAGCTGTTCTTCCTGTTCTTCGTGCTGCCGGAGTGGGGCGTCCAGTTCTCCGCCCTGACCACCGGCATCATCGCGATCGGCCTGCACTACTCGACGTACACCGCGCAGGTCTACCGCGCGGGCATCGAGGCCGTGCCGGTCGGCCAGTGGGAGGCGGCCACCGCGCTGAGCCTGCCCTACCGGCACACCTGGACCGCGGTGATCCTGCCGCAGGCGTTCCGCCGCGTGGTCCCGGCCCTCGGCAACTACGTCGTCGCGATGCTGAAGGACACCCCGCTCCTCTCGGCGATCAGCGTCCTCGAGCTGCTGCAGCGCGCGAAGCTCCAGGCGGGCGAGACCTTCCAGTACACGGAGCCGCTCACCGTCGTCGGCGTCGCCTTCATCCTCATCGCCTACCCCGCTTCTCTTCTTCTCCGAGCCCTGGAGCGTCGTCTTGTCCGCTGACACCACTGACACCAACTCTTCCCAGGAACAGGCCAATCCGGCGGTCGACGGCAGCGAGCTGATCCGCTTCGACAAGGTCGTCAAGCGCTTCGGGTCCAACACGGTTCTCGACGAGCTCGACTTCTCGGTGGCCTCCGGCAAGCACGTCACGCTGATCGGCCCGTCCGGCTCCGGCAAGACGACGATCCTGCGGCTGCTGATGACCCTGCTCAAGCCCGACGAGGGCACGATCAAGGTCGGCGGCGAATACCTCACGCATGAGGAGAAGAACGGCAAGCTGATCCCCGCGGGCGAGAAGCACATACGGGAAGTCCGCAAGAACATCGGCATGGTGTTCCAGCAGTTCAACCTCTTCCCGAACATGAAGGTCCTGCGGAACATCACCGAGGCCCCCGTCACCGTCCTCGGCCTGCCCAAGGACGAGGCGGAGGTCCGCGCCCGCGAGCTGCTCGACCTGGTCGGGCTCGGCGACAAGCACGACGCCTACCCGACGCAGCTCTCCGGCGGCCAGCAGCAGCGCGTCGCGATCGCCCGCGCCCTCGCCATGCGCCCCCAGATCCTGCTCCTCGACGAGGTCACCTCGGCCCTGGACCCGGAGCTGGTGGCGGGCGTCCTCGACGTCCTCCGCGACATCGCCCACACCACGGACATCACGATGCTCTGCGTGACCCACGAGATGAACTTCGCGCGCGACATCTCGGACCAGGTCCTGATGTTCGACGCGGGCCGCGTCATCGAGTCCGGGACGCCGGAGAAGATCTTCACGGACCCGGAGCACGAGCGGACCCGGGAGTTCCTCAGCGCGGTCCTCTGAGGGCCCCTCCGCAAAGACGGAGGCCCACCGCCTGGGGCATGACCTGGGCATATGCCAGGGTGGCGCGTTCCAGCTGACAGGTCTGGAGCGCGCCGCCCTTTCTCGCCAACAGCAGCTCCGCAAAAGGCTCTTGGCCGTTATCGTGGAACACGAAAGACCGACGAAAGAGCCGGACGAAAGACCGACGGGCTGTCCTAGCATCGCAACGCCGCAGGGGGGAAGCCGTGGCGCTGAAGCACGAGCCGACCACACCGGACTCCATCCAGAGCGCCCTGCGGGTGCTCGAACTCGTCGCCCGCCGGGGCACGGGGGTCACCGAGACAGAGCTGTCCCGCGACACCAAGCTCCCCGCCGACCGCCTCACCCCCCTCCTGCGCATGCTGCGCCGCGAGGGCTACGTGGAGCAGATCGCCGACGGCGCCTACGTCACCGGCGAGTCCCTGGCCCGGCTGAGCTCCACCCACCACCACAGCCAGGCGCTGCGCGAGCGGCTCCAGCACACCCTGGACGGGCTGCGCGACTCGATCGGCGCCGCGGTCTACTTCAGCCGGTACGAGGACGGCGAGATCAAGATCACCGACGTCGCCGAGGGGCCCCGCACCCCGAAGGTCAACGAGTGGGTGGACTTCCGCTCCTCGGCCCACGCCAGCGCGGTCGGCAAGAGCCTGCTCGCCCAGCTCGACGTGGACGGCCGCCGGGACCACCTCTCCCGCCACCGAATGGCCCGCCTCACCTCGCGCACGATCACCAACGAGCGGGTCCTCCTGAACCGCCTCGCCTCCCAGCCCGCGACGGTCCCCGTCCTCGACCTCCAGGAGTACGCGGTCGGCACGGTCTGCGCCGCGGTCCCCGTCACCGCGGGCGCCGCCGTCGGCTGTCTCGCCCTCTCCCTCCCGGTCGAGCACGCCCACCGCCTCCGCGAGGCCGCGGACACCCTGAACCGCGGGGCGGCGCCGGTGCTGCTCTCCCTGTCCATCTGAGGCCGGTCCATCTGAAGCCCATCCGTCTGCGGCCGGGCCGTCCCCGTACCGCCGTGGTCGGGAGCACCCCCGCGGACCAGGTACTATTTACGAGTCAGCAGGCGCCGCTAGCTCAGTTGGTTAGAGCAGCTGACTCTTAATCAGCGGGTCCGGGGTTCGAGTCCCTGGCGGCGCACAGACAGGCAAGGCCCTCCGTGATCACGGGGGGCCTTCGCTTTTGGACCGCGCCCGGCAGCAACTCCCGAAGGCGGCTGGGGGTCCGGGGGTCATCCCCCGGGAGATGCAGCATCAGCGGGTCCGGGGTTCGAGTCCCTGGCGGCACACGATGCGACCAGGTCGCTTAGATCGCTGACAAGGAGCCCCTCGGTTCTCCGAGGGGCTCCTTTCGTGTTCCGTGACTCAAGCGCCGGCGAACGAATCCAGGAAGTCCTTCAGCACAGCGGCCGAGAAGGCGTCGGTGGCCGGATCCTCCGGAGTGACAAGGCTCACCCCGTAGTACTGGGCCAGGAGCAGCATCGTGCCCTCCACGGCCTGTGCGGCCTCCGGATCCGGGCAGCGGACCCCCGAGACCTCGTCAGCGCGCAGCGGCTGTGAGCGCATCCTGTAGAAGACCGAGTACGGGCCCTCTCCGGCCTCGTCGAGGGCATAGCCGTTCTCTTCCCAGAAGTCCTCCATGTCCTGGCCGGAGGAGAAGGAGACAAGGCCCGGAACAGTGTCGTCGGGGGAGTTCTCGGGGAGGTTCCACGACTCCAGCGCCGGTGCCGGACCGGCTGCCTCTCCGTCGAGGAACAGGCCGGGCCAGCGCAGCTGCGAGCGCAGGGCGAAGCGCCTCATCGCCGCGGGAAGGGACAGGTCCACGATGAAGTCGGTCGAGTGCCCGGTGATGTCCATGAGGTTCCTTGACGTGCCGTGGAGTTCTGTGGGGGCGGGTGCGGGTCCGGTCAGGAGCTCCATTTCGCCGTGGGACCGTGATACTTGATCGCTTCGCGCGGAATGGTGACGTCCTGCTTGGAGAACCAGACGTGGTCCCGGCCTCCCTTCAGGCGGCCCGAGAACAGCTTCTTCTCCATTTCGAACTCAATCATGTACTCGCTCTTCTCACGGGTCAGGCCGAGATACTTCTTGAACCCGCCCGGCGCCTTGGCCACGTCCGCCGGACTCATCGGTGTCACGTACACCGCCGAGGCGTTCTTTCCCTTGGAACTCTTGGGAACCTTCAGCGTGATCGCGTCCTTGCTTCCGCCGCTCATGATCTTCTGGTAGCCGTCCTTGGTCGTGTAGTGCCGGATGACGGCCTTGCACGACGGGGCCAGGCCCAGCGGGTCGATCCAAGTGAGGGGGTTCACCACGTAGTTGTGGTGGTGCGGCGCGGGCTCGAGACCGAGCGGATCCGGGCTGCAGTAGCGCGCGGAAGCCGGGTCGTAGTAGCGGTACTGGTTGTAGTGCAGGCCGGTCTCGGCGTCGTGGTACTGGCCGGGGAAACGGAGCGGGCAGTGGACGCCGCCGTCGAGGGCGTCGCCGGCCGGCAGCCCCCACAGGGACGTCCGGGCACGCCAGGCCGTGCCGCCCTTCTCGTCGATGAGTTCGGTCGGTGTACCGACGGCGTCCGTGACGATGGAGTAGAACTGGCCGTCCACCCAGTCCTGGTCGTCCACTCGCCCGCGCAGGTCTGCCCCGGCCCGGCCCGGGCGGGTCACCTGCCGCTGCACCACCGGGCGGTCGCTGCCGGGCTCCCAGTCCCACGTGGTGATCTGTCCGTGCTCGTCGGCCTGTTCCGCCAGGGACCGGCCGTCCCACACGAAGTCGGTGCGCTCGGCCACGGTCTCACCGTCAGCGGCGAGCAGCTCCTTGGCGATGCGCCTGCCCAGGGGGTCGTAGAGGTAGCGCCAGCGCCGTCCGTCCGGCGTGGTGACCGTGCGCAGACGGTCGTCGGCGTCCCACTCGAAGTCCCATGTGCGCGCCCCGCCGGAGAGCAGTGCCCGGACATGGCGGACCACCCGGCCCTGCCCGTCGTACTCGTACCGGGACCGCCCCTCTGTCCGCAGCAGCGTCCCGGAGTACGCCAACTCGGCTCGGCTGTCCGGCCCTTGGGGTGCGGCGGCGACGAGGTTGCCCACCTTGTCGTATGCGTACGCCTCGCTGCGGCCGGTGCCCGTCACGGCCGTCACCCGGCCGTTGACGTCCAGTTCGTACGCGGCCGACGTGCCCGCGGCGTCGTCGGCCACCGACGTGATCAGGCCGTCGGCACGATGCGCGTAGCGGCGCTGGACCGCGGCGGACCGGGCACCAGCCCCGTGGAGTGCCTGGGAGCTGAGGCGGTGCCCCGCGCTCCACTCGTGCGCGAGCGTGACGCCCGCGGGCAGGAGGCGCCGGGCCTCGTTGCCGACCGGGTCGTACCGGAAGCCCACGGTGCGGCCGGAACCGCGCAGCTCCACGGGCTGGTCCGCGGCGTCGTACGTCCACTCGCTGACCGCGCCGCTCGGCGTGACCCGGCGTACTCGGCGCCCCACGGCGTCGTAGGTGTGGGTCAGGACGCGGCCGTTGCAGCTCTCCGAGAGAACGCGGCCGTGGGCGTCGTACGTGAAGGTGAGTTCCGCGTCGGCGTTGGCGGCCCGGACGACGCTGCCTGCCCGGTCGTACGCGAACGTCGTGACGTTCCCGTCGGAGTCCCGCTGCTCCACCACTCGGTCGAGCGCGTCATGGACGTAGTGGATCGACTGCCCGGCCCCGTTGGTACGGGTGGTCAAGCGGCCCGCCGCGTCATAGGCGTAGGTCAGCTCGCGGCCGTTGAAGTCCGTCTCGCGGACGACGCGGCCCAGGGCGTCGTACACGTAGGTCCAGTGGGCGCCCTGGGCATCGGTCACGCGGACCGGGCGGAGCTCGGTGTCATAGGCGATGGCGGTGCGGGCCCCGTCCGGTCCGGTCCGCGCGGTGGCCTGGTCGAAGGGGGCGATCTCGTAGCGTGTGACGCCGCCGAGCACATCCGTGTGTGACAGCGGATTGCCCTCGGGGTCGTACGTCCAGCTCTCGACGGACCCGTCCGGGTGCTCCCGCCGGGCCGGCAGCCCTTCGGCGGTCCAGGCGAAGCGACCGGTCGCGCCGTCGGCCTGGCGGACCTGCCGGATCCGCCCGAAGGCGTCGTGCTCGAAGTGGGTGCTTTCGCCGAGGGGGGAGATCATCGCCGTGGCGAGGCCGACCGCGCTGTTCTCGACGCGGCTCTCGTGGCCGAGCGCGTCCGTGACGGAGGCGACGGCGCCCCGTTCGTCGTACGCGTAGTCAGTGGCGGCACCGGTCGGGTCGGTGAGCCGCACGACGTTCCCGCGGTCGTCGTACGCGAATTGCCAGTACGCGCCGTCCTGCTCGGTCGTCGAGACGAGTGCACCGTGTGCGTCGTGCTCGTACGCGGTGAAGCTGCCGTCGGGGCGCACGACACGGACGGTGTTGCCGGATGCGTCGTACGTGTACGCGGTGGTGCGTCCGAGCGGGTCGGTGACGGACTCCAGGTTGTCGTAGCGGTCCCAGAGGCGGGTGGTGACCTGGCCCAAGGGGTCGGTCTCTGCTGTCAGTTGATACGCGTCGTTGAACTCATAGGCGGTCGTGAAACCGAGAGAGTCGGTGGCATGCGAGAGACGGCCCGCGCTGTCGTACGCGTAGGAGTAGGCGAGGATGCCGTCGGTGCCCTGAGTGCGCACGCACCGGCCCGTGCTGTCGTACTCATAGTGGTACGAGGTGCCGTTGCGGTCCTGCCACCCGGTGATGCGGCGCCCGTCGTCGTAGGTGAGGCGCTGCGGTGTCCCGGAGGAGTTGTAGATCTCGGTGAGGTTGCCGCGGTCGTCGTAGCCGTAGCGCAGAAGGACGGGCTGCTCGGGATCGTTGAGAAGAGTGAGCGCCGTGATGCGGGCGTCTTCCGTGGTGACCCCGATGCGGTAGCCACCGCTGTGGGCGATCTCCCGCGGAGTGCCGTCGGTGTCGTAGGCGACACCGATCTCGTTGCCGTTGCGGTCAGTCACGGCGGCGAGGGGCAGCTCGGCGGGCGAGCGGCCGGGCAGCGGGCGGAAGTGGAGCGTGAGGCCGGAGTCCGGCTGCCGCACCGTCATCGTGCCGCCCGCCGAGCCGTCCCAGGAGAGCGGCCAGCGCGGGCCCTCGACCGGGTGCAGCGCCAGGTCCGTCTCCGGCACCGGATAGTGCAGGATCATGCCGTCGGCCGTGGAGAAGCGGACTCCGTCCCGGTCCAGGACGAGGCGTTGGTCCAGCGTGGACGCCCAACTCGGTCCGAACCAGCGACCGGTGCGCAGTCCACTGCGGTGGTGCCGCTCCAGCTCCAGAGCGAGCACGCCGGGCAGCTCGACATCGGTCTCGGACATCACCACCTGGCCGGTGGCCATGTCGATGGGGTCGCCGCAGGTGAACAGCTTCTTCATCTGCCGCCCCAGCGCACGGCCGCCCTTGCCGAGCCCCTTGGCTCCCATGGCCATGCCCTTGAGGCCGACCTTGCTGAGCCCCTTGATCCCCTTGGCCAGACCGCGGAGGGACGTCAGCCCCTTCATGCCGGGTATGCAGTCCAGGGCGGCGAAGCCCACGTCCCAGAGCGATGCTTGTCCGTTGGCGTATTTGTTGAGGGTGTCGGCCAGGACGACGAGGGCGGCGACCAGCACGATCGCGCCGAGGATCGGCCCACCAATGATCATGGCGACGATGCCGAGGACGGCGACGACGACCTTGCAGACGGCGACGATGGTGTCCCAGTTGTCGGAGACCCAGTCGCCGACCTCCTCCCACCACTTGCGGTTGTGGATGCCCGCGTCGGAGGCTTCGTCGATCTTCTTCTTCGCCGTGCCCGCGGCGTCCTCGCGCATCTTGCGGGCGTCTTCCGCCATCTTCTTCGCGGCGTCGAGAGCGTTCTGCGCGTCGGTCACATCCGACTTGGCCGCTGTCTGGGCCTTCTCGGCCGCGTGCGCGTTGCGGGTGGCGGCCTTGACCTTGTCCTCGTCCGGCTTGGGGACATCCCCCTTGCCCCCGCCGTCCTTGTCCTTGTACTTGTCGGCTTCCTTGCCCGCCCGGTCCACCCACGAGTCCGCCGAGGACAGCTTCGACTTCGCGGAGGACAAGTCCCCTTGTGCTTCACGGCCCTTGGCGAGTGCCTTGTCGGCCAGGGCCTGGGCGCGCTCCAGCTTGGGCCAGTAGTCCGCGAGGGCGTCGCCCGCCATCTCGTAGCTCTTCTTGAGCTTCTTCAGCTTGCCCGGAGCATCCTCGAACTCGGCGGTGAACGAGTCCGCCGTCTTCCCCGCCCAGGTCAGGATCGCGTCATCGCCCGCCATCCCCTTGATGTCCCGGAGCACATCGGACACGTCGTCCGCGAAGTCATGAAGATTCTTGGCGAGTTGGCGAACTCGCTGCGGATCCCCCGGAGTCGGATCCTTGTCCAGGTCGAGTATGTGCCAATCGGCCGGACGGTATGACACTGTTCAATCCCCCGTGAAACTTGCCGACTGCGCCTGTCCAGCTGGCTGTCCAGCTGACTGTCCACGTGATCGTAGCCTCGTTGAACCAGCGCGGAGGCGCCCGCTAAGCGGCCGCGGTGGTCCTCGCCGGGCTCGGGAGGCCGCGTGTGTGGAGGCGGTGCAGGTACTCGTACGCCGTGGGCAGTGTCTCCAGGAGCGTCCGCTGCTGGCGGCTGATCCTCGTGAAGTGCTCGTCCGCCCTGCGGGCCGCCACCGTGTGGTGGCTCAGGGCGGGGGGCGGGGTCGCGCCCCTCGGGTCCAGGGCCGTCAAGAGGGTGCGGAGCCTCGCCTCGTGCGGGTCGTGGGGGTCAGGGGGGAGGCCCGTCGTGTGGTTCTCCAGGCACGTCAAGAGGCGCTCCGACAGCGGGAGTTCGTGGCGTGAGCGCCAGAACGCGGTGTCCTTGCGGGGGGAGGCCCAGTAAAGGAGGCGGGTCGTGTCCGTCGCCTCCTCGTACGCGGTGCGCGTTGCCCTGTCGTAGCCGGGGGACGGGGCCTCCCGTGCCTGCTGCGACGGGAGGCTTCTGATCATGTACGTCAGTTGGGACAGCACCTCCGTCAGGCCCGGGGGCGTGAGCGGGTCCGTCCGCCAGGCCGCCTCGCCCAGCGCCACGCAGTTCTTCACCCACGCGCTGCGGGACCGGCCCGCAGCATGGAGCGTGTGGACGTGGTCCACGCCGGTCCGGTCCAGCAGGGGGCGGCGCCACACCCAGCCGTCCGGGAGTGCGGTGAGGGTGCTGAAGGGGGCGACGGAGCCGGTCCGTGCCATCGCCGTGGGGTGGGGGATCATCACTCTCGTCACGGTGTCGGTGCCCTTTCCCTCCGCTCCCAGCCATTCCTCCCCCAGGATCGCGGAGAAGAGTTTCCGCTCCCTTCCCGTGCAGTCCACGAAAAGATCCGCCTTGATGGCCCGGCCCTCTTCCGTGTGCAGTGATGTGAGCATTCCGTTCTCGTCGCGGGTCGCCCGGAGCGGTGTTCCTGTCACCGCCCTGGCCATTCCGTGCGCGATCGCCGTCCTGCGCAGGAAGTTCCTCAGCATTCCCGCGTCCGCGTGCCAGCCGTACGGAACCGCCGTCCTGCCGTCCAGCCAGCGCGGGGACTTCCCCGCGTCCAGGAGCGGGGGCTCGCGGAAACAGGCGTAGTCGTACGGTTCTGTGGTGCGGCCCTCGGCGCGGCGCAGGCGCCAGAAGTCGGAGAGCGGGAAGTTCTCGCACTCCGGTGTGCCCGCCCACGGCAGATAGAAGTGGTCGGGTGCCGCGACGGCGTTCGGGGTGCGCCAATTCTCGTGGCGCACGGCCAGGTTGAAGGTCGCCGACGCCGCCCGCATCCAGGTCTCCTCGGGGATGCCGAGGGGGTCGAAGAGGTCCCGCTGCACGTGCGGGGCCAGGGTGATGACCTGGTCCGTCTCCGTCGGTGCGGTGGTGCGTCGCGGGGGTTCGAGGACCGTGACACGGACCGTGCCGGGGAAGGCCGAGGCCAGTCGCGCGGCCGCGGTCCAGGCGGTCAGCGTGCCGCCGACCATCACTATGTCTTCGATTCTCCTGTCCATACGGGGAGGGTTCTCCCGTCTTCTGTATTTCAGCTGTATACGGGCTATGGAATCCCCTCCAGTTACTTTCTTCCCGGCTATAGGGCGGGCGGGGAATTGGTATAGCGCCGAGCTCCACTCTGTTGGTGCGGGACCTGAACGGGACCCGATACACACAGGAGGAGAAATGTTCGACAACGAGATTCCCCCGGCCCAGGTCCAGCACCCCCTGGAAGTTCTGACCGAGATCGAGCGCAGCGCGGCGATGGACCAGGAACTCCTGCTCCGGGACGGCGGGACCCCTTGGTCCGATCTGCTGGCCGAATACGTCGACGCCCTGAACGCGCTCGCCACCGACGGCACCGTCGAGAACGGATTCATCGCCACATACGGTCTTGACGAAGGCCATGCGGGCGGCTGCGGATAGCACGCGGGAACGGCCTGGTGGCCGACCGGGAGAGGACATCCGGTCGGCCACCAGGCCGTGAGAGAGAAAGAAGAAAGGGAAAGGGAAGGAAAAGAAGGGGGAAATCAGCGGGAGAGTGCCGGCACTCGCGTCTCCTCCCGCGCCAACAGCGCCGCCAACGGCAGCAGTTCGTACTCCGGCACCTCGCCGTCTGCCCACGGCTCCGCCAGGCGCGCGTCGGTGAGCTGTTCCAGGATCTCCTCCGCGTCGTCGGGCGGCAGGTCGAGCAGGGCCGCCGCGTCCGTCGCCGTGAGGCGGGGCAGGCGGGCCGTCGCCAGCGTCGTGAACGCGGCCGACAGCGGTGGGGCGAGGGAGGTCAGGGCCGGGCGCAGGGTCGCGGTCAGGTCCAGGCTGCCGATGCGGAGTTCGGTGAGCCTGCGGTCCTCGGGGGCCAGGCGGTCCGCGAGGCGCTGGGGCGGCCAGTGCGGGCGGTCGGCCAGGCGGGCCGCGGCGATGCGCAGGGCCAGCGGGAGGCGGTCGCAGAACTCCGCTATGTGTGCCGCTACTTGGGGTGCCGGAGCGAGGCGGTCCGCGCCTGCGATCGTCGCCAGCAGCGCGGTCGCCTCCGTCGGCGTCATGCGGCCCAGGCGGAGCAGATGTGTGCCCGCGAGGGTGGCCAGGGCCGGGCGGACGCCGGTGACCAGGGTGCGGCCCGCGCCGCCGCCCGGGAGCAGGGGGCGCACCTGTGCGTCGTCGGCCGCGTTGTCGAGGACGACCAGGACGCGGCGGCCGGCCAGGAGCGTGCGGTAGAGCTGGGCGCGTTCGTCCAGGCCGGCGGGGAGCTCGTCGTACGGGGCGCCCAGGGCGCGCAGGAACCAGCCGAGGACGTCGCGCGGGGAGCGGGGCGTGCCGTCGTCCGTGCGCAGGTCCGCGTAGAGCTGGCCCTCGGGGAAGTCGGTGCGGCAGTGCTCGGCGGCCCACAGGGCGAGGGCCGACTTGCCGGTGCCGGGGGCGCCGGTGATCGCCACGTCCTGCCCGGTGCGCAGGGCGGACAGGATCTCGTCCGTCGCGGCCGCGCGGCCGGTGAAGTCGCGGGGGGCGGCGGGCAGCAGGGCGGGGATGGGGGCTGCGGTAGCCGCGGTAGCTGCGGTAGTGGACGTCAACTCGGCTTCGAGCCCTGGGGTTTCGAGATCCCGCACCCGTAGCTCCGCCGTCCCCCGCTCCCCCGCAGACACGCCGGGCGCGCCCGGTGCCCCCGCCAGCGTCCCCGTCAGGATCTCCTGGTGCAGGGCGCGCAGCCCGGGGCCGGGGTCGATGCCGAGTTCGTCGGCGAGGACGGCGCGGCCCTCCTCGTACGTGGTGAGGGCGTCCGCCTGGCGGCCGCAGCGGTGGAGCGCCGTCATCAACTGGCCGCGCAGCACCTCCCGTACGGGGTGGCGGGCCACCTGCGCGGTGAGGGCCGGGACGAGTTCGGTGTGGCGGCCGAGGGCGAGGGCGGCCTCGGTGTGCTGCTCGGTGGCGGCCAGTCGGGCCTCCTCCAGGTGGGGGCCCTCGGCGGTGGCGAGCTGCTCGGTGACACCGCTGAGCGCCGGGCCGTGGCAGAGGGCGAGTGCCGTGGCCAGCTTGCTCTCCGCGGCCGCGTACCGGGTGGCCGCGAGGTCGGTCCTGGCCTCGGCCGTGAGCGTGCGGAAGGTGTCCCAGTCGAGGGTGGCCGTGCCCGACTCCAGGCGGTAGCCCGCTCCTTGGCGCTCCGGGCCGTGGCCGGGGCCGAGGCGGGTGCGGAGGCGGGACATGTAGGTGTAGAGCTGGTTGGTGCTGGTGGCCGGGGGCTCCCAGCCCCAGAGGAGCGTCGTCAGGCGCTCGTCCGTGATGACCTGGCCGTGCGCGAGCAGCAGGGCCGCGAGCACGGTGCGCTGCTTGGCGCCGTCCAGGGCGACCTGGCGGCCGTCGAGCTCGGCCGACACCGGTCCGAGGATCTTGAAGTCCATGCGGGCCTCCGCCGTTTCGCGGGCCCGTTCCCTACCCGGGCCATCTGCCGCGAAAAGCTACTGACCTGCTGTTTTCTCGCGCTGTTGGTGCGGTTTCGAGGCTTCGAAAGAGCTTTGAAACCGGTGGAAAAGAGCGGCTCCGTAGCTTTCTTGGCATGCCGCAGGGCAGCCGCCCACAGCGGACACCGGGAACCCGGGAACACCGGGGACCCCGGGGACATCGAGCGTCCGGGAGGACATCATGAACCGCGTCATCAACTCCGCCAGGAAGTACGCCGCCACCGCCCCCGCGGGCCGGTTCGCGGCCGGGGCCGTGCTGCTGCTCGCGGCGGCCGGGACCGTGGGCGCGACGCAGGGCATGACGCCGTTCGCGGCGCAGCACCCGACGGCCGCGGTCGCCGGTGCCGCCACGGACGATCCGTGGACCGTGGGGCCGCGCACCGACGATCCGTGGACCTCCGCCCCGCACACGGACGACCCCTGGACCTCCGCCCCAAAGAACGCGACGGCCACCACCGACGGTGCCCGGACCGACGACCCGTGGACGTGAACCGGAGCGGGGGCCCGGGGGCCGTCAGGGACGTACGAGGGCGAACAGCCGCTCCGAGTCGGCCTGTTCGTCTTGCGCGAGCGCCACCAGGAGCTGCTCCACCCGCTCGCGCCAGGTGCGCACCCCGGCCTCCGCGAAGAGCTCACCGGCCGCGTTGAAGCTGGCCGCCGCGCCCGCCCGGTCCGCGCGCAGCGCCCGCACACAGCCGAGGACGGCGCCCGCCCGGGCCTTCAGATAGCGGTCCGGCACCTCCTCCGCGGCCCGCACCGCGTCCCGCAGGACCGTCTCGGCCTCCGCCAACTCCCCCCGGCGCCACAGGGCTTCGCCCAGGGCGCGCAGCACATGCGCCTCGCCCCGCCGGTCCCCGCTGCCCAGGACCAGGTCGAGCGCGCGGCGGCACGCATCCTCCGCGCGCTCCCCGTCGCCCTGGTGGATCAGCGCCTCCGCGAGACGTACGGTGCTCATCGCCTCGCCCCGCACCGTGCCGAGGCCCCGGCTCCGCGCGACCGCCTCCGAGGAGAGGACCAGACTGGCCTGCGGGTCGCCGCGCTCCAGCTCGATCTGGGCGAGCAGCCCGAGCACATGGGCCTCGGCGTAGTGGTCGCCGACGGCACGGAACGTCTCCAGTGAGCGGCGGCCCGTGCCGTACGCCTGGTCGAGGTCGCCGCGGTGGCGCTCGCACAGGGCGAGGTTGCGCAGCACGAGGGCACGGCCCTGGTCCTGGCCGAGCTCGTCGAAGAGCGTCAGGGCGCGGCCGAGGCGGTCGTAGGCGGAGTCGTACTCCCACTGCACGATCTCCAGGGTGCCGAGGGAGTGCAGCATCGCCGCCTCGCCGAGCCCGTCCCCGGTGCGGCGGGCGGCGGCCAGGGCCGCGTCGCCGCACTGGGCCCAGTCCTCCAGGTAGTTGCGGTTCTGGAAGAGGGTCACGGCGGTCATCGTCAGGTCCCAGGCGTACGCGGACTCGTCGTCCCGGGCGAGCTGGTCGATGAGGCCCGTGAGGGCGAGGCGCTCCGTCTCGAACCACTCCAGCGGGTCCTCCAGGAGGCTGTCCACGTAGTGCGCGGGCAGCTCCCGCAGCGGTGCGGAGCCGTGCACGACGGTGTAGTCGCCGCCGTAGACGCGGCGGTGCGCCTCCCGGGCCAGGCCGAGCCAGCCCGCGCCCGCGCGGCGCAGCGCCGCCCGCCGGGTCTCCTCTTCCTCCTCGGCGAGCCCGCACTCGCGGGCGAAGAGCCGCAGCAGGTCCTGGAAGCGGTAGCGGACGTGCCCGGTGGTGGCGTGCAGCGGCTCCAGGAGCTGGGCGTCGACGAGCTGCTCGATGAGGTCCTCGGCGTCCACCGGGTCGATGTCGAGGAGGGCCGCGCCCGCCCACGCCGAGAACTCGGGCACGCACACCGTGCCGAGCAGCCGGAACATGCGGGCGGTGGCGGGCGCGAGGTCCCGGTAGCTGAGCCGGAGCCCTGCGCGGACGCCGCGCGCGTCGATGCTGAGCTCGTCGAGCCTGCGGTGCTGGTCCTCCAGGCGGGACACCAGCGTCCGTACGGACCAGTGGGGTTTGGCCGCGAGCCGGGCGGCGGCGATGCGCAGCGCGAGCGGCAGCCGGTCGCAGAGCTCGCTGAGCCGGGCGGCGCCCACCGGGTCGGCGCTGAACCGGTCGTCGCCCGCGACCCGGGAGAGCAGCGCGAGCGACTCGTCCTGCGCGAGGGAGCCGAGCTGCAGTGGTACGTAGGCGTAGTCGCCGGCGAGCGCGCCGCCCATGCTGTCGCGGCTGGTGACCAGGACGCAGCAGCCGGAGGTGCCCGGCAGGAGGGGCCGGATCTGCTGGTAGGAGCGGGCGTTGTCGAGGACGATCAGGACCCGGCGGCCGTCCAGGACGCTGCGGAAGAGGGCGGTGCGCTCCACCTGGTCGGCGGGGATCTGCGGGCCGGGCACGCCGAGGGCGCGCAGGAACCGGTCGAGGACGGCGCCCGGCCTGCGCGGCGCCTCGTCCTCGTCGTAGCCGCGCATGTCGGCGAAGAGCTGGCCGTCCGGGAAGCGGGCGACGACCTGGTGCGCCCAGTGGACGGCGAGCGCGGTCTTGCCGACGCCGCCGGTGCCGGTGAGCGAGCCGACCGGCAGTGCGGTGCCGCCGAGGTGGTCCAACAGGCGGTCCAGGGCGGCGAGTTCGGGGGCGCGGCCGGTGAAGGAGGCGGGGCTGGGCGGCAGGTGGGCGGGGACGGCGGCGCCCTGGACGAGGGTGGCGTTCTCGGTGGGCGGGAGCAGCTTCGGGGAGTCGGCGAGTATCTCCTCGTGCAGCTCCTGGAGGGCGGGCCCCGGGTCGATGCCCAGCTCCTCGGCGAAGAGGCGGGCGCCGTCGCGGTACGCCTCCAGGGCTTCGGCGCGGCGCCCGGAGCGGTAGTGGGCGAGCATCAGCAGGGCCACGGCCTTCTCGCGCAGCGGGTTCTCGCGCACGAACCCGGAGAGTTCCGCGATGAGTTCGCCGTGCAGGCCCAGGTCGAGGCGGAGCGCGGTGAGCTGCTCGTACACGTCGAGGCGCAGCTCGGTCAGGCGCGCCGACTCGGCCTCCACGCGCTCCGCGGTGATCCCTTCGAGCGCGGGTCCGCGCCACATCGCGAGGGCCTCCTCGAAGTGGCCGATGGCCTCGTCGCCGCGGCCGCGCCGGGCGGCTTCCCGGCCCTCGCCCGCGCGCTCCTCGAACTCGACGGCGTCGATGCGGTGTTCGCCCGCGTAGAGCATGTAGCCGGGGTGGCTGGTGACGAGGATGTCCTCGACGCCGACGGCCGCCTTGAGGGTCTTGCGGAGTGCGGAGACGCAGATGGCGAGCTGATTGCGGGCGGTGGCGGGCGGGTTGCCGTGCCAGATCGCGTCCGCGAGGGCGTCGGTGGAGACGACCTTGCCGGGGGCGAGGAGGAGCATGGACATGAGGGTGCGCTGGCGGGCGCCCTGGAGGGGGACGGGGCGGTCCTCGACCCTGATGTCGAGGGGGCCGAGGATCCGGAACACCACCTGCAGCACGCGGGGCTCCCCTCTTTTTTGTCCTGGTCGCGCTCTCTCTTTGCTTGGGTAACAAGGGCCCTTGCCGGGTCGCAATGAGGGCGGCAGCAAGCTGCCAGGGCCCTCCCGGGCGGGGGCGGGATCCGGGGGGGGGTGGGGGCTCGTTCTCACCCGCGGGCCGGTGGGGGCTTGTCGCGCAGTTCCCCGCGCCCCTTACGGGGCACGATCGGGTGGTCGCGCCCACGCGGCGGAGCCGCATATCGATACAGCCCCGCGCCCCTTACGGGGCACGATCGGGTGGTCGCGCCCACGCGGCGGAGCCGCACATCGATACAGCCCCGCGCCCCTTACGGGGCGCTCTAGATCGCCTTCCAGGACGACGGGGGTGTTGCCTCTGCTCTGGTCCAGCGGGCCGTTGCGCCCCGGTCCTCCTCCCCGTTCGGCGGCGCGCCGGCGGTCAGTGCCGTCAACAGCGCCACCACCGCCGCCAGTTCCTCCGGGGTCGGGCTGCCGTGGATCACCTTGAACAGGGTCGGGGCCAGCGGGCCCTCGAGGGCGGGGGCGGGTGCGGGTGCGGGTGCGGTCATGGGAGGGCTCCTCACATCGGGGGGTTGCCGTGTTTGCGTGTGGGCAGCGCTGCGTGTTTGGGGCGGAGCATCGTGAGCGTCGCGATCAGGGCCGAGCGGGTGTCGGCGGGGTCGATGACGTCGTCGACCAGGCCGCGCTCGGCGGCGTAGTAGGGGTGCATGAGCTCCGTCTTGTACTCCTTGACCATGCGGGCGCGCATCGCCTCGGGGTCGTCGGCGGCCGCGATCCGGCGGCGGAAGACCACGTTCGCGGCGCCCTCCGCGCCCATCACGGCGATCTCGTTGGCGGGCCAGGCCAGGGACACGTCGGTGCCGATGGAGCGGGAGTCCATGACGATGTAGGCGCCGCCGTACGCCTTGCGCAGGATGACCTGGACCCGGGGGACGGTGGCGTTGCAGTACGCGTACAGGAGTTTGGCGCCGTGGCGGATGATGCCGCCGTGCTCCTGGTCGACGCCGGGCAGGAAGCCGGGCACGTCGACGAGGGTGACCAGGGGGATGTTGAAGGCGTCGCAGAGCTGCACGAAGCGGGCGGCCTTCTCCGAGGCATGGATGTCCAACACACCTGCCAGGGCCTGGGGTTGGCTCGCGACGATGCCGACGACCTGGCCGCCGAGGCGGGCGAGCGCCGTGATGACGCTGGTGGCCCAGCGCTCGTGGACCTCCATGTACTCGTGGTCGTCGACGAGTTCCGAGATGACCTCGCGCATGTCGTAGGGCCTGCTGCCGTCCAGGGGCACCAGGTCCAGGAGGCGCTCGCAGCGGCGGTCCGCGGGGTCCTCGGGGGTCGAACCCGGGGGTGTGTCGCGGTTGTTGGCGGGGAGCAGGGAGAGGAGGTAGCGGACCTCCGCCAGGCAGGTCTCCTCGTCGTCGTACGCGAAGTGGGCGACGCCGCTGACGCCCGCGTGCACGTCCGCGCCGCCGAGCCCGTTCTGGGTGATCTCCTCGCCCGTGACCGCCTTCACGACGTCCGGGCCCGTGATGAACATCTGCGACGTCTCCCGGACCATGAACACGAAGTCCGTCAGGGCGGGGCTGTAGGCCGCGCCGCCCGCGCACGGGCCGAGCATCACGCTGATCTGCGGGATGACGCCGGACGCCTTCGTGTTGCGCTGGAAGATGCCGCCGTACCCGGCGAGGGCCGAGACGCCCTCCTGGATGCGGGCGCCCGCGCCGTCGTTCAGCGACACCAGGGGCGCGCCCGCCGCGATGGCCATGTCCATGATCTTGTGGATCTTCGTGGCGTGCGCCTCGCCGAGGGCACCGCCGAAGATCCGGAAGTCGTGCGCGTAGACGAAGACCGTGCGGCCCTCGACCGTTCCCCAGCCCGTGATCACCCCGTCCGTGTGCGGCCGTTTCGCCTCCAGGCCGAAGCCCGTCGCGCGGTGCCGGCGCAACTGCTCCACCTCGTTGAACGAGCCCGGGTCAAGGAGGAGTTCGATGCGTTCGCGCGCCGTCAGCTTGCCCTTGGCGTGCTGCGCCTCGGTGGCCGCGGGGACGCCGTCGAGGACGTCGCGGCGGATGCGGGTGAGCTCGGCGACCCGCTCGGTCATGGTCATGGACTCCAACTCCCTGTCCGTCGGCTGGTGCGGAGCTCCGTCAGCTGGTGCGGAGCGCGACGTAGTCGCAGAGCGCGTGCAGCGCACGGCGGGCCGGGAGCGGCGGCAGCGCGCGGAGCGCCTCGCGCGCCCGGTCGAGGCGGCGCCGCAGCACCGCCTCGGTCTCGGTGAGGGCGGACGAGCGGGCGAAGAGGGCGAGGGCGCGGTCGGCGTCGGCGGGTGCGAGGGGGCCGTCCGCGAGCAGGTCGCGCAGTTCCGCGTCGGCCGGGTCGGCGCCCTCGCGGGCGAGGACGACGGGCAGGCTGGGGACGCCGGCCAGGAGGTCCTTGCCCCGCTGCTTGCCGGTGAGTTCGGCCGGAGAGCTCAGGTCGAGCAGGTCGTCGGCTATCTGGAAGGCGATGCCGAGCTGCTCGCCGTACTCGGTCAGGGCGGCCACCTCGGGGGCGGCCGTGCCCGCCTGGAGGGCGCCGATGCCGAGGGACATCGACAGGAGGGCGGCGGTCTTGCCCTCGGTCACCTGGAAGTAGTGGGTGACCGGGTCCATGTCGGGTCCGGGCCCGCTCAGCTCGCGCAGCTGCCCGGCGACGAGGCGGCCCGCGGCCTGCGCGTTGAGGTGGACGGCGCCGGGGCCGAGGTCGGCGGCGAGCTGGGCCGCGCGGGCGAGGAGCCAGTCCCCGCCGAGCACGGCGGCCCGCTCGCCCCAGCGGGCGTGCGCACTGGGGACGCCGTGCCGGGTCTCGGCCTCGTCCATCACGTCGTCGTGGTAGAGCGAGGCGATGTGCACCAGCTCGGCGATGACGGCGGCCTGTGTGACACCGTCCCGCCACGGCTCGCCGAACTCGGCGCCCAGCAGCACCAGCAGGGGCCGCAGCCGCTTGCCGCCCGCGTCGGCGAGATGGCCGGTGAGGGCCGCGACACGGGGGTCGAGGGAGCCGTGCGCGGTGGACTGGAGCCACTTCTCGGCGCGCTCCAGGGCCTCGCTGAGTCTGTGCTCGAACCCGGGGTCCTCCAGGGCGAGTCGGCCGAGGAGCCCGGCTGTCTGTCGTACGTCCATGGGGGAGCCCCTCTGCCGTGCCCGTGTGCATCGGTGATTTCACGTATTCGGATACGGAAATCAACTCTCGGTCGCACCCAAATCCCCTACAACGGGCCTGACATGAAGGTGTTACGGCTGTCAGCTTCCTGACGTGCTTTCCTGCGGCCACCGAATAGGGATTTCCCGTGGATACGCTCCCTGCGATCTCCGGTCTCCGGTCTCCGACCCCTTGGGGAAAGGCATGGAAATGCGTATCCGAATAGCCTTCGCCGTGGCGGGCGCCGCCGCGCTGCTCGCCCTCTCCGCCGCCCCCTCCGCGGCCGGCGGCGCCACCGCCGAAGGCCCGCGCGACTGCGGTGCACTGCGGCTCACCGGCTCGCTGCCCGCACCCGCCCCCGGCACGGCGGTGCGGCAGGAGGTGACGGTCGGCGCGGACTGCCGGCCGCATCTGGGAGAGGTGCGCGTGACGCCGCTCGCGGCGGGCTCCGACCATCGGCTGACGAGCTGGAACGAGATGTACGACTGCTGCAACATCCGCATGACCGGCCTCTACACGACGTCTGACTGGACCACCGACGGCGGGCGGATAGCGCGGGCGAACACCGACGTCACCCAGCAGTGGAACCGGGAGCCGTGGAACGCCGGCTGGTCGCTCGCGGACTCGGCCAAGGGCACCGACTGCCTCACCGACTGCGCGGTGTCCCGCACCGAGGCCCGCGCCCGCTTCACGTACAAAGGCATCTTCGACACCTCCGGCAACCGGTACGAGAACGCGCACCACTCGTCCATCGAGCTGACCGGCGACGGGACCGGGACCTGCACGTTCGACGTGGAGCTCAAGCACACCTTCGTCGGCTGGAACTGGCAGCGGGGCTGCTCCTGACCCGCGCGTACACAGGGTTGGCAGCAAGCTGCCACGCGGCTTGAGGCATTGGCCAGACCCCGCCACCCGCATTGTCAGGAACCGGCAAGGGCCCGGGTGGAATCAAGTGCCGCTGCCTAGGCTCCCCCAGGAAATCCCCGTACTCCGGCACTCCCGGTACGCCATTTCTCGCGAAGGAGTCTCATGTTCGGACGGATTGGACGTTTAGCCGTCCACCGGCCCTGGGTGACCATCTCGGTCTGGATCATCGCCGCGGTGGCGCTTGTCGCGCTCGCGCCCCAGTTGAAATCCACCAGCGACCAGGCCGACTTTCTCCCGTCGCACTACGAGTCGGTCCAGGCGGAGAAGACGCAGGAACGCGCGTTCCCCCAGCATGAGCAGCCGGCGGCCGTCGCGGTGTTCCAGCGGGCGGACGGGCAGCAGCTGACCGGGGCCGACAAGGCCGCGGTCGGAAAGGTCGCCGCGGGGCTCCAGGACCGCGGCTTCGAGAAGATCAAGGGGGTGCGGACCAGCCCGGAGGCGGTCTCGCCCAACGGGAGGATCGCCCTCGCCAACGTCGTCGCGACCGTCAAGGACCCGTACGACGAAGGGCTTTCGGAGTCCGTCAAGAAGCTGCGCCAGGCTGCGAAGCCGCTGCTCGACGACACCGGTCTGAAGGTCGGCTTCACCGGGCAGGCGGCCAGCGCGCTCGACTCCAAGGAGGCGTCCGGCGACACCGACGCCATGATCATGTCGGCGACGCTCGCGCTCATCGTCGTGCTGCTGCTCATCCTCTTCCGCAGCCCGCTGATCGCCGTGCTCCCGGTGCTGATCATCGGGGTCGCCTTCATGGTGGCCACCGGGCTCATCTCCACCGCCGCCGAGCTCGGCGGGCTCAAGGCCGACAACTCGATCTCCGCGATCCTCATCGTGGTCCTCTTCGGTGTCGGCACCGACTACATCCTCTTCCTGCTCTTCCGCTACCGCGAGCAGCTGCGCGGCGGGCAGGACCCCAAGCAGGCCATGATCAGCGCGGTCGCGCTCGTCGGCGAGACCATCGCGTCCGCGGCGGGCGCCGTCATCGTCGCGTTCCTCGCGCTGCTCCTGTCCACCATGGGCATGCTCCGCGCGATGGGCCCGTCGCTCGCGATCTCCGTCGCGGTGGCGCTGCTCGCCGGACTCACCCTGGTGCCCGCCGTGTTCTCGCTGCTCGGCACCAAGGCGTTCTGGCCGTCCAAGGCGTGGCGCAAGGAGCCGAAGGCCACCGTCGCGGGCCGCGTCGGCTCGCTCGCGGCGCGGCGGCCCGGCCCGGTCGCCGCCCTCACCGCGGGCGTCCTCGCGGTGCTCGCGCTCGGGGTGCTCAGCTTCCGCGCGGAGTTCGACACCGACAGCTCGCTGCCGCAGAACCTGGAGTCGGTGCGGGCCATGAAGGACATGCAGCAGGGCTTCTCCGCGGGCCAGACCGACCCGACCTCGGTCTATCTGGAGAAGACCGGCGGCGGCACCCTCAGCAAGAGCCAACTGGCCGACTTCCGCGCCGCGTTGCAGAAGGTCGACGGGGTCAGCCAGGTCTCCCCCGCCGTCAGGGGCACCGAGGGCTCCATCGCCCAGTACGACGTGGTCCTCAAGTACCGGCCCGCCGAGGACAAGGCCATCGACCTCGTCTCGGGGCCGCTGCGGGACGCCGCGCACCAGGCCGCGCCGGACGGCACGAAGGCGCTGGCGGGCGGGACCACGGCGGTGCTCGCCGACATCCAGACGGCCGTGAACCACGACTACAAGGTGGTCTTCCCGACCGCCGGGCTCGCCATCCTGATCATCCTGGGGCTGCTCCTTCGCAGCGTCGTCGCCCCGCTGTACCTGATGGTCTCGGTGGCGCTCGGCTTCGGTGCCACACTGGGCGCGACGGTCTGGATCTTCCAGGAGGGGCAGGGCAAGAACGGCCTGCTGTTCACGCTGCCGGTGATCGTCTATCTCTTCGTGGTCGCCATCGGCACCGACTACAACATCCTGATGGTGGCCCGCCTCCGGGAGGAGATCGAACAGGGCCGCTCACCGCGCGAGGCGACCCTGCGCGCCGTCTCCCGCTCCGTGCCGACCATCGGCGCCGCCGCGGTCATCCTCGCCGGCACCTTCGGCGTCCTGATGCTCGCCAAGAACTCCATGCTCCAGCAGATGGGCTTCGCGGTGGCCTTCGGGATCCTGCTGTCCGCCTTCGTCATGGCGATGCTGCTGGTGCCGACCGTGACCACGCTGCTCGGGCACCGGGCGTGGTGGCCGGGACACCGGCCCGTGGCGCCGCCTGCGGCCGCGTCCGGAACCGAGCCGTCCGCACCGGTGGGCCGCTCCGACGACGACCGAACACTCGTGTAATTCCCGTGACTTGTACGAGAGGAGGGCGCCGCCCGGGCCCCGCCGCAGCAGCGGTGGGACCCGGGCGGCGCACCCGCGTATGGAGCTGACCCTCTTTCTGTTCATCGCCGCCGTCACCCTCGTCCTCACCGTCTCGCTGCTCTCCGTCGGGGCCCGGCGCCTGCTCGGGCTCCGCATCGGGAAGGTGCGGGCCACCCTCACCGGGCTCGTCGCCATGGGCTCGAGCGGGCTGATCGGCGCCGCCATGGGTGAGGCCCGGCGCGGGGCGCTCATCTCGGTGCAGATCGGCCTGACCGTGCTCGTCGCGGTGGGCTTCCTCGCCCTCTCGGAGGCCGTGCTGCCCTCCGGGTCCATCTCCGGTGTGGTGCGCTGGCCGCAGGCGGTGCGCCGCCGCCTCGCCCGCACCCGCCGCTACGCCCAGCTCTCCCGGATCGCGGTCCGCCACGGCCTGGGCGGCGCGGTGCGCGGCCGGGGGCTGCGGGGGCCCGACGCGGCCGGGGAGCGCGGCCGGGTCGCGGGCGATCTGCGGCTCGCCCTGGAGGAGGCGGGCGCCACCTTCGTGAAGCTCGGGCAGGTCCTGTCCACCCGCTACGACCTGCTGCCGCCCGAGTTCGTCACCGAGCTCACCAAGCTCCAGCACCAGGTGGCCGCCGAGCCCTGGGCGGAGGTGGAGAAGGTCCTCACCGAGGAGCTCGGCAAGGAACCCGCCGTGTTCTTCGCCGAGTTCGACCACGAGCCGCTCGCCGCGGGCTCCATCGCGCAGGTGCACCGGGCCCGGCTCAGCTCCGGCGAGGAGGTCGTGGTCAAGGTGCAGCGGCCCGGCGCGCGGCCCGTGGTCGACCGGGACCTGGACATCCTGTTCCGGATGGGCCAGAAGTTCGAGGAACACACCGCGTGGGGGCGGGACATGGGCGCCCTGGAGCTCGCCGAGGGCTTCGCCACCTCCCTCAACGAGGAGCTGGACTTCCGCATCGAGGCCCGCAACATGGCCACCATCAGGGCCGCCGCCGACCGCCCCGACGTGGTCTCCACCGTCCGCATGCCCCTCGTGCACGAGGACCTGTGCGGCAAGCGCGTCCTCGTCCTGGAGTGGCTGAGCGGCACCCCGCTCAACGCGGCGGGCGGCCTCATCGAGGAGCGCGGCCTGGACCGCACCGAGCTGGCCCGCCGGCTCCTGGAGTGCGTCCTCGAACAGATCATGATCGGCGGGGTGTTCCACGCCGACCCGCACCCCGGCAACATCATGCTGCTCGACGACGGCGACCTCGGCCTGATCGACTTCGGCTCGGTGGGCCGCATCGACCGGGTGCTGCGGGCCGCGCTGCGCAATCTGCTGCTCGCCATCCACCGCAGCGACCCGGTGGCGCTCTCCGATGCGCTGCTCGAACTCGTCGACCGCGGCGAGGAGATCGACGAGATGCGCCTGGAGCGGGCCCTCGGCCGGTTCATGGCCCGCCACCTCACGCCCGGGGTGCGGCCCGACCGGGAGATGTTCGCCGACCTGTTCCTGCTGGTGGCCCGGCACGGGCTGACCGTGCCGCCGGAGATCGCCGCGACGTTCCGGGCACTCGCGACCCTGGAGGGCGCGATGGAGCAGCTGGTGCCGGGCTTCGACATCGTCGCCGAGGCCCGTACGTTCGCCACCGGGCAGCTGGAGCGCAAGCTCAGCCCGAAGTCGCTCGGCGAGGTGTTCTCCGAGGAGGCTCTCGCGCTGGCGCCGCTGCTGCGGCGGCTGCCCCGGCGCGTGGAGCGGATCACCAACTCCCTGGAGCACGGGCGGCTCGGCGTTCGGGTGCGGCTGCTCGCCGACGAGCGGGACCGGCGGTTCGTCCGGTCCCTCGTGCACGACGTGCTGCTCACGTTCCTGGGCGGGGTGACGGGGCTGATCGGTGTGCTGCTCCTCGGGACCGACAAGGGGCCGACGCTCGGCGACTCGCTCAGCCTCTTCCAGCTGATCGGCTACAACCTGATGGTGGTGAGCTGTGTGCTCGTGATCCGGGTGGTGTTCGGGATCTTCAAGTCACAGCGCACACCTGGCCGGTAGGCAGCGGGAGAGCGCCGTGGGGGCTGCTGTGATCCGGCACCTGCGGGCTGCCTGTGGCTGGTCGCGCAGTTCCCCGCGCCCCTGACGGGGCGCCTCTCACGCCGCCCCGAAAGCCACCGGCGCGTCGCTGAACCCGTACAGGAAGTTGGAGTACACGCGCCGCGCCTCGCCGCGCGGCTCGATCGTGGCGACCATGTCGCGCAGCGCCGCGAGGAGGGCCTTGAGCTCCTCGCGGCCGAGGAAGGCGCCGAGGCAGAAGTGCGGTCCGTGGCCGAACGTCACGTGCTTGTTGGGGGTGCGGGACAGGTCGTAGCGGAGCGGGTCGGGGAAGACTTCCTCGTCGAAGTTGGCGGAGGTGTTCCAGAGGGTCACGATGTCCCCGGCGGGGATCGTGCGGCCGCCGATCTCCACGTCCGCGACGGCCCGCCGGCCGAAGTGCATCGCGGGCGTCGTCCAGCGCAGCACCTCCTCCGTGGCGCTCTCCACGGTGACCTCGCCGGAGCGGAACGCCCGCCACTGGTCCGGGTGTTCGATGAAGGCCAGGATCGCGCCGATCGACGCCATGCGGCTGGACTCGTCGCCGCCGATGATGAGGCTGTAGCAGTTGAAGACGATCTCTTCCTCGGTGAGGGGCCGGCCTTCGATCTCTCCCGTCGCGAGGGCGCTGATCACGTCGTCGCCCGGGTTCTTGCGGCGGGCGCGGGAGAGGTCCGAGAAGTACAGGAGGATCTCGTTGCGGGCCAGCCACGCGTCCTGGGCGGTGGCGTCGCCGCTGTCCGCGCTGAGGACCTGCTTGTTCCAGTCGAGGAGCGCCTGGCGGTCCTGCGGGGGCACCGCCATCAGGTCGCAGATGGTGCCCATGGGGATGTGCTCGGCGACGGCCTCGGCGTAGTCGAAGCCGTCCCCGCGGTCCAGGACGTGTGAGATCAAGTCCCGCGTACGGACGTTGACTTGCTCGACGACGTGGCGCAGGGCGCGCGGGGAGAACGACTTCAGCATGAGGGTGCGGATCGCCCGGTGCCGGGCCCCGTCGCTGACCGCGAGCATCTTCCCGGCCGCCGAGTCGCCGCCCTGGAGGAGCGTGGACAGGACGTTGCCGCGCTCGGAGGTGAAGCGGGTGTTGTCCTTGTAGACGGCCATCACGTCGGCGTAGCGGGTGAGCGCCCAGAAGGGCGGTAGGCCGCCGCGGGCCGGGTGGTGGTGGACGGGCCGCTCGTCGCGGAACCGCCGCCACAGATCGTGGAGTTCGTCCGGCGTCCCGGTGACGAAGGTCTTGGGGTCGGTGAGGTCGACGGCGTCGAGATCGCCTGGGGCGTACGTCTCGCTGGTCATGGTCATGTCCGCTCTCACAGTCGGTTCAGGGGCCGGTGCGAACTGTCGGTTCAGGGCCGGTGCGAACTGTCGGTTCAAGGGCCCGTGCGTACGGGGAGTTCTGCGCGTCTGCGGATGCCGTGCAGCCAGTCGCGGCGGATGAGCCCGCTGGGCAGCCGGATGAGCAGCCAGTAGCGGGCGAACGCGCGGCGGGCCCGCTCGTCGGTGCTGACCACGCGCGTCTCGGTGGTCAGCTCTCCTTTGTCGTGCCGGAAGTTGAAGGCCACCTTGTAGTAGCCGGGCCGGTCGAAGGCGCGGAAGGACTCGCCGGGCGGCGCGGCGAGGAGGGCCGGGCCCTTGGGGTCCTCGACGGCCACCACCGCGCCGATCACCAACTCCGACTCGTCACGGTGCAGTTCGGTGAAGCCGCCGCCCGTCATGGCGCCGAGGAACGGCTCCTCGGACTTGGTGCGCTTGGTGCCGAGGGAGCCGATCAGGAGCAGCGCGTGGCAGAAGGGGACCTCCCGCCAGCGGGTCTCCTCGACGGCCCGCAGCACCCGCTCGCGGGGCGCCCGGACCGCCGTAGCGTGCCGCTCCCGGTGGTCCCAGCGCGGAAGCAGCCGGTCAAGTGCCGTGTCGCTCATGGACGTTCACCTCCTGGTGCGCTGGTGCGGCGCTGGAAGTCGAGGGCGAGCACGGTGAAGAGGAGCCCGCCGAGCATCCAGTACGGCTCGTACAGCAGGACGCTGAACCGGTCCTCGCCCGTGAGCGGCTCGTCCCGCTGCCCGGTGAGGTAGACGGCCAGGTCGACCATGGCGGGCGCCGCGTGGAAGACCATCAGGGCCGCGCAGCCCCAGGCCCCGGTGAGCACGAGGCGGCGCGGGAAGACCAGGCCCCACGGCTGCACCAGGGCGAGCGCGAGGGCGGCGCCGCCGAGGTTCATCGGGATGGCGATCAAGTCGATGACGAACAGCGGGGTGTTGTCGACCAGGGACTCCCCCGGCGGCAGCCCGAAGGTGCCGCCGAGGGCCCAGTAGCAGTGGAACGCCGCGAACACGACCATCCACGCGCAGGCGACGACACCCGTGCGCCACGGCCAGGCCGCCGCGGCGGGATAGTTCTCGCGCGCGGCGTCGAGCCGCTCGGTCACGGTGGTCAGGACGGAGCGTGCGTGATCCATGGCGGTCCCATCGGGGTCAGCGAGGGCCTGTCCGGTGGGTCAGGCCGCATAATTTCCAGGGTGCCGTGCATCGCCGGTGAGCGGGGGCTGGTGCGCCGAGATGCAAGGCGGAGGAGGGCGACAACGCGGAGCGTTGGCAACCGACGACAACGCCGCAGATCGG